>CAURQO010000015.1:0-15113 GCA_963527165.1 uncultured bacterium
TTGATAATCTATAAAATAGACTGACGATAAATTTGCACAATTAAATTGTTAAAGTATCAGTTAAACTCTGTTTTTATAGTCTCATTCGTTTAACGCTTTACCATTTTAACTAATTTTTTTTACAATGTCAACACTTTTTTTAAAGTTTTTTCAAAAAAAGAAAACTCCACATTTTTTTGCGAGGTTTAAGGATTTTTCGAAAGCCAAAAATTATTCAAAAAAGCTCAAACTACAATATCCGATAAAACACCATCTTCATCGTATGCAGATTCACCAACTATCAATAAATCAGAAATTATCCGGCCTTCAACTCTTGCGATATACACAATATCAAAATCTACAATATAGAGTATACCAACCTTGGAGGGCGGTAAATCTCTTATTTCAATAGATTCAACCTTCGACATTGGAACCCCTCCAAGTGCTCCATTGCTGAAGATCTCGATCTCTATTTTAGGACTATAACATTCTGATACAAATTTTAATATAGTCACATTGTCTTCATCTACAATATTAATCGTATGCTGTGTAAGATTGAAGATTTCAATATTGGTCATAATTATGAACTCCTTTTTTCTATTTTTGCTTTTCAGCACCGAATCCATATTTTTTTATAGACTCAGCGCCAAAAAGCAAATTTCAAAAAAAGTTTTTTAGCTTTCGAAGAATAAAATGTACGAGTTAGAACTTTCAAAAAGCTCAATTCGTACATTATTTTATCATATTTCTTAAAAAGTCAATATACTAGAGACTTAACTCTGGGTAAATATCTTTCGTAATTTCTGAGATTTCATGTTTTAATTGTGGGAAAGGCACACCTTCACGCGCAGTAACTCCTTCAAAAATCCAGAAAACACGCTCGGAATAACCCATCCCACAAGCCGGTGGCATTCCATATTCAAGCATTTCAATATAATCAATATCAAGCATCATCGCCTCATCGTCGCCATCATCACGCATTTTTTGCTGTTCAACAAATCGGTTTAACTGATCAATTGGGTCATTCAATTCGCTAAACAGATTACATAATTCCGACCCCGCAATCACCACTTGTGCACGCTGAGTCATCTCTGGTTTATCAGTGTGAGTCTTCGCGAGTGGCGAAATGAAAGTTGGCGTATTGACCAGCCAAATTGGCCCTGCGACATCTTTTCTAATATTTTTCCAAAGCTTATCGATTCCGCGAGCTTTGTTTTCAGTTTGTTCAACTTCTAAACCATTTGCTTTTAGTGCATTTTTAACTTCATCGAGCGAACAAGTGTAAGGATTTAATCCATAACGCTTTTCAATTGTTTCAGCGTAATCCCACTCTTCCCACTTTTTTGAAAGATCAACATTAAAATTACCAAGCTTAAATTGTAAAGTTCCGAAAGTTTCTTGCAAAACATATTTAAACATTTCTTCTTGAAATTTCAAACCGTCGCGCCAATCCCAATAAGCTGCATACCATTCCATTGCAACGTGCTCAGGCAAATGTTCATCTGAATAATTCTCGTTTCGAAAACGTGGGCCAAGATCATAAACTCGTTCAAAGCCAGCACCTAGTAATCGTTTCAAAGGTAATTCATGGCTGATTCGCAAATAAAATTGAGCGTCATCAAGCGCATCCATATGTGTCACGAACGGATTGGCATCTGCTCCACCAGTAGTGTGCTCAAGCACTGGAATATTAATTTCGAAAAATCCACGATTATTCAAAAAGTCGCGTGTAGCTTGCCAAAATTTCGAACGACGCACGAAACGATCACGTACATCTAAATTCACATTCATATCAACATAGCGCCGGCGAAAACGTTCTTCCTTATTCGTAAATCCGTCTTGCTCAGTTGGCATTGGTCGAAGAGATTTTGAAAGCAATTTCAGTTCACAAGTTTCAATCGATATTTCGCCAGTTTTCGAACGAATCACTTTTCCATTTGCCTGGACGAAATCGCCAGTATCCAATAAATTCAAATTTTTTAAACCAATCAAATTATTTTCCGCAGAAGTTTCTGCCAAATTTTGCGCAGTAATAAAAAGCTGAATCTTACCTGAAAAATCACGTAAAACAATAAATGCCAACTTACCAAATTTGCGAATTCCAGCAATTCGCCCAGCAATTTTAACTTCTTGACCTTCCATTTTTTCGAAATTATTCACAATCTCACCTGCCATTGCAGTGCGTTCAGTTTTAGCCGGATACGGATTTAAGCCGAGATTTTTAATTTCTTCTAATTTTCTTAATCGCTCTTCGCGTAGTTCTTTCATTGTAGCCATAATTAACTATTATTTTAGCACATTTTCGAAACTTTTGCCAATTTTCATAAAATCTATTGACTTTTTCAAAAAACAATGATATTATATAAAAATCAGTCCACGGACTTAAAAAGGAGGAACATTGTATGGCAGAAAATACAGTGCGCACATTAACTGGTGACCAAATAAGAGTTTGGCCACAACAATCGCAGCAAAAAACAACTTCATCTTCCTTAAATAGAGTTCCACATTGGGACTCAGCTGAAGAGAGATAGAAACTGCTGCCCATTTACCCTCGAAAATTTTCGAGGGCTTTTAATTTGACTTTTTATATCTTTTATGTTATTATAGTAAAATCCTATAGCCGAAAGGCTTTAAATTGGAGGTACATTGTAATGTTTCATAAGAATCAATTAGTCGTGATTACACGGCCCGAATATGTTGATCCGCAATATGCAAGTATCGACGGAATCCTAATTGGCAGAATCACCGGTTTTCGAAGTCATCACCGAGTGGCTTTCAAATAAGCTAATCTTTCTCAAAAAAGGAGATGAACAAAATCGTCAAATTTGGCTAAAATTCCACGATGATGAATTTAATTTGAAGAATCTGCAACCGGATATTAAGCATAAGGAACATCGAATTTTGATTCCAAAAGAATTAGTTCGACATTTATCGCAAAAAGAAACAATCCTTTATACAGAAAGATTCGGTTCTGCAGAAAAGCACGCAAAAGAATTTAAACGCAAAAAAGCTACAAAAATCATTGGCGGCTTATATTCTGCACGATAAATTAGAAAGGTTGATCTATGAAATTTAAGAAAAACGAAATTGTTCAAGTTTTGTATAGTAAAAAATCAAACGGAAACGCTTGTATAACTATCGCTGAAATTAAAGAAATTTTACCAGAAAACCGTATCATAATCACTAAGCCTATTGGTTTTTCTGGAAAACACCCGCTGAAATCTTCAGATCTCGCAACTCGGGTGGAAGATAATTCAGAAATTTCAACTAAAAGAGTTTTGCGCGTTAGCAAAAATGATCCACTATTTCTGAAGTATATTTTACTTAGAAGTACATACCAGGAATAATTATCGTTTAAAACCCGCCAAATTGCGGGTTTTAAAATTACTATTTTCCAAAAATCAGTCGTAAATAATCTTTCATCATTCGGGAGCCTGAAACTACTGGAATATATCCTTGAAGCTGTTTTTGAACTTGTTTTTCCAAAAGATAATCATCTTTAAAAATCTGCCCAGCACGATTCATTTGAAGATACAAAGACCTTAATTCATCACTATAATTTACACCGCTAACCTCCAAACAAGGTGTAGGCGAAATATCCGCAACACCACCATCATTCGTAGAAATCAAAAGTTTTAAATTTGCCAAATCCTTCATAAACGAAGTTCCACAAGCTTCAAGCCCAACAATCGGCACGTTAATTGCCACATCTGAGCCAACCGCCAAAGCCAAGCCTAATTCTTCATCATAATCTTGAATAAAATGAACTCGCTCACGTAAAAAATCATCAGATTCAATTTTTGAAAGCACCGAATTTAAAGTTGCGCGCATTTCAACATCGCCTTGATGAACTTTTCCTGCCAAAATATAATGCGCATTGTTTTCACGCAAAATTCGGCGGAACTCTTCCATATTTTCGAAAGGCATCCAAGGCCTCTTATACGAGACAAATCGCCGCTTAAAATCAAAAAGCATGACATCTTCTGGAATTTGAACAATCTTACCATATTGATCTTTTCTGTGTTTCAAAATATCGTTTAATTTTCTTCGGCCAAGTTTTCGAAAATCTCGAATATTATTCGCTGAAATTCTTACCAAATTTTCTTTATAGTTCTCTGTTGGTAAATCAAATTTATCAAAAATCTCTTTTTTTCGAAAATCCCCTAAGATATCAGGCAGAACCCAAGTCGGCAGATCAATTCCATTTGTTACAGCTTTAAATTTAATTTTATCACCATTAATATCATGATAATCTGCTACATTTGCATGGAGCCGCGAGACACCATTTTTTGCCTCAGCAAGTTCAATTGTTAAGGTTGAAAGCTTTAATCGCCCTTCTCTAAATAATCCTGAAATCCAAGTTTTTAGAGCCGAAGATTCAATATTTGGCATTACAATTCGATTAAATTGGTCGAAAGAAAATTCACTTTCTGCCGCTTGAACTAAAGTGTGATTTGTGTAGAGTGTATGTTTTCGAACATAGACGATAGCCTCATAAAGGTTCATTCCATTTCGAACGAGCTCATCAAGCCGAGCAACAGCCGCAAAAATCGTGGCAGTCTCATTCAACTGAATAACTGAAGGCTTTAATCCAACCATTTTCAGTGCTTTATAGCCACCAAAACCAAGCGAAACTTCTTGATAAAGCCGATGATCACCAGATCCGTCACCAGCATAGAGTTCACCAAAATTACTTTCTCCCATTGTCAAAAATCGCGTTGAACCAAGATTTTTTTGAAAAATATTTAGGCGTGCTGGCGGCATATTTTCGGTGTAAATTTCAACATCATCAAGATATTCAAAGCCAAACTCCTCAGGATTTACTGAAATAAATTCTTCCCGTTGGTCAAGATTATGGATTGACTGATGAAGCTCTCTTCGATAAAACGGCGTTACGCAAACAAATGGGATTTCAAGCTTTTCAGCCACCCTTCGCGTATCTGCCGCCAAAACGCCAAGCCCACCGCCACCTTTAATACCATTGCTTTTATCATAAACTTCCATTGTAAAATAGACATAAGGGCGTTCTGGAGATAGTTTTTTAGTTAAATTTGCACGCTCAATCGCTTTATAAAACTCACTAACATCTTCAATATTTTGACCAATTCGCCGCCGGTTGATTTTTTCGAAATAATTTTCCACCACTTTTCCTTTTAGATTATTCTTATGTTTATATTTTATCAAATTTTCAAATTTTTATCAAATAATTGACAAAATAAATTAAAAGTGTTATTATTTATATATTCTATTTTGGAGGTACTTTTATGAGTAAAAATAGCAGTGACCATAGTATGTTTGGAGGGTGTTTAGGGCTCTTTGTAATACTATCATTATTCTCAGTTACCCTATTAGGCTCTGCATTATATCTTAATATGAAGCCTAAAGATAAAATTAAAGAAGAAATTATCAAAAAAGGGGATGAGTTTTTGATAGATAATAAAGATTTATCTGACTATACAAATGTTTTAGAAGACTTAAATCTTAATTATACAACATCTAAAGATGGTGACAAAACTACCGTCAAGATTGATCGCTCTAACAAATAAGTCAGCAAATATTTGCTGACTTTTCTTTTTATCGAAAGAGAAAGTTCTAACATTTCAGTAAAAAATTGACAAAATAAATTAAAATTGTTATTATTTATATATTCTATATTTGGAGGTACATTTATGCAAAACAATAAACAAGGCAGTAAACCATCCCTATTGTTTATATTGCTTATTATTTCTTTTATATTCTATACCTATAAAGCTTTAGTAATAGATTCAAGAACAATTAATGATATTAATATAAAAGATGAAATTATAAAAAAGGGTGATTCATTTACCGTCAATAATAATCAACTAAAAGAATATATAGATATTCTTAACAACCTAGAGATAGATTATACGCTTGACAAAAGTGGCGATAGTACTACTATCAATATCAATAGATAATTAAGTCAGTCCTATGATTGACTTTTTTCTTTTTTAAAAAAATCACCTTTCAAAATGAAAAGTGATTTTTTAGAATTAAGCTTCTTCTGAAACTTCTTCTTTTGGTTGGTTGCGGCGAAGTTTTTCAACATTTTTAATCGCACGAGTTTTTTGTGCAGGTTTTTTAACCCATTTTGGCATTTTAATTCCTGCATCTTCCAAAAGTTTTACAACTCGTGGAGTTGGCTGAGCGCCGTTATAAAGATATTTTTCAGCCAATTCTTTTTCAATCTTGGCTTCTTTCGTATGTGGGTTATATGAACCAACATAGCTAACTACGCGCCCACTCGACGGATGCCGATGCGCTTCCTGAACCGCTACGCGATAAACAGGATAACCTTTACGACCTAATCGCTGTAATCTGATTGCTAGCATTTAGATTATTTCCCTTTTATTAACTTTTATAGCTTTATTATTTTACCAAAAAATAAAAATAAATGCAAGGACTTTTATTAAAATATTGACTTTTTTGTAAAAATATTATATTATAATAAAAGTCTTAGACGTACATTTGGAGGTGAATAATATGGCTTCGAAAGAAAAATGGGCAGAAATCAAACTTGACTGGCAAAGATATGGTGGTGAATACATTGGCGTAATGGTTATTATTACTCTAATTCTCTCATTATTTTGGTTTTTTATAATTAACCCTACAATAGAAGGGATTCATAGAGAGGAATTAACTTCACTTAAAACTAAAATTTTGCAAAAAATCGTAAATAATTCTGCAACTTTAGAATTTTCGAACGAGAATGAAGCTAAAAAAACCAAAGAAAACCTTAAAGAAATATCCGCCAACGATAATATTGAGTTCAAAAATATCGAAATATTTAAAAATTATGATAAGTTTGAAGTCAAAATCAACTTTAAAAGCGCAAAATGAATTGCGCTTTTTTTAATTTTTATGCTCCAATTTTATCTTTTTTATTGCCGCGTTTTGCATTTCGCTCGATATAATCGATGATTTTGCCCGCAACATCGCGATATGTCACTTTCTCAATTCCAAAACCTGGGCTTGCATTGACTTCTAAAACAAGCGGACCACGTGCTGAACGCATCAAATCTACGCCAGCGATCGTCAATCCCATCGCCTTTGCTGCACGAACAGCCATTCGTTTTTCTTCTGGTGTAAGTTTGATCGGCTCACCTAAACCACCTTTATGCAAATTTGAACGAAAATCATCATCCAAACTTTGACGTTTCATACTTGCTACTACTTGCGAACCAACCACAAAAGCACGAATATCCGTTCCTGCCGATTCTTTAATAAATTCTTGAAGAAGTACGTTAGTTCCATCAGAATTCGTCAAATAAAACGCTTGAAGCACTGATTTTGCAGCCTTTTTAGTTTCAGCTAAAACAACCCCATTGCCGTGCGTTCCTCGAGCGAGCTTAATAATCGCAGGCGTTCCACCAATTTCTTCCAGCAAATCATCAATATCATTTGAATTTCGAGAAAAAACTGTTTTAGGAATTGAAACCCCATATTTTGCCATAATTTGGGTTGAACGTAACTTATCTCGCGCACGCATAATTGCAATCGAACGATTCATAAAAAATGCTCGTGGATACGCCGCCTCAAGTTGACGAACAACAGACGTTCCATATTCGGTCATATGGCTTGCAATTCGCGGAATAAATGCATCAAATTTGCCAATATTTTCGCCATCATACATCACTTTTGGATTTTTTTCATCAATCGAAACATAACATTTTCCATAAGCAATAACCTCAACTTCATGACCGCGACTTTCTGCCTCTTCTCGCAAGCGTTTTGTTGAATAATTTCCTGGACCGTTTGATAAAATTGCAATTCTCATTATTGTTTTTCTCCCATCTGTTTCCATTCTTCATCGAGATTAATTTTTCGGCACGAATCAACCAAGACATCATTTTTAATCAAAAACGCGCGACCAATCAGCATTTCAAATTTCATTTTTGAACGATTATCTAGCCCAAATAATGCTTCAAATCTTTTACCTTCAATCAAAATTCCAAATTTCACCAAAAAACGCTTTTTCACACCACCGTGAGTGTTTCGAACATTTCGAAACCTAAAATATCGCGTTTCAAAATGAAGTTTTTCATCACCAAATAAATCAAAACCTAAAATACCATCTTTTTCGAAAATATTTTCAGCATGAATGACTCCTGAAAAAGCTCCTGTATCAATTTTAGCGATAGTTTTAACTTCCGGGATTTTTTCTCCTGAAACATCAGTAAAAGTCACATCTTCAAAAGTTCCAAAAATCACTTTTTCTTCCATAAAAGAATCACTCCTCGCCGAATTTATTATTTAAAATTATCTAAATTTTACCACGTTATCTAATTTTTGTCAAATTATTTCTTACCAACTTTAAGTTCATAGATCTGCCTTTGCTGATCTAAATTATGTAGATTATTCTTCCCGCCAAGCAAAAAATCATCAATCAATGTCGGTGAATTAATATTCTCTTCAATATATTTCCAAATTTCTTGACCGCCGTTAAAATAACTTAAATCTTTAAACCAAGGCAATTCATTAGTTCCACGAAAAATCCTCTGCGTATTTCGATAGGCAATTTGACGTTTTTTAGAAATATTCTCTTCCGAAAAATTATTTTTTCCATCTAAAATGCCCATTCTCCAATTAGCTTCGAAAGCTTTACGAAAGCTCATATTATTAAAATAAGCAAAACCTGCCGTCAAATAATGCTGAACACCCGCTTCTTGATAATCACCTTTTACAGCCATTTCCATAGCACGAGCAATTCCTTCTTCAGTATTCATATATCCATCAAGCCCAGTTCTCAAGGCTTGATTGTCATAAGCCTCACCCATTTGAGCACGCATATAGTGTGTTCCAATTTCATGAACAACCAAACCTTCAAGCTCTTTTTTTGAAACTGGCTTTCGATTTTTAGGAATAAAAATTTTCTTGTCTTTTGCTGAAACTGCAATAGCACCAGAATCTTTCCATTCAACATTAAATTCCGAAAATCCATCATTTTCGAAATCTTTCAAAATATTTTCGAAAACATCAAAAATCTCATCCGCTGAATATCTATCATCATCTTTTTTCGGAATAAGTTCTAATTGTTTTGAATATAAGTCTTTGATAATCTCACCAAAATTGTGAAAAACTTCATCGCTCGGCTTAAATCTTTTTATGTCTTGACTTAAATTTTCATCCTTCTCAATTAGTTCATAAAACTCTGAACGGATTTTTTCACCTTTTTTATCAAGCTTTAAAGCATCAATTTTTACAATTTTATCTGAAAGTAAAGAATTAAATGTTTCAAAGTCTGGCTCACCATAAACTTCAATATTGTTTTTCATAAATTCTTCTTGGGCTTTTTGCTTATCTGCTAAGCTTTCAGCTTTTCGAAAATTATAAGCCGCTTCAAGCATTTTAACAGTTTTAATTCTCGTTTCAAGTTGAGTATTATACATTTCTCGTTCAATCTCACCAAGTGAATTATCATTTTCAACTGCTAAAATTACATTCGAAATATTTTGGTAAAGATTTTTAATTTCACTACTATTTAATTTTTCATATTCATTATTTGGATGAGAAAGATTATTATTTTCAAGGAATTCAAGCTTTGCTTCATTTGCATTTTCTGGAGTAAATGTTGAAATAACTTTTGGCTCCGATTCTTTGAATATCTCCCTTGTATTAAGAAATTCATTTTTACCAAAATTACTTTCGAAATTATTCATAAATCATATCTTTTCATTATTTTTATATTTCCGAATTGCCTCACGAGCAGCTTCTTGTTGGGCAATTTGTTTACTTGGACCTTCACCTTCGCCCATTTTTTTATCACCAACAAAAACACCTAATGTGAAAATTTTATCGTGATCTGGACCGTCTTCATTCAAAACCTTATAGATTGGCGTAAATCCATCTTGGGCTTGTGAAATTTCCTGCAAATAACTCTTTGGATCACGCCAAGATTCTTCCTCTAAAATTTGTGGTAAAGTGCTTAAAATATTATCTGTAATGTATTTTTTTGCAGCTTCATAGCCCTTATCAAGGTAAATCGCCCCAGTTGTAGCTTCGAAGGCATTAGCCAAAATTTGCTGACGGGCGCGCGCCGAACCTTGCTTCTCGCCACGGCTCATTCGAATTAATTTTTCATAACCAAGCCGCTCACCAGCTGCACCGATACTTTCCGTTCGCACAAGTGCTGAACGCCAAGCTGTTAAAATTCCTTCTGGCTTATCATAATTCGAAAAAAGAAAATCAGTTGTAACAAGCTCTAAAACTGCATCACCCAAAAATTCAAGCCGCTCATTATGCTCATTAGCTGATTTTTTATGTTCATTCAAATAACTGCGGTGAGTTAAAGCTGTAACCAACAGATCAATATTATCAAAATCATAACCGAGCTTTTCTTTTGCCCAGTCGTGATATGGTGTTAGTAAAATTCCGCTCATTATAAATTCTCCTGTCTAATTTTTTTCATTGCAAGCAAAATGAGCTTCCCTATATCTTCATATTCAATTTCATCCAAAGCGTCCGCAAAACTAAACCACCGAATTCCATTCATCCAATCTTCTTTTTGAATAGCATTAGTGTCGCCAAGTGCTTTAACCAAAAAAACTTGCGTTGTCATTAAAACAAGCTTATCAATTCGGCGATAGCGAAAATTAATCTTTCCAAGCCAGCCAATAATCTTAACATCGTGCAATCCAGCTTCTTCACCAATTTCACGACGAGCTGTTTCTTGCGCTGTTTCACCTTCTTCAATATGACCTTTCGGAATTGTCCAGCGATCTTTTGAATCTTGGATCAGCAAAATTTCTACTTCATTTTTTTGGTTACGTCGAAAAATCACCCCACCAGCGGTTGGCTCCCGAACAATCTCCTGAATTGAAGCAAGGCGAGTTCTATGAAAATATTTTCGAAAATTCTCAACCTTCTTGTTCGCCATCTTGTTCCTCCACAAAAAGCTTATATGCCGTTCCTAAAACGCCATTTATAAACTTACTTGAATTATCGGAACCAAACGATTTCGCAAGCTCAACCGATTCGTTAATCGCAACCTTTGGCGGAACTGTTTTTTGAGAATATAACAATTCATAAAGTCCTATTCTCAAAACATTTCGGTCAATTCGTGAAATTTGCGAAATTGGCCATTCTGGCGCCATTGGTTGAAGCTTCGTATCAAGTTCAACCTGTTTTTCAATAATCCCGTTTAATAAATCTTGAACGAATTGCTTATCGCCAATCACTTCTTCGTATTGTTTCATATTTCGAAAAATGATTTCCGCTAAATCAACAGATCGATCTTGTGCCTGCGAGCGAAATTCATATTCGTAAAGTGTTTGAAGAACAACAATCCTTCCTAAATGTCTATTTGATGCCATTTTTCGTAAGGTTCTTTCCTATTATTAAATATTATTAGTTTTTGTCAAATAAAAATTAAAACGCCAGCAAATTAAGCAGCTAGCGTTTTATTTTCTTCGAGTTGCTTGTTCAAAGCTTTACCAGATTGTTTTTTAGTTGTATAAACTTTTACTGGTGATTTTTTATTAACTCGACGAGCTAAATCCAATCGCAAGTGGCTGCGTCGCAAACCAGTCTTTCGAGGACTACTCTGTTTCTTTGGCTGTGCCATTTAAAGTTTCTCCTTAGGTTTATTATTTTCCTTCAGATTCAATTATACCTTAAAATTCAAGATAAAGCAAGCATTTTATGTATAATATATTGACTTTTTATTCCTTTTATGCTATAATAAAATTGTTATGGAAAAATATCAAAACAAAAATTATCAAAATCAAGATAAAGAAATAATAAAAATTAGTAGAAAAAAACTAAAACAGTTTGGTGCTTTAGCAATGACTGCCGGAGCACTTGGTGGTTGGTTTGGTCACGATGTCTATAAAAATTATCAAGAAAATCACCCACAAGAAATATTCCAAAAAAGTAGCGAAAATGGCTTAGATAACTCCGAAATGGATTTTTCGAACCTTAAAAAAATCTCCGAAAATGGTGGCATAATCCATCTTCAGCAGGGTGATGCCATTCGAAGTTCGATAAACGAATATTTCCAAACACCAGAGAGTTATAGTTCCGAAAAAAACAATCACTCATCAATCGGTGTAATGCAAAAAGAGGCGGATTTTAATATTCAAGGAGATGTTTATATTCAAAATAGTGAAAATCCAAAATTAATTGCCCGAATTGAGAATTTCAAAAAAACCTCAACTGGTGAAAATACTAAAATTGATGTGAATATAGACAAAGACGGCTGGGTTGCGGTTGATGCAAACCAAATTGATTTTCAGCAAAAATAATAAAATGGAAGCCTAAAACTTCCATTTTATTATTGCTATTTAATCACGAAATTAATCAATTTATTTGGCACAAAAATTTCTTTAACGATTTCTTTATCTTGTAAAAATTTCGAAACATTATCTTCATTTTTAGCGAGCGCGAGAATTTCATCTTTTTCAGCCCCAACCGCAACTTTAATTTTTCCGCGCAATTTTCCGTTTACTTGAACGATAAATTGAATTTCATCCGATTTCAAAAATTCCTCATTCCATTTTGGCCAACCAGATTTTTCGATAAAATCTTCATTTCCAAGCTGCATCCAAAGTTCACTAGAAATATGCGGTGCAAATGGTGTAAGCATTTTTAATAAATCCTCCAAAACAAATCGCCAATCATTCGAAAAACCTTCAAGTTTGAGCTTATAAAGTTCATTGACAAACTCCATCAAAGCTGCAACTGCAGTATTCAAACTCTCGCGATGAAAATCTTCGGTGATTTTTTTAATAGCTTTGTGCTGTGATTTTTGAATTTCTGGAAAATTCGAAAGATTTTGTTCCATTTTTTCGCTTTCTATAAATTCTTGAACCAAAACCCATACACGATTCAAGAAACGATATACACCGGCGATTCCGCGTGGGTCCCAAGAGGCATCAATCTCATATGGCGCAATGAACATTTCGTAAGTTCGAAGCGAGTCAGCGCCATAGCCCTGGTCAATAACTTCGAGCGGATCAATCGTATTCCCTTTTGATTTGCTCATCTTTGAACCATCTTCAGCATTAATATATCCGTGATAAAGTAGTTTTTTAACAGGTTCAGCAAAATTTGTCAAACCTAAATCTCTGAAAACATGAGTCCAAAAACGAATATAAAGTAAATGTGCAACCGCATGATCGCCGCCCACATAATAATCAACAGGCGCCCAGTAATTCACAAGTTCAGGATTCCAAGCCATTTCAGAATTTTTTGGATCAGCATAACGTAATAAATACCAGCTGGAGCAAGCATAACCATCCATAGTGTCGGTTTCGCGAATCATTTTTTCGCCACCAAATTCAACCGTCATAAATTCTTCACTTTTTGCTAAAGCAGATTTTCCTGAATCGTCAGGCTTAAAATCATTAATTTTTGGCAATAATACCGGTAATTGATCTTCTGGAACTAAATGCTCTTTCCCATCTTTATCATAAGCGATTGGAATTGGACATCCCCAATATCGCTGACGAGAAATCAACCAGTCGCGCATTTTATATGTAGTTTTCGCACAACCAATTCCGCTTTGTTCAAGCCAATCAGTAATCTGCTCGCGAACATTAGCAGAATCTTGGCCATTAAATTCTCCCGAATTAACCATAACTCCCTCTCCATGATAGCAAGGGTTATCGTCAATTATATCTGCAGGCTTTTCAATTACCTCGACAATATCAAGATTAAATTTCTTAGCGAATTCATAATCTCGATCATCATGAGCTGGTACCGCCATAACTGCACCTTCACCATATCCACCAAGAACATAATCACTAACCCAGATTGGAATCCTTTTGCCATTTACAGGGTTAATCGCATGACTTCCAGTAAAAATTCCTGTTTTCTCTTTGTTTTCTTGACGTTCAATTTCAGATTTTTTCAACGACTCTTTTTTATATTTATCAATTTCTTCGTGCGTTAAATCGTTCGAAAGCTTTTCGAGCAAAGAGTGTTCCGGTGCAATTGTCAAAAAAGTTACTCCAAAAATAGTATCTGGTCGAGTTGTGAAAACTTTAATTTTTTCACCTTTTGCATTTCCGTCAGCAATTTCAAATTCAATCTCAGCACCCTCAGATTTTCCAATCCAATTTCGCTGCATTGTTTTAATCTTTTCCGGCCAATCTAATTCGTCAATATCTGCTAAAAGTTCATCAGCATATGCAGTAATCTTAAAAAACCATTGTGTCATTTGTTTTTTCGAAACCTCTTCACCACAACGCCAACAGCAACCATTCTCAACCTGTTCATTCGCAAGAACTGTTTTATCATTATCACACCACCACTGATAGCTCTCTTTTCGATAAGCTAAACCTTTTTTGTAGAGTTCACGAAAAATCCACTGCGTCCATTTATAATATTCTGGACTTGAAGTATTAATTTCACGCGACCAATCAATTGAAATTCCAAGTCGCTTAAACTGTTTTTTGAAATTTTCGATATTGGTTTTCGTGGCTTCTTGAGGCGAAATTCCAGTTTTAATCGCATAATTTTCAGCCGGCAAGCCAAAAGTGTCCCAACCGATTGGGTTTAAAACACTCTTTCCTTGCTGTCGATAAAAACGAGCAATCGAATCAACAATCGTATAACTTCGCGCATGCCCAGTGTGAAGTCCTGCACCACTTGGATATGGAAACATTCCCGAGATATACATTTTTTGTTTCGAAGAATCCGCCTTCACTTCATAAAGCTTTGACTCGTCCCATTTCTTTTGCCATTTTTCTTCAATTTCAATCGGATTATATCTTTTCATACTATCTAAATTATATCAAAAATAGTATAAAAAATCAAAAAATCACCATAGATCAACCTTATCACAAATATATTCATTTTCATTAGTTAAATAAACCTCAACCAACTTATTATTTTTGTAAAATTCAATTCTTTTTCGAAGACTACAAATTTCTGGCTCAATAACATTATTCCACCAACTTTCACCAGAGCGATATATAACGCGACTTTTATAATCCTGCATCACTCTTTTATCAAGAGCATTTGGCAAAATAAGTATAAAACTAATCTTTTTTGAAAGTAGTCGCCTCAAAATCTCATCATCCTCACTAATAAATATAATTTCGAAATTACCCGAATAATATTCTTCTTCAATTTTCTGTACACAAAAATCAAAAAAATGAGATCTTTCAACTTCA
>CAURQO010000016.1:0-14188 GCA_963527165.1 uncultured bacterium
AATCACCTATTTAATAATTTTAAAACTACTCAAATTCAAGATAAAAAATAATATCATTTAAAGGGCGAAAATCTTTAAAAATAAAAAATTTATGTGATTTTGTATTATATTCGAACGACTGGTGCAACTTTAAATTCAATTGCAGAAATCCTTCTAAAAAATGGTGCTGGTGAAATTTGGGCATTTTATTTACTTCAACAATAAAATAAGCTTGATATTTTTGAATTGATATGATAAAATGGTAATATTCTGGACTGCGGAGAGGTGGCCGAGTGGTTGAAGGCACCGGTCTTGAAAACCGGCATGCGGTAAAACGTATCGAGGGTTCGAATCCCTCCTTCTCCGCCAGAAGAGAGAATCTCACTTAAAAGGTGGGATTTTGTCTTTTTCGGTGCTTTTGAAAATATTTTTGAATTTTTAAAGAGCTTATGATATAATTAGAATGTTATGAATTTCGATAATGAAAATCAAGGTGGTGTTCCGCGAGTGACTGGCTTGCCCGAATCACAGTTTCAAACTCCACCAACTGGAAGTTATATCGCTGAAACACCTATTCAGAATTTTCAAGATTCAGACGATTTTAAAGAAGTTCAGCCTTTTGAGTTAGAAGAATATACGCAGGTTCGAAAGGTTGAAGACAACGAGACTTCGGCTGAAAAAATCACTGAGGAGCAAGAAATTGTGAATTGGCAAGCACAAGACTTGATAATCGGCGATAAAGGTAAGGTTTGGTATATCGGCTTTGCGGTTATCGTTTTGGCTTTTTGTGCTTTTGCGGTAATTGTTCAAGCGTGGAGCTTTCTTGCTTTAATTATAGTTTCGGCGGTTGGAGTTGTCACTCTTCGAAAAGCTGATCACGCACAAATTATCTCTTACAGTCTTTCAACACATGGTGTTTACATGGGAGAAACTTTTCATTCATATGGTGAATTTCGTGCTTTTGGTGTTCGGAAAGACCTAGGTGTTTATTCAATAGTATTATTACCTAAAAAACGATTTTCACCAAGCACAATTATCTATTTTTCGAAAGAGGACGGCGAGAAAATTACTGATATTATTGGTGCACGATTGCCAATGGAAGAAGTTAAATTCGACTTGATTGATCGAATTATTCACAAAATTAAGCTCTAATCTTGTTTTTTTTAAAAAAATGTGCTAAAATTAAGAATGTCCACTTAATGTGGAGGAACTTCAAAAGTTAGCTACTGAAAAGTAGCATATGCACCTGTAGCTCAGCTGGATAGAGCGTTGGCTTGCGGAGCCAAAGGTCGTAAGTTCGAATCTTGCCAGGTGTACCATAGAAAAAGCATCAGATAAATCTGGTGTTTTTTCTATTTTAGTAGTATAATAAAATTATGATTAAAGGAAAAAGCAAGAAAAATCAAAAATTAATTAAAAATAATCAACGAAATCGAAAAAAAATGATTTTTGCGGTGTTAATGGTTTTGATTATTATAGTTATTTCTTGTGGTGTTCTTTATATAATTAACAAAAATAATCAGCAAAAAGCTATTCCTCAGACTGAAAATTCTCAAGAAGTTTCAAAATATTATTTTAAAGATTCGAAATATGAAGGAATAGCTTCAAAATTCATTGAAAGAAAAACTAAAAAAGAAGAAGCTTTTTTGGAGATTCCAGTAACAAAAAACTCGAAAATTAATGATTTTATCAATAAAAAAGTTAAAGAAATTGATGATACTTTTAGCGCGGATGCTAAAAAACTGGTTTTCGATAAGCCGGCGACTGAAAAAATGAGTTATCAAGTTTATTACAATCAAAATAATCTTATTTCGCTAGTTCTTTCGGTCAAGCAGGACACTCATGGAGCAAATTTAGTTGATGAAAATCTTTTTTGGACTTTTGATAAAAATAACGGCGATATTATAAAATTAAGTAGTTTATTAACAGATAAAGATAAATTTAAGCCAAAAGTTTTAGAAATTTTTAAAAATAAAGTTTTTGAATTTTTAAAGAGTAAAAATTTAGAATATTCAAAAGATATTTTCGATGAATTGACTTTTGATAATCTTGAGAATTTCATTATTTTAGATAAGCAAACTATTGATTTTCCATTTTCTCGATCGGATATCTTACCTTCTAGCTATGGTGATATTCAAATTCAACTAAAAATTAGTGAAATTTACGAATTTATACAAAATAACTTTGCACGAAAAACTTTTAATGTTCCAGAACCGCCAAAACCTGCACCGGTTATCTCGAGAGCGCCAGTTGTTTCGGGTAATTGTCCGAATTGTATTGCTATCACTTTTGATGACGGCCCAGGAATTTATACTGATCGAGTTTTGGGGTATTTACGAAATTATAATGTAAAAGCAACCTTCTTTATGATTGGCCCAAGTGCTCAGAGATATTCTTCTATTGTAAAACGAGTTTTTGAAAGTGGTCACCAGATTGGGAATCATACCTGGTCTCATCCTTCTCTACCAGGCTTATCCCCTGCACAAGTTCAAAATGAAATATCTTCAACTAATAATATTTTACAAGGTATTACAGGTGTAAAACCTAACACACTCAGGCCTCCATATGGTGCAACTAATGCAGCCGTACAAAGAGTTGTTTCGAATCTTGGAATGAGTTCGATTTTATGGTCTGTTGATACTCGCGATTGGGCAGATAGAAATTCAGCAGTAGTTTGTAATCGTGCGGTTTCAAATGTTCGTTCTGGCTCAATTATATTATTGCACGATATTCACCCAACTTCGGTTGAAGCAGTTCCATGTATTTTACGAAACCTAACATCTCGTGGATTTCGTTTTGTAACCGTTAATCAACTTTTGGGTGAATTACAGGCTGGTCAGATCTATTATTCCGGAAAATAGTCTTTATTTCAATCTATGACTATGATATAATGGGGATACTGGAGAGGTGGCCGAGTGGTTGAAGGCGCACGACTCGAAATCGTGTATGCGGGCAACCGTATCGGGGGTTCGAATCCCCCCTTCTCCGCCACGAAAGTAGCTCGCATTCGCGGGCTTTTTTCGTATTTATTGACTTTAGCTTTAAGATTTGTTATAATGGAAAAATATTTTTATAAATAGTTCTTTTAGAAATGAGGTTAATATATGAAAAAGATGTTTTTTCAATTTGTTTTTGTTTATGCGTTTTCGCTAATTGTTGCGATATTACTGTTAATTTTTAAATCAAGATTTTCAGAGGCTAACTATCTTGTAGCACGAATTTTACTTTTTGATTATAGTATATTTACAGGTATGTTGCTTTTTATCCCAAGATTTACAATATGGTTAGTAAAGAAGATTTTTAAGAATAATGTTGCTGACCTTGATAAATTTCCAGAGGGTTCAATATCTTGGCCATATATTATTCTATTTGTTTTCATTTTAGATGTATTTCTATATATATTTTTCGGGGTTACGTTAATAATCCCTATAGCTGTTATTATACAATCTAGTTATATTTTATATAGGTTTGCTAGGATATATAAAACTTTAATTTCAGAAAATCCAGAATAATAACCTCTCTAAGTCAGCAAAAGCTGGCTTTTTTATTTTCGAAAAATAAAAACCGCCTTTTTTGAAACTTGATGGCGGTTTTTTTAATTTATTATTTTACTAATTCAACTTTTAATTTTTCAATCAACTCCACTGGTGTTGGATTGGTATTATTCAAAATAGCAAGATAAATACTCACAAAATCCGCCAAAATTGAACCCCAAAGCACTTGCTCAAGATAAGTTAAACCTTTTAGCTCAATGTTTCGTGCTGCTGGGCGTTTTCCGCTCAAAAGTCTATCAGAGATTTCGAAACGTTTTTGAACACGCGGATGGTCTAAATTGCTTCGTAAATTGAAAATTGCGAAAAGTTTTTCAATTGGATGCGAACTCCAACCAATGAATTCGTTATGATTGAATTCTGGATATTCGTTGAAAAAGCTGACGTTTTTGGCGTTTTCGTTCCAAGAAATTTTCCATTTATAGGCCAGTGGTGAAAATTCACTCGAACTCAAAAATACTGCACTTCGTCCCGCTGAATATAATGCAAGCTGTTTGGCATAATTTCGGTCGTTAGAAACGCTTGCAGCCCAAGATTCACTCTCTTTTCGCAAAAAATCGGCGTAATGTTCGATTTCTTCGTGCTTTTCATTTGAAATAATTCCAAAATTTACCAAAATTTTCGTTAAAGCGCGAAAATTATAAATCACTGCCATTCGAGGTTGAAGCCCTGCTGGTAATTTAACATGTGCTATTTGATTTTTGCGGGCAATTTCTTCCATTTTCCCATGCGAAGAAACTGTTGCAATTTGTGCGCCAATCTCGATTGCTTGATTTAGTGCTGAAATTGATTCCTCAGTGTTGCCTGAATACGAACTTGCAATTACTAAAGTATTTTTTGAAACACTTTTTGGTAAATTGTAATTTCGAACAATCTCAATTGGTAGAGTTATTTCATTTTCGAGCCATTTTTTTACAATTAATCCAGCCAGTGCCGATCCTCCCATTCCGGTAATAACGATATTTTTAATCTCGCGTCCGTCGTGTTCTGGCGAAAGAACTTCAGCTTGAAAAAGTGCCTGCTTCCACTGTTCGCTGGCAACCAAAAGCGCATTTTGTGGATCGCGCTGAACCAATAAATTAAAATTATCTAACATTTCCACCCTTTCGAAAAAATAATCTTGATTATGCTTTAATTCTATGATACAATATTGTTAATAAAAAGTAAAGTTAATTAACAAATAAGGTGGGTTATGGATATTGATACGAATCAAATTAGCAAAATGCCAGTTAGCGACGACCCAGAGCTCGCTAAGATTCTTTCTGGTGTAAATGGTGATGCGGCCGATGACGGACTTCAATTTGAAGCACCAGAAATCCCAGAAGCTCCAGAGGAGTCAGAAGCTTCAGAAGAAGTTCAGCAGGTTAAAGTTGAACAGTCAGCGCTAGCAATGCCAAGTTTTGGTGGTTTAGATTTAGATGCAATTAAAGGTCGCGCGCTTCAGGATTTGCGACCATTGGTTGAAAAACTAACTGTTTCGAATGAAGAAAAGTTCGATATTTATCTTTTATTCCTTCGTTCGAGCGACGACAACACTTTGATTGAGCCAGCATACAACGCTGCGCGAAACATCGAAGATGAAACCAAGCGTGCAAATGCTCTTCTCGATGTGATTAAAGAAATCGATTACTTCAAATCAAAATAATTCTGGCAAAAAACTGCGATTTTCCAACTTTCGCAGTTTTTTTTAAACCTCTATAAAATCGCTAAACATTCACAATCTCTTTAAACATAAAATAAGCCTCTCTGAAAGGCCTATTTTATTTTGAAGATTAGCTTTCGCCGATTTTCTTAAAATTTGCGCATTTTGCGGTTGCGTCTTTTGGCAAACAGCACTACAACTGGAGAAATAATCAATGATACTAAACCAATCAAAACTGGCACGGTTGCTTTATTTTCTTGATTTTGTTCTCGCAAAAATCCGGTTTCTGGTGAATTTAAACGTTGCTTTGCAATTTCAGCATCACGTTTTTTACGAGCAGCTTCAAGCTTATCTAATTCAATCTTTGCTTCTTTTGCTTTTATCTTATCTTTGATATCTTGAAGTTTTTTGGTTAATTCTTTACTTTTAGCTTCATCTTTTACTTTCGAAATTAACTCTTCAATTTTCTCAATATCAATAACTGGTAATTCATCTGGTTTAGATTTATTTTCCGCAAGAATATTTTGAGCTTCATTAATTTTTAAGCTTGCTTCTTTTTGACGATTTTCTTCAGCTTTTTTAGCCTTTTCGATTGCATTTTTTAAATCTTCAGTAGCTTTTTGAACTTCTTCAATGGTTGGGTTATCAGCTTTTTGAACTTCAATAGCTTTTTGAGATTCAGCTTTAACTTCATCTTTTAGCCATTTTGGTGCATTTTCAAAGTTCTTGATTTGTGAATTCAAGGCTGTTTTATTAGCTCGTAGTCCATTTAATGCATTTTCGAGAGCATTAGTTAAATCAATAATTTCAGCTTCAGAAGCAAGATTTTCTGTTGATTTTGCTAATGCTTCAGCAGTTTTTAATTGAGTTGAAACATTTACATGCTCTGCTGCTTGCATAACTTCTTGAAGTTTCTTTAGTGTTTCTTTTGAGTATTTATCAATATTTTGAAGATTTATAATTTTATCTACAATATCTTCAAATTTTTGAGCATTTTTAGCATAACGCTCAGCTAGTTTATTAAGTTCTTTAAGATTTGCCTCTTTAACTGATTGCTCTAAAATTTTACTATTTTCAGCAAAAATATCTTTAAAGTCTTCTAAATTATCAAAATTCTTGTTCATTTCAGGAATTGCATTAGCTACATCAGCTTTATGTTCATTTTCTTGAAGAACAATTTCGGTAATTTTGTTATTTAGAGAGTTAGCCGCATTCGTAACCTGAGTATTGGTTATATCAAAAGACTGAGTTTTAGCGCGCTTTGCTTCATTCACTAATTCAGCTGGAATAGCTTTTTTGATATAGTCTGGTTGATTTTCGAAATTCTCAAGAGCTTTCTTCACTGGCTCACGGTTAACAAAAGGTGCTAATAACCTAAACTTAGCGGTTGTTGTGTTTCCAAAATCATTTGTCGCTGTAACAGTAATTAAATAGTCGCCATTAATTTGATTTTCTTTATTATTGAAAACTTCTTCTGCATCAGATGTGATAGATGTTATATTTGAAGTTTGGCTAGTTGCCGTAAAGAAAGTACCGCCAGCTTGAGGGTTATAATCTCTTTTTAATGAGGTTATAGTATTTTCGTTGAATGTTGAATTATCCCGTCTTGGTTTCTCCCAAACCAAAGGTGCATCTTCTTTTAATGAAATGCTTGAGCCATTAAAATTGAAATGTATATTTGGTTTTTCGTTTTTGTCAATTTCTTTAATCTTAATAGTAGAAGTATTCCATCCCCAATCTCCGCTCATGAGCTTATTGCCATTTGGTAGGGTATCTTTTGTATTTGTAACTTGAAAATAATCATCATCGTTGATCGGACTTATTTTGATAATTTTAATATATCCGCCATCTTGTTTTGGATTTCCTTTTTCATCAACATTGATAAATTTATCATCGTCTGTAATCGGCATAATTGTGCCATCAAAATTAATAAAAGGATTTTTAAAAATTTTTTGGTTTCTTGTAATTTCAATTTTTGCCATTGATCTAATAGAATCAATTGTAATATTAGGCAAGTCTTTTAGAGGTGAGAAATCGGTAGCAGTAATATCCATAATATGAATAGTTCTAAGTTGTTTAAAGTCTTTTAAAATAGATAGATCTTTAATATTAGCTCCTTGAATGTCTAGGAATGTAAGTTTTTCTAGATCTTTTATTGCAGAGATATCTTTTAAGTCTGAAGAATTTAAATCAAGGTATGATAGATTTCTAAAATATTGTAGTCCTTCAAGATTTTCGTATCCTTGAAAATAGTTACCAAATAGTACAAGCTTCTGTAGGTTTTTTATAAGACCAACTGTAATTGGGCTATCCTCATTTCGGTCAGGATAACTACCACCCTGCATTAAAAAATTATTTATGCTATGTTTAAGATCATCACTGAATTTAATCTCGTAATCATCTGGTGCAGTACTTGGATCGACAGGGTTAATTGTCGAGGTGTATGCTAAAGCTTTTGGAAGATTATTTTGATTATTTACTAATTGCAATCCATAATATCCACCACCAAGAGCTAAAACAGCCACACTAATTGCAGGCACTAAAACCTTAGTATTTTTTACTTTCATCTATTCTCCCGTTTACTTTATAGTAATTATGTTTATTTCTATTTTATATTATAATTGCAAAAAAATCAATATTATGCTAAAATTAAAATACTTTTCGAAAAGGGGTGAATATAATGAAATCGAAAGCACTTTTAAACAGGTTTGGTAAAACTGATTTGTTTTTTTGGATGGCTGCTACTCTTTACACTAAAAGAGTTACTGAGCCAGAAAAATCTAGACTTCTTGCAGATAAATTTAATTTTGAGGAATTAACTCTTGAAATTGTTGTCAATGAGCCTACTGGAGTTTTTCGAAAGAAGAATTTTTTCTTTGAGTTAAATAATGATAATCTTGAAGAAGCTAAAAAGGCGCTTCAAGAGGGGCAAATTGCAAATTGGTATATTCGTGAAATTACAGCTTCAGATATTCAATTAAACTCAATTTTTTATAGGCAAATTAACCAAACCCTTTGACTTAAACCACTCAAAAGAGTGGTTTTTATTTTCGAAAATTAAAATCGCCCGATTTGAGCGATTTTTCGTTATTTTTTAAAGATTTCCTGAGCGATTTCACGTACGATTTGAGTGTCGTTCCAAGGTGTTTTTTCGCCGTCAATTACGCGGTAAACTTCATGCCCTAAACCTGTAATTAATACAATATCACCTTTGCCTGCAATTTGTAAAGCTTTTCGAATTGCCTCTTTTCGATCTGGGATTTCTTGAATATTTGCTGGGAGTTTTTCGTTCTTTTTCGAGATTCCGGAGATGATTTCTTCACGAATTTGTGTGGCATCTTCGGTGTAATTTTCTTCATCAGTGATAATAATTCGGTCGGCTAAATCTTGTGCAACTTTCCCCATAATTGGGCGTTTTTCGCGATCTCGGTCGCCACAAGCGCCAAAAACCAAAATCGTGCGATTTTTCGAAATCTCTTTTGCGGATTTGAGGAGTTTTTCGAGTGCGTCTGGTGTGTGAGCATAATCAACGATCGTGTCAAATGGTAATCCTGGAGTTGCGTATTCAAAACGACCCGAAACACCTTCAAGATTAGCAATTCCCTCTTGAATATCTTTGAGTGAAATCCCTAAAAGATATGCACCCGCTGCCGCCGCGGTCATATTATAAATGTTAAATTCTCCTGGCAGATTTGTGGCAATTTCAAGCTCAACATTATTGTCGATTCGAAGGTTGGCCTCGCTCCCCTTTTTATAGAGCTTGAATTTTTCAATTTTAACATCAGCCGATTCTCCTTCGCCATAAGTGATTTTTTGGCTTTCAGTGGCAAAATTATTGAAATAATCAAACCATTCATCATCGGCATTTAGAACCACGAAATTTGGATTCATTTCGAAAAGTTTGGCTTTTGCTGCAGCATAGTTTTCCATTGTTTTGTGATAATCAAGATGATCTTGCGTGAGGTTTGTCATGATCGCCATTTCGATCGGCACACCTTCGAATTTATATTGGTCGAGTGCGTGCGAAGTGGCTTCGATTAGTGCGAATTCAACATCGGCTTTTTTTGCATCGCGAAAGAATTTTTGAAGCCGAGCAACCGTTGCCGTGGTAGAATTTGTATCGTTCACGGTTTGTTCACCTGCAATTTCGATGTTTGCTGTTGAAAACATTGCAGTTCGATAGCCTGCTTCTTTCAAGATTTCATTAAGAAAATTAACAGTGGTCGTTTTGCCGTTTGTGCCAGTTACAGCGATCACGCGAAGGTCGCGCGCAGGATTTCCGTAACGTGCCGAGATTATTTTTGCACGGCTTTTTCGATAAGATTTTTCCAGCCCAACAAGCGCCGATTTTGGCAAAACTTTGCGAGCAGTTTTAGTTAAATTATTCTTAATGCTCATAGTTAAATTGTACCACGATTTGGTATGAAGTTCAAATATGAGGCGGATTTCAAAAATATGGTATAATATGGATATGTTGAAGTGTTACACTTTAGATCCGAATAGTTTTTTACACAAAGAAATCGAGGCTTTTTATAGCTATGAATATATCAAACTTAATTCGGATAATGCAAACAATTTTTCGGGTATGGTCTCGGATGATATTCGCACTTTAAAAAATACTTTTGATAAAGAAATTGACAATATAATGCTTTCTGCTAAAGACAGCATCCGTACAATTTCCACTACCGATATGAGAGCAATTATTAATAAAAAGAATATTGCTGACCCCGTTGTAGTATGTGTTCCTAGGTCTAAGGCGAGCTTTTCTGATCAACAATTATTATTTCAAAAAGCCATTTCTGAAGCTGTAAAAAATATTGGAGTGGTAGACGGTTCACACTATATCAAACGAATTAGCGATACAAAAACTACACACTTAATTAGGACTAAAAAAGGCGATATGGGTGGTGATGGAGATCTGCCGTATCCAGGAATAACAAAAAAGACCTGTCGCTTATGTGGCTCAATTCGCGGAAGAAATATAATTTTAGTAGATGATATTTATACTAAAACTGTTAATATAGACGAGGATTGTTGCCAATTTTTGCTCGATAATGGCGCAAATTCGGTTATATTATATACTATTTGTAAAACAGAATTGGAGGTTGAAAATGATATATTCCAAAAATACGCTAGAAAAATTTGCGAAATTCACCAAAAAAACAGTTGAGTTTTGGGAAAATAATTTCGCAAATTTAGATGATAAATATGGCTTAATTTCTCCCGTAGATAGCGATTATCCTTTTTTGATTGGGAAAAGTGGCGACCGAATTGAGGTTGGCTATACAACCAAGCGTGATGAATTTAAAACTCGAGTTCCAAACAGAAAATATGCACCACATTTTTTGCTCTACCGTGGTGATATTTCACTTTTGAATAAAGAGAATTTTTCGAAAAATATCGCGGTGATTGGTGTTTTAAATCCGACTGATGAAATCATTGAACGCGAAAAAAAAATTGTTCAAGAAATTGTTAAACGCGGTGGAAATATCGTGAGTGGTTTAGCGCTTGGTTGCGATTCTGTAGCGCATAAAGAATGTCTTGCAAGTGGTGGAAAAACTATTGCGGTTTTACCTTCAAGATTGGATAATATTTTGCCAAAAGAAAATAATGAACTTGCGAATGAAATTGTTTCAAAAGGTGGTTTACTGATAACAGAATATTACAACGAGCCAATTGACCGTTTCGAAAGTTCTGCTCGCTATATTGAAAGAGATCGTTTACAAGCGTATTTTAGTAGTTCGATAGTTTTAACTGCTAGCTATCGCCACCCCGATAAAAATGGGCCGCAATATCTCAAAGATGGAATAAAACGCGATAGCGGATCGCGTCATGCGATGAAAATTGCTGGCGAAAATGATCGTAAGCGATATGTGCTCTATAATGAAAAAATAGATTCGAAAAATGAAATGTTTGATCTGAACCGCGATTTATTGAAAGATAAAAATAATCCCGCAAAAATATTAACCAATACTTCGATTGATGAGATGTTTGATGGCGAATTGCCCGGACATCTCCCGATTTTTGGATAAAATTATGACAAAATTAATTATTTGCGATATCGATAATACACTACTTTTTACTGATAAATTAAATAATAAGGCATATATTTATGCTGCTAAAATTTTAAAAATTCAGCTTCCCGATGTTGTTTTAAATGCGCCCAGAATTACTGCGAGTTTAATCAAGAAATATGCTAAAAATATTAATAACTCAACTTTCGAAAAGCTTCAGGATAAGAAATTGAATTATTTTTTGGGTCATCTTGAACAGATTAAAATTAATCAAAAACTACTGAATGAAATTAAGGAAAATTCGGATTTTATATATTTATGGACGAGCTCAAATGAGCGGCGAGCATTGGCAGAGTGTTGTATGCTGAAAATTCCTTTCGATGAGCTGATTTCTTTTGATAAAAAGAATTCCAGTGTTAAGGTTTTACGCAAAATGATTTTTGGGATTATGGCTAAAATCAAAATTTCTAGCGCCGATATTATAGTTTATGACGATGATGAAAATTTCTTAAATAAAATTGCACAATTAGGAGTTAAAACAGTTTTAGTAAAATAAAAAACAGCTTCTTTCGAAGACTGTTTTTTAAAAAAAATAATTTCTGGTACACGAGAAAGGACTTGAACCTTCACGCCAATTGGCACTAGTTCCTAAGACTAGCGTGTCTACCAATTCCACCACTCGTGCAAAATTACATTACTATTTTAACTGATATTTTTCGAAAAGTCAAGGATTTTTTTCAAAAAATAGATTTTTGGCGGAGAGAACAGGATTCGAACCTGCGAGAGCTTACACTCAACACGCGTTCCAGGCGTGCGCCTTAAACCACTCGGCCATCTCTCCATAAAATTATTTTACTTTATTTTTGAATTTTTTTCAATTAAATCGTGATATAATTTACTCATGGAGTCAAAAAAATATAATCCTGAAGAAATCTATCCAACACCTGAAGAAAAACCAGATAAAAATCAAAACCCGCAGGAGTCAGAAAATAACGCTTTTATTCTTGAGGAATATAAAATAATTCAAAAAGGCAAAAACGAAGATTTTACGCCAATTCAAATTGCTGCAATATTGGGATTTTTGAGTTTACTTCCAATCTCTTCGTCAGCTCCAATTATTAACTATGGTTTTAGTCTGCTTTCAGTTATAGCTGTTAGTTATTCGCTTAAGGCTGCAAATAAATTCGAAATTGAAACTGGGCGAAAATCAAAGGCAAAAATCTGGGCAGAAATTCTACTAACACTTCAAATTGGTATTTTTATAATGTATTTGATTTCTGGTATATTTTCTGCTGGAGGAATGCTGAACGGAGCTAAATTATTTTAGGACTACATTGTTTTTTAAAATGTTTATGGTAAAATTTAATTGAAATTTAATCTAAATGAGGTATCATATATGAAAAAATCCACAAAGCCACGAAATTTAAAAGATATTATCATTATTTCATTAGTTATTTTTAATTTTATCGTGAGTATTTTTGCAATTTTTTTGGGAGTTCAATTTTACATTCAAAAAGATGCTCTATCACATTATTTAGTGCAAGACCTTAACACTGATCAAATAAATTACGAATGTCACAAAACACCTTCAGATCAGTGTACAAAAGAATATAATCGAATGGTTGATATTGAGCGACATATTATTTCTGAAAGATTTTAATTTTGAGTTATTTCTAAGCCACCAAATTTTTGGGGCTTTTATTTTGACCGTTAATTGTAATATGGTATAATTAAAATAGACTAATAAAACGAGGAGTAAATGAAAACAAAGCTTGTAATTTTTGGGCTAACTGGTGATTTAGGACGTCGAAAACTAATACCAGCACTTGATTCCCTACTTGAAAAAAACGAAATTTTACCAGAAGAAATTGAAGTTATTGGTGTTTCGCGAAGAGAAATTCAGCCTTTCGAAATTCTTGAAAGCTCGCTCGGATTTTCACGCGCAGAAAATTCAAAACTTTCACAAATTTTGAGCTTTTTTGAAATGAATTTGGTCGAAGAAGCGGATTACGAAAAACTTAAAAATTATCTTGAAAAAGATGGTGAATCGCAAATTTTACTGTATCTTTCGGTTCCGCCAGCCAGTGCTGCACAAATTTCAACGCTTGCTGGAAAAGCTGGTTTGAACGGCGAAAATGTTAAAATTCTCTTCGAAAAACCTTTTGGGATTGATTTAAAATCTGCACACGAATTTGTTTCACGAACGGCAGAATTTTTTAGCGAAAAGCAAATTTTTCGAATCGATCATTATCTTGCAAAAGAGATGGCACAGAATTTGCTAATTTTACGACACAAAAATGCGTTATTTTCGCAAATTTGGAATGGAAAATCAATTTCAAAAGTTCAAATTGTAGCCAGCGAACAAATTGGAATTGAGGGTCGCGGAACTTTTTATGAACAAAGTGGCGCTTTGCGTGATTTTATTCAGAGTCATTTAATTCAGATTCTGGCGCTGTTTTTAGCGGATTTTCCGAAAAGTTGGAGTGATTTACCGGGTGCGCGTTTTAAGGCTTTAGAACAGATTGAAGTTCTTCAAAATCCTGAGGAAAACGCAATTCGTGGACAATATCAAACTTATCGTGAAGAAGTTGAAAATCCAAAATCTTGCGTTGAAACTTTTGCAAAAATTCGGTTATTTTCGAAAGACGAAAATTGGAAAAATGTGCCTTTCGAATTAATTTCAGGCAAAAACTTGAGTGAAAAACGCAGCGAAATTCGTATTCATTTGCGCAAAACTGAGGAAAATCAAGCAAATTTGGTTCAGATTTCGCTCGATGATTCGGCAAGTGTAAAAATCGAACTTGCGACAAAAATTCCAGGCTTGAATCGTCGTACCGAAATTCGAAATCTAAGCTTTTCATATGATGAAAACGCCACAACTGCCGAGGCTTATGAAAAAGTTTTAGCCGAAGCAATTCATAATGAAAAAGTTTTCTTTGCAGAAAGTGATGAAATTTTGCGTGCGTGGGAGATTCTTCAACCAGCTTTGGATTTTTGGCAAA
>CAURQO010000017.1:0-14043 GCA_963527165.1 uncultured bacterium
TAATTCGCGGTAAACTTAAATCAGTGGCAACGACAGAAACAAACAGAAAAACCACTAAACAAAAATAAAAGCACGTTAAAATAGATGTAGTTTTTAATTTAAGGTCAACTACCTGGTGATTAAACAGCTGGACATTTTCCGGCAACCAGGTTAAAATAATAGTCGGAGTACATTCTAAAACCTCCCAAAATAAAACTCCACCTCATATATAAGTCTCTCAAACAGCAATATGGTTGGCTATACGCCAAGCAAAAAGCTAAACTTATAATGAATCTTAAAACAAAAATATAACAAAAACAAAAAGTTTAATCATCAGATAGGTGGCTTTAAATTTATGAATTACAGAGAAAAATCAGTTCACATACCAGTCTTATTACAAGCAAGCTTGTCGCAAATTCAGCCAAAGAAAGGTGAGAGTTATCTTGATTTCACGGCGGGATATGGTGGTCATGCTGGCGAGTTTTTGCGTATAACCGAGAATTTTGAAAACTCGGTTTTAGTTGATAGAGATGAAAATGCAATTCGCACGCTTCAACGGTTTAAAAATGAAGGCGCAGAGCTTTTGCATATGGATTTTCTTTCTGCAGCAAAAGAATTGGTAGAGAAAGGTCGAAAATTCGATATAATCTTAGCGGATTTGGGTGTTTCTTCACCTCAGTTAGATATTGCTGAAAGGGGATTTTCTTTTCGAAAAGATGGCCCACTTGATATGCGAATGAATCCCGCCCAGCAAAAAACGGCGGCAGATATTATAGAATTCGCAAGCAAGAATGAATTAATGCAAATTTTGACTGAATTTGGTGAAGAAAAACATAGTTTCGCTGAAAATATTGTTTCAAAAATTTTGGAAGTTCGAAAAAAACAGAGGATTAAGACCACGACACAGTTGGCTGATTTAATTTTAAGCGTACATAAAGGCGGTTGGCAAAAAACACACCCCGCAACGCGTACTTTTCAGGCGATTCGGATCGCAGTAAATAATGAACTTCAACAGGTTGAGGATGTTTTGAAATTGCTTCCGAAACTTTTGAATTCTGGCGGAAGAGTTGGAATAATTACTTTTCATAGCCTTGAAGATAGAATTGTGAAGAATTATTTTAAAGAAGATTCGAAAAAAGGTTTGGAATCGAAATTTCAAGCAATTACAAAAAAACCGCTTGATGGCGCAAAAGAAGATGTTAATAATCCGCGAGCCCGTAGCGCAAAACTGCGAGTAAGCATTAGAAAATAAAAAAAAACAAAAGGAGGCGAGATGCCAAAAACAATCAAAGTAAGCTACGCTAACGAACAAGCTCGCGTAAAAGTTAATTTTCGATAGTATTTAACGCTCTCGAAAAATAAAAACAAAAATTTGAAACAAAAACTAAAACTTAAAGCACCAGCCAAGACTGGTTCGGTGCTTTATTTTATTGAATATTAAATTTAACGCAACACAAAAAACCAATGTATAAAACAAACACAAATTATGTTAGTCGTCGCAGGCAAGCGCAAGCTTCGTCTCGTTCATATGGAAGAAATAATAATATCGCTATTTTTCAACCAACAGCAAAACTTGGTGCGGTAACGCAATTTTTGATGCTTGGTATTTTGATTGCGGTTCTTGGAATTATTTTCTTGATGAATTCATCTAAACCGGCGCTTTACGGAAGTGATATTCAAGAGATTGACTCGAAAATATCGGATCTGGAAATTAAAAAAGCTGATTTAGAAGTTGAAAATGCGCGGCTTACGGCGCTTTCGAATATCGAAAATAGCGAAGTTGCGAAGAAAATGACAACGCCAACTTCAGTTTCTTACGCAAAATAAGTTTAAGCTTTTTCGAAAAATCACAAAAAGTGTGATAAAATAGAAATAGTATGATTTTAGGTTTTAAGAATAAAAGTCGAACAGGTTATCTCGCGGTTTCAGTTTTGGGAATTTTTGCGGTTATTATTGTTCGGCTTTTTTTCTTGCAAGTTATTGAGGGTGATGAGTATCGCGTAAAGGCAGATAAAGGCCAGCGAAAGCAGTTTGAAATTAAGTCTCAGCGCGGTTTAATTTACGCGATGGACGGCAAAAAACTAACAAAATTAGTTTTGAACGAAACAGTTTATACTCTCTGGATTGATCCGCAAGAAGTGGAAAATTCAAAAAAAGTTAAAAAAGATGAAATTATTTCAGAATTTAAAAGAGTTGCTGGCGGAAATTTGAAAGATAATTTCGAAAAACTTTTCGAAAAAACCGATACTCGATATCAAGTTATTGGGATAAAATTATCACTAAAACAAGTAAATCAAATTCGCGAGAAAAAGTTCCACGGAATTGGTTTTACAGCTGAAACTCGCAGGGTTTATCCTGAGGGAAATTTGGCGTCGCAAGTTATTGGTTTTGTGAATGATAATGGCGGAAATTACGGCATTGAACAGGCAATGAATAAAGAATTGACTGGCACGGATGGATACAAAAAAATTACAACTGATGTTTTTAACAATGCGATTGAAATTGGTAGCGAAAATATTGAAAAACCAGCAGTGAATGGCCAAAATGTGGCACTTTCGATTGATCGAAATATTCAAGCGAAAGTTGAAAAGGTGCTAAAAGCACAAATGGAAGCCAAAAAAATGAAACATGGCTCAGTTTTGGTTATGAATCCAAAAACGGGTAAAATTATGGCGATGGCAAATTATCCGACCTATGATCCGGCGAATTATGGAAAAGTTCAAGATGGTACGTTTTTCAACAACAATTCTGCAACAATGGCGTATGAAAATGGTTCGGTAATAAAATCTTTCACAATGGCTACAGGAATTAATGAGGGTGTTGCAAATCCTAACACACGATATTATAATACTGATTCGATAAAAATTGAAGATATTACGATTCGAAATGCTGATTTAGGGCATACGGGCTCGATTACCCTTCAAACGGCAATGAATTATTCGCTAAACACCGGAATGGTAACAATTGGTCAGTTGCTTGGTGGCGGAACGCTAAATTCAACTGCGCGAAATAAAATCTATGATTATTTTTATAACAGATTTGGACTTGGGCGTGAAACTGGAATTGAAATTCTCGAAAGTCAAGGTTCGATTGTTTCACCAAAAAACGCCGAAGGAAATGCAGTTCGGTATTCGAATATGACTTTTGGCCAGGGCATGACAACCACGATGCTTCAAACGGCGAATGCTTTTTCCTCACTTGTAAATGGCGGAACTTTATATAAACCAAGCATTGTTGCTGGAATGGTTGATGAAGATGGAAAGCTTTCGAAAAAAGATTCAGAAATTACGTACAAAAATGTGATTTCGAAAGAAACCAGTGATCAGATGAAACAGGTTCTCGAAGGTGTTCGAAAAGCTGGCGGTGCAAAAGATATACCAGGCTATCAAATTGGCGGTAAAACTGGAACTAGTCAGACGATTGTTGGCGGAAAGTATGTTGATTATCAAACGATTGGTAGTTACGTTGGATTTGGTGGCGGAGAAGAGGCTGAATATGTTATAATGGTAGCGGTTTGGGGTGAAAACCAAAATCTCCAAGGCTCGAAAGATGCGGCGCCAATTTTCACCGAAATTTCGAACTGGTTGCTGAATTATTTAGAAGTTAAACCAATAAATTAAAAGAGGGAATATGTTAAATATTACAAATCAATTAATCGTTTCTGCACTTTTCAGTCTTGCTGGATTCATTTTGGCAATGGGCTTAACGCCGCTCTATACTTTTATTGCATATAAACATAAATTTTGGAAAAAGCAAAAAACGGCGTCTGTCACAGGCGAGGCTTTGACAGTAGTAAATAAACTTCACGCGAAAAAAATCGCGCGAAATATTCCAACGATGGCAGGTGTTATTGGTGTTGTTGCAGTTATTATTCTTTCAGTTCTGTTAAATTTAAAACGCGAGCAAACTTGGTTGCCGTTAGCAGGCCTTGCCGGCGGTGCGTTTATCGGCCTAATCGATGACATTTTGAATATTTGGGGTTCGAATCGTAAAGATGCTGGTCTTCGAGCACCAGTTAAATTTGCGATGATTATTGCCTTGGCTGGATTTTTAGCTTGGTTTTTTACGTTTAAATTGCATTTTACAAGTGTTATGATTCCTTTTGTTGGAAATATTGAAATTGGCTATTGGATGGTTCCGCTTTTCATTTTTGCGATTGTAGCAACAAGTAATGCTGTGAACATCTCTGACGGACTTGATGGCCTTGCTGGCGGACTTTTGAGTGCTGCGTTTGCTGCTTTTGGAATTATCGCTTTGGTTCAAAATCAGTATAGCTTGTCAGCATTTTGCTTTACGGTTCTTGGCGCACTTTTGGCTTATCTTTGGTTTAATGTTTATCCTGCACGTTTCTTTATGGGTGATGTGGGTTCGTTTGCCTGGGGAACAACTCTCGGCGTTGTGGCGATGCTTACAAATTCACTCCTTCTTTTACCGGTGATTGGATTAATTTTTGTAATTGAAGCTGGTTCTAGCGCGATTCAGATTTTTTCGAAAAAAGTTTTTAAGCGAAAAGTGTTTATTTCAGCTCCAATTCATCATCATCTTGAAGCAACTGGCTGGGAAGAAACAAAAATTACAATGCGTTTTTGGATCATTGGAATGGTGACCGCATTTATTGGAATTATTCTGGCGCTTGTTGAGCATAAGGTTTTATAGAATGGAAAGAAGAAATAGTAATTTGCGGAGAAATACTGACGGCTTTAACAAAAGGCCAGTTTATCGTCGTCAAGAATTAGCTCGCCAAGTTCAAAGATCTACTTGGTCTCAAAAAAGATTTTCGCAAGGATTTTTTGGTTCGGATTTGGAGAATGATGATTTTCGGAAAGTTTTCAAATACTTTTTAAATGATCAATTTAACGGATTTTTAGAGCGGATTTGGTTTTTAATTTCTTCGGCTTTTACGATTTTTATCGTTAATCCTTGCGCTAGGGTTTATCAGGCTGCTAAGGCAGATAATAAAAAACGCTCTACACTTGAAGGTCTCGAAAAAATCCGTAAACATCGCGCAAATTATCTTTTATTTTTGTTTATTGGGCTTTTACTTTTGATCGGTTTAGTAGTAATGTTTTCTTTAAGCCCGCAGCGCGCAAATTCTTTAAATAATGCGAAGGGGTCGAATTATAGTGATTATTATTTCTTCTGGCGACATTTGGCGTATATTGTGGGCGGATTAGTTATGTTCTTCTTTATGAAGGCAATTCCGCTGAAGTGGTTTTTTTCAAGATCGTTGCAGATTTTTATGATTTCATTAATTTTATGTGTAAGTTTGGCGATTTTGGCGATTTTTAAATTTCCTTTAGTAATTTGTGAAAACGGAGCTTGTCGTTGGTTTGGTTTTTCTGGAATAACTTTTCAGCAGGCTGAATTTTTGAAGATTGGCTCGATCTTGCTTCTTGCGTCTTTTCTTGGAGTGCAGGTTTCGAAGGGTAAAATTAACAACTATAAAGAAACGATTTTGCCAGCATTAGTGGTGATTGCTGCAGTTTTGTTGGTAGTTGCTGGTTTTCAAAAAGATCTTGGAACTGCTGCAACAATTGTTGTTGCGATTGCATTTCAATTTATTATAGCTGGAATGAAATCCGACAAGCTTATTCCGATTGCTATTTTGGTTTTAGCAGGTGTTGTCGCATTAATTATTTTCGAACCGCACCGAATTTCGCGAATTTTAACTTTTTCGAATAGTGATTGTAGCAATGTTTTAACTGAAGCTGGAAAAGATCAATATCATATCTGTAACGCGAAACTGGCGATCGGTTCTGGTGGAGTTTTAGGTTTAGGTATTGGAAATTCAGTTCAATCGGCTGGATATCTACCTGAAACAATCAACGATTCAATCTTTGCGGTAATGGGTGAAATGTTTGGATTTGTTGGTCTGGTTGCGATTTTGGCATTATATTTCGGATTAACTTATCAGCTTTTGGTGATTATTTCAAAAATGGAAAATCCGGCAAGTCGGCTTTTTGTTGCCGGCGTTACTGGCTGGATAGCTTCACAAACGATTATTAATATTGCCGCAATGGTTGGTTTAGTGCCGCTGAAGGGGATTACGATCCCACTAATTTCGTATGGTGGTACAAGTATAATCGTAATTATGACAGTTTTGGGTGTAGTTTTCAACATTTCAAATTACACTTCGTTTTCGCAAGTTGAAGATTTTAAGGAGGGCGACAATGAAAATATTGGCGGTCGGCGGCGGGTCGGGCGGTCACGTAGTTCCAATCGTGGCAGTTTTTAAAGAGATCTTAAAGAAAGATATAGACGTAAAATTGTATTTTTGGTGTGATAAAAAATTTGCGCCACAAGCTCAAAAAATAATGAACGATTCTTTGGGACGAAATGTTAAGATTTCTAAAATCTCGAGTGGAAAATTTCGCCGCTACAATCATTTAACTTTTTTTCAGCATCTGACAATTCCGAGTGTTGTTTTTGGTAATATCGCGGATATTTTTCGAAATATCGCTGGTGTTTTTCAGTCTTTTGTGAAGTTAATTTTTTTGCGACCAGACGTGATTTTTTGTAAAGGTGGGTTTGTTTGTGTTCCTGTAGGATTGAGTGCTTGGGTTTTGCGAATCCCGATTGTAATTCATGATTCTGATGCTCATCCAGGGTTGGCAAATCGTATTATTTCGAAATTTGCTAAAAAAATTGCAACTGGCGCACCTCTTGAATTCTATAATTATCCGAAAGAGATTTCAAAATATGTTGGAATTCCAGTACTTGAAAATTTCAAAAAATACACCGAAAAAGAGCGTAATGAATTTAAACAAGAGCTCGGATTTTCAAAAGAGAAGCCTTTGATTGTGATTACTGGTGGTGGACTTGGTGCTGCTCGTCTAAATAATGCAATTGTAGCACGAGGTGATGAGCTTTCGAGAATTGCGCAAGTTGTTCTAATTTCGGGCATTGCGCAATTTGAAGAATTGAAAGAAGAGACGAAAGATTTTGCAAAAGATTTTCATTTAATTAGCTTCATCTCGAAAGATATGTGGAAATTTTTAGCTTCCGCTGATCTGGTTGTTGCTCGCGCTGGTGCGACTTCAAATCTTGAACTTGCTGCACTTCACAAGCCTACAATTTTAGTTCCAAATGCAAGATTAACTGGCGGCCATCAGCTAAAAAACGCAAAAGTTTACGAAAAAACAAATGCTGTTAAAATAGTTTCTGATGACGAAATTGAAACTGATCCGAAGATGCTTTCAGATGAAATCATTCAGGTTTTAAGTAGTGAAAAAGAGCTAAAAAGAATGGGCGAAGAATTTGGAAAGTTCGCTAAACCGAATGCCGCTAAGGATGTTGCGGATATGATTTTAGACCTGGCTAATTTGTAAAAAACATAAGAATTATGTTATAATTGAGTAAGATGAAAAGTGATCGAGAGTTAACGCGCCGAGAGATGCGCGAAAAAATGCTTCAAGAGCGATCAGGCGGTGAAAGCTCTTTTTATCGTGGCCGAACAATTTCGAGTCATCAAAAAGAGCAGTCCGAACTTTCTAAAAATAGAAAATTGGTAATTCGCCGGCGTAAATTGGGCGCATTTTTCTTGGGGATTGCTATTTTTTCGATTCTTGTATTTGTATTTTTACTTCAATTTATTGCTAAAATTGCAGTGAGTTCAGATATTTCTTCGAAAAAGAATTTCAAAAAATATGAAAAATCGGTAGAAAAGTATTTAGAGGCGAACCCGAGTGAGAGGTTTTCTTTAAATTTAAATAAGTCCGCCCTTCTTGAGAGTATTCAAAAGGAAAATCCAGAGGTTTTTAGGATCTCGAGCGTTGAATTGGCTGGAATAGCCTCGTATAATTTTAAACTTTCTTTTCGAAAACCGGTAGCCTCTTGGTGGGTTGATGGTAAGGAGTTTTTTGTTGATTCGGAAGGTGCTTCATTTACCGAAAATATGTTTAGTGAAAACCCTAAATTGAGTATAATTGACGATAGCGGTGCTATGGTTTCGAGTGGAAAAAATGTTGCTGGAAGTAGTTTTTTTAGCTTTGTTGGAAAGTTGGTTTCATCTGCGAATTCTCAGGGGCTAGAAATTGTTAAAATTCGAATTCCTCCCTTAAGTTTGCGTCAGATTGAGGTTTCAGTGAAGGGTGTTAAATATTTTGCGAAAATGTCAACTGTTGGTTCGGCAGAAGGGCAGGTTTCTAATTTTAAGGTAGCTATAAATTATTTTTCAGTACACAAAAAAACTCCAAGCTACATAGACCTCAGAGTTGAGGGTAAGGGGTATTATAGGTAGTGAAGGGTGTGTTATGTTCGCTTTTTGTTCTATTTAGAATACGGAATACTAACGGAAGTGAAAAACTATATTATAATATTAAAAAATAAAAAAGTCAAATTGTCAAATTTTAACAGAATAGGGGATATTTAGAATGAAAAAACAAATTATTTTAGCAAGTTTTATTTATCTGTTAAAGTTTATGATTAATACTATTAGTTTTTTTATATGTTAATATCTTGAGCTAAACTCCCAATACTTTTATATAAAACAACTATCGATTTTTTTACATAAAATAATTTACTACCATTTTATAACTTTATAGGATATATTTTAAGAAACCTTTTTCTTATGTGTAAAAATATACAAAAATGTCGTAAAAGATATATTGTGCGACCTATGATACAATACGATTGTAAGCATAAACAATCATATTTTTTTTAAGGAGAAAAACAACTATGCAAGAAAAAATCAATGTATTAAATCGGATCTACTCTGCTAATATTGCAGAAAAAGAATTCGTAAATCCAGAAACTCAACAACCTATTAAATATAGCGTTCTTCAACTCGGACTTTCCCTAAATGGTTTAGATCAAGTTCTTGAACTTAAATTGTCAAATAAATCAAATGCTAAGCTATTGATTTTATCATCGACACCTAAACCTAATGCAACAGAATTTCTAAACGAGGCCTAAAATATGTAGATAGTTTAAGCCTCAAGTTCAATTTTCATTTTTCACCCTCCCGTGGAAGAAAACAAAAAGCGAACAAAAAATAAACTAATATCAACTTTAAAGGAGAAAAAACAATGGCTTCAATTTTTCCAGCAGATACTGCAACAAAATTGATCGAGTCAATTACAACTGTGATCTCTGATAATATGGGTATTGTTATTGCCCTTCTCGGATTCACAATTGGTGTAAGTCTTGCATTTCGATTGATTCGCAAATATTCAAAAGTTAAAGCGTAACCTTGACCTGGGCAAGTCGTTAAACTGCTCTATAGCGTTTTAATATTCATAGACCTGGGCACAAGTCTCTAAACTGCCCCTGTCCATATATTAAACTAAAGAGAAATTATTTATGAATTATACAACTGTCGATTCTGGTGTTGTTCTTGCTTCATTGCTTGAACTTATCAAAGAATTTTTTATTTTCATCATTCCAGTTATAGCGTTTTTAGCAGGCGTTTATTTCGTATGGCGTATGATTATCTATCTATTGTTTAAGCAAAGGATGTTTTAATGCGTATCTGGTCGCCACTTCACGAGCCTGTATATTTCGATCATATAACTTGGCTTGCGATAATAATTGTTTTAGTAATTGGTTTTGTAATAATAAAAAGTTTAGGAGAAAAATAAAATGAAGAAAATGTTTATATATTCGGTTTTGTTTTTCTCTATTTTTTCTTTTTTCACTTCAAATTTAGCTTTTGCTGATGATAACAATAATGATGAATTTAAAAAATATAGAAATATAGAAGCTCAAAATTATTACAATGAATCTTGGAAAAAACTTGATAAGTATAATATGCGAAAAACAACAAATCGAGATGTTGTTTTTGATAATCAAAACGGTTTATTGTATTATGTTAAACAATACAATGAACGATTCGACCCTATTCTTGGTAGGATTGTAATTGAAAAAAATGTAGAAAATGAATTTCACCCTTTACAAAGTTTTTGGGGTGCAGTATGCGATCAGAACTCAAGAAAATTTTACGGAGAATCAACTGCTCAAAAACTTGATCAAGCTTGTAAAGCTCACTTTAAAGGTGCAAAATCTTTAATGTCTGTCTCTTATCAACAAAATAACACTGGCGTTTCTGCTTATTTATTAGTATATACTGGCAAAAAAGATATAGAATTCTCTTTTAAAGATTCTGGATTTTTTTCACAACCATTAGATAGAAGTGAAGAACAAGATTTTATTCAAATTAGTTTAAGAATTTCAATACCTTCAAATTGGCAAGAAAGAACAAAACAATATAACAGTATTGAGCTTCAAGCTTCTAACCCTCAATTTAAAGTTTTTAACGGATCTCAATTTCGACTATTCGGTTTAATGGGCAAAAACGAAAAAAACAGTTGGTTGGCTTATGCTCCATTATACAATCAATTTAAAGTTATATACCCTGATGATTTTAATGTAGAAAATAAGCCTTTAGGTGATATTGAAGATTCAATTAGGCAAAAAAACAAATCTAAATTTTGGCCGTATTTTTCTTATAAGGTTTCAAAAATGAACTTGAACGGATTCATTATTGGTATTGACAACAAGGGCAAAGAACCATTTCAAATAACGCAAATTAGGCCTAATTATGAACTTTACAATGAAGATAAAAGCCAAAAGATATTCTCATATTCTGGCGATTCCCTGCTCGATCATTTTAATTATGATTTTGAAGAAAAAGGAACATATTGGGTAAAAACGCAGATTCAAGCTAAACCACCGCTTTTAGGTTTCGGTCAAAATGTCGAAGTTATTCAACCTGTATGGTCAAAAGTTTTGATTAACGGTGAATCTTACGAGGTGGCTAACACTTCTTTCGATAAAAACTCAAATGTTCGATGTAATGGTGAAACTTGCGATGTTCCTGATTTTGCAAGCGATTGTGCCGCCTTGAACCTTTCTAATTTTGGTGATTTTATAAAGTGTAGTTTTAACAAGATCGACACCAAATCTCGAGAACAATTCGGTGTTATTTACTCCCCTGTTCGATTTTCTCAAGATATAATTGGCCGTTTAAGTAATTTAAATACTGTTTCGTGCAATATAAGAATTAATAATTACACTGCTTCAGTCTGTTTTATTCAAGAAAGAACACCTCAACTATACACGGTTATGACTATTTTATCAAATGGTGTTGTTTTGTTCGGTTTTTCGATCTATATTTATAAGCAATCATTGCACTTTTTCTCAGGAGATGGAGAGGACGACTAATGGATATTTCAGGATTTTTTTCACAAGTTTTAACATTATTGATAAATCCAGTTTTTCAGATTATATACTGGTTGATCTCATTAGTTCCAAAAATTCCAGATTTTCCTGCTCAAATTTATCAAAATTTTAAAGCATTTCTTGACTTTGTTTTTTCAAGTAATGGATTGGGTTTTGTTGGCTGGTTTTTCGGCGGTTGGACGATTCCTTTAACAGTTATATCTATTGGTGTATCTATCAGTTTAGCAAGGCTTGGATATTTATTGATTATGTTTATTATTACAAAACTACCTGTTGGAGTTAAAAGATGACTTACGCAGATTATATTAAAAAATCAATTAAACCTGATTTCGGTGTTATAATTGATGACTATCACGATAGAAAAAATAAAGACTATTTTCGCCCTTCTGGTGTTTCAGTTTATGTAGGCTGGCAAGGTGGTGGTAAAACTCTATCTGCAGTGTATCATATAGATAAACTTATGCAGATCTACCCTAAAGCTAAACTCGTGACAAATATTTTATTCAATCGTGAATTTATAGATTACGCAGATAGAATTATTGAATTTCAGACTGTTGATGAATTAGCTGAATTACTGGTAAAGATAAACAATAATGAATTGGGGGTTATTTATTTGATCGATGAAATTCAAACATATTTTAACTCACTCGAGAGTAAAAATATACCACCATATATCTTTACTGAAATTTCGCAACAACGAAAACAACGCAAACTCATTATTGGCACTTCTCAACTTTGGGATCGTATGGCGAAACCTTTTCGAGAACAAGCAAATTATGAAATTCACTGTAGAACTATTTTAAATATTTTCACTATTCAAACAGTGATTGATGCACACACATTAAAACTTGATGATAAGACTGGGCGATCAGTCGGCAATATAATAAAAAGAGGTTGGTTTTTTCACAATAGAAGAATTAGAAAACTTTACGACACTTTTCAAAAAGTCGTTTCATCTGCAAATCAAATGGATATTTTCGAAAATCGACCAAACTATATAATATCAAAGAAGAAATAATTTTCACTGCACGCGATACGCAATGCGTCGCGTGCAGTGATTGGAGAATTTATTATGCTATATGAACTTAAAATTACACGCAAATTTCAATACACACTTTATCATAACAGAACACCACTTGCACATTATAGAACGAAAAAAGACGCAAAAACTGCATTATTGATTATTAAAAATAGATTTGATACTTTAGATAAAGTTCAAAAACATATGACAATTCAAACTGTAAGTTTTGCAAATGATACAATGCTATCAGTTTATCAATACTGTCCAGATTTTGAAATTAAACATTATTTCAAAATTGTACGCGAACAAATTGCGTAATTGTGGCGGGCGTTCCCGCTTGCGGGAACCCTTGTCAAGAGCCACACTTAACACACAAAACGCTAATTTAAGGAGATTATTTATATGCAAGCTTTGCGTTCTCAAACATCAAACCTTTTAAAGTCGATATTTGAATCTAATAAGGATATCAAATTTAAAGAAATATGCTCATATGCTAAAATTTATCCAGATTCAATCAAAATCATCAAATATCACCGGCCTGTTATCTTCACTAACTTTTCAGATCGTGGTACTTCCGCTATCTTGATGAACGAAGAAAACGCTGAAGAACAAGATTATCTACAAAAGTCGATCAACCGCACAAAAACCAAAATATCAGACTATGTATTGTGTAATAACTTCTCGCATTTCGCAACATTCACTTTCGATCCTTCGAACCCTAAAGTTAAAAGCGAAGAAAACCGCCACGATTTTCAAAAGATGTCTTCCCTACTCAAAAACTGGCTTAAAACCGAACAACTCAACCATTTAAGGCGACACGGTCGAAGATTTCGCTATCTAATTGTTCCAGAACGGCACAAAAACGGTGCTTGGCACTTCCACGCTCTACTCGAAGACTATCAAAACGAAACAGAAGGCTTTTATACTCGAAAAAACAAATATATCACTGTATCTGAACTTAAAAAAACCAAAAAAGATAAAAACCGTAAATTTATAGTACGTTATAAGCTTGGTCGATCAGAAATAGCACCGATTAAAGATAAAACGAAGATGTCAAGCTATATCAAAAAATATATTACAAAAGAACTTATTCAAGATAAAAACGCTAAACGCTACTGGGCAAGTCGAAACCTTAAAACCCCTGAAATTATACCAAACTTTATTTCAGAATCTCAAAAAATACCTGAACAATTCCTAACCGCCAAACACGACTACCACGATATTTATATAATTCCAAAAGATTCATCATATTTCAGTTTTTCAAAATATGTAAATAAAATTGAAAATCACTTTAAACGCCAAAAATTAAGTTATATTGTAAAATCAAGTCGCTTATGATATTATTTAGATATGCAAGAAAAAAATGATTTTACTGAAAAAGATTATTTAGAAGCTCAATATAAAATTCAACGAAGTATTCAAGCTAATGTTGCTACAATAGCGTTTATTGTTGTTGCTCAATTTTTACTAACAATTATAAGTTTAGTAATTATCTACTCTTCCCTATCTGCACTCCCTTCTATTTTTGTCAAAAAGTAGAAGGCAAAACGGTGTAAAAAATACACCGTTTTTTTATTACATTCATACTTGATATATTGTGCGACACATCTTGTATTTCTTTTTTGAGTATGCTAATATGTTTTTGTAAATACGAAAACATAATTTTTTTTAAGGAGAAAAAATAACTATGCAAGAAAAAATTTTAAATCAAGATAATATTATTTCAGCTGTTGCCCGTGTAGCACTTCGAACTCAAAAATCTGAAAAAACTGGAAATTACTTTACGATCCTTACTCTTCGTTTTAAGAACGGTTTAGAAATTGATTATTTTGTAGATAAAAAAGATAAATTTGGACTTATGGACG
>CAURQO010000018.1:0-12971 GCA_963527165.1 uncultured bacterium
AAAAAATATATAATAGAATTACTATGGCTAAAAATGAAAAAGAGATTGTTAAACTTCGAAATTTGAAAAAGCGTTTTGGTGTTGGCGACGCCGAGAATTACGCTTTAAACGGTGTGAATTTAAGTATTAAACAGGGTGAATTTATCATTATCATGGGGCCTTCTGGATGCGGAAAAACTACACTATTGAACACTATCGGGCTTCTTGATCGAGCAACTGAGGGTGACTATATTCTTGATGGGCGAAATGTTGCAAGGATGTCGCGCCGCAAACAAGCAAGAATTCGAAGTGAAAAAATCGGGTTTATTTTTCAGAATTTCAACTTAATTCCTCGCTTAACTGTAATTGAGAATGTAGCTTTACCTCTGGTTTATAAAGGTGTCGGAAAGGTTAAGCGCCTTGAAAAAGCTTCAGAAGTTTTGAGACAATTTCATCTTGGCGAGCGCGAGTTCTATATGCCGTGGCAGCTTTCGGGTGGCCAAACTCAGCGAGTTGCGATTGCGCGCGCACTTGTGAATAAGCCTTCAATTATTCTTGCAGATGAACCGACTGGAAATCTTGATTCGAAAAGTTCGCACATTATTATGGAAGAATTAGCGGAAGTTCACAAAAAAGGAAATACGATAATTATGGTGACTCACAATCCTGAATTGATGGCTTACGCAACGCGAATAATTACAATGTTTGATGGCAAAATCGATACGGATACGAAAAAGAAAATTTCGAAAACCGCTTCGGAAAAATCTGGCGAGCCAAATACTTTGGATAAGCTTGAACAGGTTGAAGAAAAAATCGATGAATTAAAAGAAGAATTGGGGGTTTAAATGAGTCCGCGAGTTTTGAAAACTAATATTGAAAATGCTCTCGAATCTCTTCGCGCGAACCGTTTGCAAACTTTTTTGACGATGCTTGGCGTGATGATTGGAATTTCAAGCGTGGTGATAATTTTTTCGCTTTCTGGTGGCGTGAGTTTGATGATTTCGAATCAAATTATGTCCGAAGGTGGCGCGTTAGCGGTTATTCGACCAAAGGAATTGACAGCAAATAATAAAAATGTAATTACGAGTTTAGCTACTTCTCGAGCTTTTACGCAGAGTTCAATTAAAGATGAAGATCTCGGGTTGATTTCGAAAGCTAAAGATGTTTCAGCTGTTGCTCCACTTGCGAATTTTTCAGCTAAAGTTAAAGGTGACGGTGAAGAAAAATACGCGAATTTGTTGGCAACAAGCCCAAATCTTGACCAAACTACGAGCCTAAAGGTTCGCGAGGGACAATTTATAGCGGAAAGTGCTAACGCAAACACTGTTGTAATTGGCAATCAAATGGCTATTGATTTATTTGGTACGACTCAGGCGCTTGGTAAAGAAATATCAATGAAGGGTGAAAAATTCATCGTGATTGGCGTTTTGGCGCATCAAAGTTCACCAATTAATTATAGCAATGTCGATTTTAACAATACTGCAATAATTCCCTATGTGACGGCTAAACGAATTATTGGTGAAAATCTCCAAATCCAGCAAGTTAATATTCGTGTTAAGAGTGTTAATAAATTGATCCAAGTTCAAAAAGAAATTGAAAACGGAATATTAAAAAATCACAATGGTGAGCAGGATTTTGAAGTTTTGACTGGCAAAAATATTTCACATCCGTCAGATAAATTTATTGAACTTTCAACGTTGATCTTGGCAATTGTGGCGAGCGTTTCGCTAGTTGTTGGTGGAATTGGAATTATGAATATTATGCTAGTGAATGTTAGCGAGCGAACGCGCGAAATTGGAATTCGAAAAGCACTTGGTGCGAATAATCGGCATATTTTATTTCAATTCTTGACTGAATCAATGATTATTTCGCTTAGTGGTGGATTTTTTGGCTATCTCATTGGTTATGCGTTTTCGTTTAGTGTGAGTATGTTTTTACCATTTAGCCCAATTATTTCTTGGCAAATTGCCGTTTTGGTTTGTGGAGTTTCGGTGGTTGTTGGTGTAATTTTTGGTCTCTATCCTGCTTTCCGGGCGGCGCGAAAAGATCCAATTGTTAGCTTGCGACAATATTCTTAAAACAAGTAAAATAAAAAGTCGTTCATATGGGCGACTTTTTTATTTAAAAAATACCTTTGTCTTATTATCTATAAAATATACACAGGGGCATCTGATTCATGGAATTAACTCCACATAAAGCGGGTAATTTCGGCTTTATCTGAAGTATAATTATATAAGAAAATCTCTCTGTTCTTGGGTGTGCTAGAATGTTTCCTGGTTTACTGTTTTTACGGCGGCATTCTTGTCATCTAGTCTCGACTGGTTTATTCTTATTTAATATCAGCAAAATAAATTAAGAAACTTTCACATATAAAATCTAGGCAAGAACTGTTTCAAAAATTCAAAAAAGACAGCCACTTTGACTGTCTTTCATCTTTTGAAGGCCTAAACATTTGTTGGCGGAATTCCATTTGCTCCGTTTGAGCCACCACCAAATCCTGTACCAGCACTTCCCATAAAGAGGCTAATAATAAAATTGATAATTGCATACGAAAGCATTGCGATAATTAAACCAACAATTGCGTAAAGAATTGTATTTTTTGCAGCGTCAACTTTTTTCGAATCACCATTCGAAAGCACATAACGCAAACCGCCGTAAATTAACATTATAACACTAAGGATTCCAACAGCGAAAAGCATCATATTGATCATTTGAGTGAGGATTCCTGAGTTGTTATCGCCGAACAGTTGGGTTGGAACACCTTCTCCGCGACCTTTGTCTGCCCCACCTTGAACGCCACCACTGAACATATTTCCTGTTGCAAAAGCGTTAAGTGCTAAAAATGCTGACGGAAAAGTTGAAGCAATAAATCCTCTAACTGAGATTTTCGAAATTTGTTTTAAATTCTTCATAATGACTATATTATATCAAGAAAATGCTTTTTTGTCAATGCTCTTGTGTTTTTCAAAAAAATTTGGTAAAATATAAATATTGGAGGATTACCCAAGTGGCTGAAGGGGACGGTTTGCTAAATCGTTAGTCTGGGGAGACCTGGAGCGGGAGTTCGAATCTCCCATCCTCCGCCAAATAAAAAACTCATTGAAGAATGTCTGACATTCGGCACTCTGAAATAATATGAGTTTACATATCTTATAAGTAAGCTAAAAGATGGTTCAAATGAGCTATCTTTTATATTTAACTATTATCTGTAAAAAGCTGAAAAAGACCCACAAAGTGGGTCTTGAGGCTATTCTACTCTTCGGTATTTGTATTCTCAGGGTGTGGATATGGCTCATATTCGATTGCCTTAAGCCATTCTTCTTTATCTATATATCTTAGATAACCATAAGATAATACTTTTAAAGCTTGTGCACTTTCCCACATGTCTTCTCTTGGTGTTAATTTAGGTACTAAAGGTTCAGACATTTCGAAGACCTCCTTATTTATTATATTTTTTACACAGAATAGTTAAAAAGTTAACATTGCCAAAATTTTTAAAATTAAGCTTAGAGTTTCTGTATATTATTATGAGAAGAGTAGATGCTATGTGTTTTTACACTTAATGTATGATAACACATAGCATTAATTAGTTCAAGCATTGCAAGAATTGTAAATTCAATTAGAAAACATTTTTCGATAAAAGATTATTGCAAAAAGCTTTTAGGTTTAGGATATTTTAGCTTTTACTGTTTTACACCTTTCATTGTAAGATTAAGCCGGCCCTTTTCGTCAATTTTATCTAGTTTTACCCAAATTTCTTGATCTTGACTTAAAACATCTGTAACTTTTTCGGTTCGCTTTTCAGACATTTGTGAAATGTGAAGCATTCCATCAATTCCAGGAAGAATATTTACGAAAGCGCCAAATTCTTTAATTGAAACCACTTTTCCGCGATAAACTTTGCCAACTTCTGGTTCTTCAACCAAAGATTTAATCCAGTTTAGCGCTTTTTCGATTTTTTCAGCATTTGAGCTTGCGATTGTGATTAAGCCGTCTTCTTTAATATCAACTTCAGCACCAGTTTCAGAGGTGATTTTATTGATCGTTTCACCACCTTTACCAATAATTGCACCGATTTTTTCAGGGTTGATTTTAAGTTTTTCAATTCGTGGTGCGTAGGGTGAAAGTTCAGCTTTTGGCTCAGAAATTACGCTTAACATATGGCGCAAAATGTGTTCGCGACCTTTTTTCGAAGTTAAAATTGCTTTTTCGAGAACTGAAACTGGCAAACCATGAACTTTCATATCCATCTGGAGTGCTGTAATTCCGTTTTTCGAACCCGTGCATTTGAAATCCATATCGCCAGCAAAGTCTTCGGCGTCGGCAATATCGCTCAAAATATAAGGTGTTTCACCATCCATCATTAATCCCATTGCGATTCCGGAAACCGCATTTTTAAGTGGAACTCCGGCGCTCATCAAAGCCATACAACTCGAACAAGTTGCCGCCATTGAAGTTGAACCATTCTGGCTCATAATTTCAGTCACGCTACGAATTGCGTATGGAAAATCTTCTTCGCTTGGCAAAACGGCTTCAAGTGCTCGCTGAGCAAGATATCCGTGACCAATTTCGCGACGACCAGGTGAACCAAGTCGGCGTGGTTCACCAACAGTATATCCGGGCGCATTATAGTGATGCATATATCGGCGTTCAATTTCGTTAAACTCCATTGTGTCAACTAATTGCGAATATGAAAGTGGCGCGAGCGTAACGATGTTCATCGCTTGAGTTACGCCACGAGTAAATAAACTTGAACCGTGCGCGCGTGGCAAAAAGTCGATTTCGCTTGAAAGTGGGCGGATTTCATCTAACGCTCGACCGTCTGGTCGCTCACCATCTTCCACAATTCCCTTTCGAACTGCTTTATGAACCGCCAAAGTAAATGCTTCATCATATTCTTTTCGAATTTCTTCATATTCTTCTTCGCCGAATTTTTCAAGCATTTCTGAGTGGAATTTATCTCGAATTTTGGCAATATTTTGGTTGTATTTTGGATAAGCCTCACGAACATTTTCGAATTTTCCTTTACACCATTCGGCGACTTCTTTCGAAATCTCTTCATCTGGTAAAATTAATTTGAAAGCATGTTCTTCAAAATATCCCGCCTCGATGTATTTTTGACGTAATTCATTTTGAAGCTTAATTGCTGGCTGGAAGTTTTCGTAAGCCCAAGCTAATCCTGCTATAATTTCCTCTTCTGGAACTTCATTTGCACCAGCTTCAACCATCGTAATTCCGCTTTCGATTCCGGCAACAACTAAATCGAGTGGTGAATTTTCACGCTCTTCAGGATTTAAGAAAGCTTTAAACTCGTCGTTAATTTTACCAATTCGAAGCCCGGCAACTGGTCCATCAAACGGTACGCCAGCTAAATGAAGTGCACTTGAAGCTGCAATCATCGCAATCATATCTGGTCGAAATTCTGGATCAGCTGAAAGTACAGTTGCGACAACTTGAACTTCTTCGCGATAACCTTTTGGAAAAAGTGGTCGAATTGGTCGGTCAATCAATCGTCCTATTAAAATTGCGTCGTCGCTTGGTCGCCCTTCACGTTTAATGAATCGTGAGCCAGAAATACGACCGCTAGCATACCATTTTTCTTCATAATCAATTGAGAGAGGAAAATAATCTAGCGCAACTGGTTTATTTCCTAGCTGAACCGTTCCTAAAACAACTGTTTCACCATATTTTGCGATCACGCTTGAAGTTGTTCGAAAGCCAACTTTGCCAACTTCCAGAGTTAATTTTCGTCCCAAAAAATCAGTGCTGACCGAAATCACACTTTTCCCTGTTGGATTTATAATCATTTTTTCTCCTTCTGCCAAATGAGTTGCAGGAATTTTCTTCGAAGGATTTTCGAAAATAATTTCTACCACACATTCGGCGTTAATTTTACTCTTCAATTATATCATTTTTTTGGAAAAAACGCAAAAACAAAACCGCCCAGAATTTGAGCGATTTTTGCGGTTTCAAAATTATTATTTTCGAAGACCTAGTTTAGAAACAACAGCTTTGTAGGCTTCAAAATCTTTTCGTTCAAGATATTTTAGAAGTTTTTTACGGCGACCAACCATTTGCATCAAACCGCGACGAGCCATGAAGTCGTGCTTGTTTGATTGAAGGTGTTCCGTCACTTCTTTGATACGAGCTGTCAAGATTGACACTTGCGCCTGTGGCGAACCAACGTCATTCTTTGAAACCTGAGTCAAAGCGATTGCCTTCTCTTTATTCTCTTTAGTAATCATCTTGAATATTTTACCAAACTTTTCTAAATAAGTCAAGAACTAAAATTTAAAATTGATTATTTCCCTTTAAAAGCTTCTTCGATAAAATTTTGGCGAATTTTTTGCAGTTGTTTAACTTCTTTTTCGCAATCGGCCGAAGGACTCTTTATACATTCAATTTGTTTTTGAGTAATTGAATCATTATAAGTATCTTTCCAGATAGCATAGTTTAAGCCTTCATTTACGCTAAAAAGTAGAAAAATGGCCAGCAAACTAATGATGAGGTTGATAATAATTAGTGAGTTAAAAATAATTTGCCAATTAAATTTGGAGGTTGATTTTTTGACATAAATACCTTTCTTGGAAATTAATAAAATGAAGCAGTTTTACGTCTTGCTTAGGATGTTAGAATTTGGATTAGTAATGTAACCCTCGCAAGTTTTGGCTGTATAGGCTTATCCTGATTAAATACCACTGATTTTAATCTAAATACTCATAACTGGCCAGAGAGAGTCCAACTGCTTGATGTCTCATTTTTTGAGATGAGAGAGTTGCTATAGTCGGTGTGGCATTGGTAAACAATATAAACTATAAAATTTCAAAAGCTTTTTGTACTTTTTCAAGCTCAGCTTTTTTATTCGAAAGCTCTTCGCGCGTTTCGGCGACCAATTCAGCTGGTGCTTTTGCGACATAGTTCTCATTTGAAAGTCGTTTTTCTAGCGTATTGATTTCGTTCGAAATTTTCTTGATTCGCTCGGCCAAATCGTTTTTATACTCAGTCAGAATTTTAGCTGGAACATCAAGATAAGCGCCTAAGCCGCTGGCAGCAAGACTAAATCCGTGCGGCGCATCGGTTTCAACGATTTCTGGCAAGCGTGAAAGGTGGCGAATTGTTTCAGTATTTTTTGAAATCAGTTCATCTTTTTCGAAAAGTAAATTATAGCGTTTTTTGCCAGGTAGTTCTGCTGTAATGAAGCGAACTTCGCTCACTAAATCTTGAATTCGCTCGAATTGAAGCGCTTCGAATTCGTTGAACTCTAACGATTCGGCTAGTTTTTCGTTTGCAAGAATTCCCTCTGTCCAGGGTAAAGTTTGCCAAATTGTTTCGGTCACAAATGGCGCAAATGGATGCGCGATTTTTAGACAAGTTTCAAGTACCCAAGCTAGAAGTTCTGGATTTTCTTGCGTTTTCGAAGCCTCAATATACCAATCGGCAACTATGCTCCAAATAGTGTGATAAACAGTTTCAGAAGCCTCGGCAAAGCGATAGTTTTGCATGTGGTTTTCGATTTCATCGATTGATTTATTAAGCTCGCGAACTACCCAGTGATCTGCTGGCGTATGAGCTTCGGCTGGTTTTTGGCTTTTGATTTCACCAATTTTTTCAGAGATAAATCGCGAAACGTTCCATAATTTATTGCAGAAATTTCGACCAGCGATAACTTTATTTTTCGAAAATGCTTGGTTTTGCCCTGCCGAACGAGCTGCAATAATTCCAAGACGGAAAGCGTCGGAGCCATATTCAGCAATTACATCCATTGGGTTAATTACATTTCCCTTTGATTTGCTCATTTTTTGACCATGTTCATCAAGAACCATTCCGTGAAGGTATACTTCTTTGAATGGAATTTGTCCTGTGCAATAAATTCCCAACATGATCATTCGTGAAATCCAAGGAAAAATTAAATCGTGGCCAGTTTCCATTACACTATTTGGGTAGAATTTCGAAAGTTCACCGCCTTCAAGAAAATCGGTTGTGATAAATGGCCATTGACCGCTTGAGAACCAAGTGTCAAGTGTATCTTCGTCGCGTTTATAAATTTTACCGTCAACTTCAATTTCAGCTTCGTGGACGCGTTCATCAAAAATCCAATCTGTTGGGTCTTCAACATTTTGAAATGCCGGAATTGGAATTCCCCACGGTATTTGACGTGAAATGTTCCAGTCACGAATATTTTTAAGGTATTCCATTAGAACATTCTTCTTGTTTTCAGGTGTAAATTTAATTTCGTCTTTTTCGAGAACCTCAATGGCTTTTTTAGCCAAAGGTTTTGTAGAAATAAACCACTGCTCTTTTACGAGCGGCTGAATTGGTTCACCAGATTTATAGTCATAACCAACAACGTGTGTGATATCTTCTTCTTTAAAGAGGGCGTTAATTTTCTTAAGATCTTCAAGAATCTTTTTTCGTGCCTCCATAACTTCCAAGCCAGCATATTCACCAGCATTTTCGGTCATTTTTCCATCAAATCCAATTACTTGAATTTTTGGCAAATTGTGGCGATTTCCTACTTCAAAATCGTTCGGGTCATGGAATGGTGTAATTTTAACAACGCCCGTACCAAATTGTGGATCGGCGTATTCGTCGGCGATGATTGTAATTTCGCGACCCGTTAAAGGAATTCGAACGATTTTTCCGATCAAATTTTCGTAGCGTTCATCCTCTGGGTTAACTGCAAGTGCAGTGTCGCCAAGCATTGTTTCTGGTCGAGTTGTCGAAACTAACATATATTCGCTCGTACCGCCAAATTCATCAAGAACTGGATATGCAATTGTCCAAAGCTTCCCCTTCTCTTCCTTATAATCAACCTCAATATCTGCATAAGAAGTTTGATATTTTGTTGAATAATTCACGATGCGCTCACCTCTGTAAATCAAGCCATCATTCCACATTTTTTCGAAAGTTTTATAAACGCGATTTACGACTTTTTCGTCCAAAGTGAAAGTGAGATTTTTCCAATCCGCACCAGCTCCAAGGGCTCGTAATTGAAGCTCCATATTTCCTCTTTGGTTCGCCACGAAATCCCAAACATTTTTATAAAGTTCATCTCGCGAATAATCGAAACGGCTCTTCCCTTCCGCATTTAAAAGTCGCTCATAAACTACCCAAGTTTCGAAACCTGCATGATCTGCGCCTGGCAAATAAATTGCATCATAACCTTTCATTTTGTGATAGCGTACCAAAATATCTTCAACCGCAGCCATCAAACCGTGGCCAATGTGAAGGTTTCCATTCGCATTTGGTGGTGGCATTACAATCGAATATTTTGGCCCAACACCAGAACTTTCGAAAGCACCAGAAAGCTCCCAAAGATTATAAATTTCAGGTTCGTAATTATTTGGTTCGTAAGTCTTTGTAATTTTCATAGTTCCCTTTAAATCGCATTTTTTAATATTTCACGCGAAATCTATCACGCTAATTTTTACATTTACAATTATACCACATTCGGTGTATAATATAAATATGTTGAAGATTATCGAAATTACTGATAGAAAAGAGTGGGATGATTTTATCAATGAACACGGTGGTCATCCGTTGCAACTTTGGGGTTGGGGTGAATTAAAATCGCAATCGCCAAACTGGAAAGTGAAGCGAGTTTTTTTGAAAAATGGCGAAGAAAAATACATTGACCGCAAGAAAAAAGACCATTCTGATATCGTTGCGGCGGCACAAATTTTAGTGCGAAAATTGCCGTTTCCTCTTCGAAATTTTGCATATATTCCGCGCGGTGCTTTGGTAATTTCGAAAAAGCCAATTGAGCGTGCTCGTATTTCGCGTGAAATAGCGCTTTGGGCTTTGAAAAATATCAAACCAAAACCAGTTTGTTTAACGATGGAGCCAGATTGGAATAATGGAGATTTTGAACTTTCGAACGGCTGGAAAAAGAGTAAAAATACGATTTTAATTCCTCGAACTTTAATACTTGATTTAAATCAAAACGAAGACGAATTGTTGGCAAGAATGAGTAAAAAAACACGTCAATATATTCGAAAAAGTGGCGGGGAAGTTAAAGTTCGACAGCTTAAAACTAAAGAAGAGATCGACCGTGCACTGGAGATTTACACTGAAACCGCCAAACGCGCTGGGTTTGCGATACATTTGAAAGATTATTACCATAAGCTTTACCAAAAAATGGGTGAAAACTCTCCGATTTTTGGGGCATTTATCGAGAAAGAGCAGGGTGATTTTTCAAAAAATGAAGAAGAGAATTTCGAAAGCGGATATAAAACTCCTGATGAGCGTATTGCGGAAAAACTTAAAAATCAAGAAATGGTGGCGTTTTTATGGTTTGCACAAAGTGATAGTGTGGCATTTGAGCTTTATGGCGGAATGACTGAGGCGGGGCAAAAAGTGCGAGCGAATTATGTTTTAAAGTGGATTGCAATAATAGAAATGAAAAATCGTGGTGTCAAGCGATATGATTTTAACGGTCTTTTGAATGACGGAATTTCAAAATTTAAAGCTGGTTTTGCAAATCATGAAGATTTATTAGTTGGAACACTTGATTTTCCGATTTCAAAAAGTTATTTTATCTGGAGTTCATTCTTGCCGACTGCGAAAAAAATCGTTCGAAAATTCAAAAAATAGGGAAGAATTAAAAAAATAATTCGCTCGAAAATGGGCGAATTATTTTTTTGTTAAAAATTAACAAATCAAAAATTGACCTTATTTTCGAAAGGTGGTAAAATATATCTATGAAGATTTTAGGAATTGAAAGCACTTGCGACGAAACCGCGGCGGCTGTGGTTGAGTTTGACGTGAGCAAAATTTCGCGTGAGAGTTCGCCAAAGTTGAAATTACTTTCGAGCGTGATTCATTCGCAGATTGACATTCATGCGCAATTTGGCGGTGTGATTCCTGAGGTTGCTGCGCGTTCACATATCGAATATGCCAATCCTGTCATTCGAAAAGCGCTTTCGCAGGCTGGTATTTCTTTTGAAGATTTAGACGGAATTGCGGTTTCTTATGCGCCGGGTTTGGTTGGTTCACTTTTGGTAGGAACACTTACTGCGCGAACTTATGCTCGAATTTTCAACAAGCCTTTTTATCCAGTTCATCATGTTGAGGCCCACGTTTATGCAAATTTTTTGAATCAAAATCCACCAAAATTTCCGTTTTTAGCTTTGGTTGTTTCAGGCGGACATTCACAAATCGTTCTTTTTAAATCGCATGGAAATTATGAAATTCTGGGTGAAACGCAAGATGACGCGGTTGGCGAGGCATTTGATAAAGTTGCGAAAATTATTGGGCTACCATATCCTGGCGGGCCAGCGATTTCGAAAGCCGCACTGAATGGCGATTCTTCGAAATATAAATTGCCAAAAGCGCGCTTAAAAGGGAAGTATGATTTCAGCTTTTCAGGTCTAAAAACGGCCGTTTTGCGTGCAGTTCAAAAAGAAGTTGGTGTTGATTTTAATTTTCCGTCCTTCGAATTAGCTGCAAAATTAACTGAAAAACAGCGAAATGATTTTGCGGCGAGTTTTGAAAAAACAGCGGTCGAAACTCTGGTTGATAAACTTGAAAAAGCCGTTGAAGATTTTGCTCCGACAACTGTGGTAATTGCTGGTGGTGTGGCGGCAAATTCGGCTTTACGCGAGGAATTATTACACCGAGTTTCGAAAAAAGTTCCAGAGGAGATTATTTTTACTCCGCCAGAACTTTGCACCGACAATGCTGCAATGGTAGCAACATTGGGCGCTTTTCAAGCTGTGCTGAGCGAATCGCAAAATCCGCTCAATCTTGAAGTTAAACCGTCGCTTTCGATGAGTGACTCAAATTGGTAAATAATTTTCAAAAAATGTTAGAAATAAAATAACCCGCAAATTTCTGCGGGTTTTGTTTTTTTGATGACCTTTCTAAAGAAATACACGAATACCTTGGAAAATATATTTAGTATCCGTATAGTTAGGGATAATTTTGTCTTTATTACGGTCGTAATAATTTTGTCTTTTAATCTGCTTCGCATCATAAATCATTTTGAACTTGATATCTTCGTTTTCGAGAAAACGTCTGATTACCCCCACCTTATAACCATATTCATCGGTAAGTGGCAAGAAAACGCTAGATTCACCATTTTGGGCAGCATCTAGTAGGGTCTTTTTGACTTTAGCTGTGATAGCGTTGCAATCGCGCCCTTCTTGTACGGTCGCTTCGAGTTGGTCTTTAAATGACATTGTTCACCCTCCCTTCACAAAAATACACGGATACCTTCGAATCGATATTTAGTTACAGCGACTGGTTTATTAGGGTCAACACCCTCATAGCCACCCATATGCGTATCAATATAGGGAAATTGAGTTGTTTGATACGAATAGTACGATTTTTTGAAGTCGATTCCTTCCTTGGTTAGGAAACGACGCACAAATTGGGTTTTGCAATCATTCTCATTGTCAAGGTAGATGAGCACGCTTGATCTACCATCCTTGGCGGCCTCGATAAGGATGCCTTCAACTTGCTTGGCAATATTTTCATAGGTTAAAGCAGATTTTTTTTCTTCGGCTAGTCGTTCTTTTAATGACAATGACATAATTTTACCCCCTACCTACGCACATACGAATTGAAGCTGGTTCTTTGAGAGTTAGAGTAATATCTTCGCTCTCAAGGTGAAAAACAAATTTATCAGTTATAAGCATAACCGTTCCTCCAAATGTTCTATTTTTACCAAAAGGTAAATCTTTTAAATTATAGCATTTTTAAGTAGAATTGTCAAGTTTTTGAAAAAGAAAAATAAAAAACCGCCCAAGATAGAGCGATTTTTATTTTATTGAATTAAGCAAGTTTTACACCAGCTTTTTTCGCAGCAGCAGCAAGAGCGGCTTTACGGCGAGCGGCTGTGTTTTTCTTGATAAGCCCTTTTTTAACGGCTTTATCAAGTTCACTTTGTGCTTTCGAAAGACTTTTTGCGCTTGGTTCAGCAACAAAAGCTTTTACAGCACCTTTGATATCTTTTTTAATTCCAACGTTGCGTTCGCGTCGTTTTGCGGTTT
>CAURQO010000019.1:0-12497 GCA_963527165.1 uncultured bacterium
AAGTGACAATACCTAGTTTAGTTAGTTTATTCATAATTTTTCCTCCTTGGGAATGTAAAAGTTTTTCAAAAAGAAAATCTCACCAAAAACAAAAAAGAAAAGTTTATGAATAAATCATAGAATCTTCAACTTTTAATGTTCTTGATGAGATAAGACTGTAATTTAGAATTATCTATCAACTATTATTTATTTTAGCATAAAAATAAATTTTGTCAACCATTAGTGGGTTTGAAACAAAATATTGACAAAATTGTCAAAATGTGGTTAACTAATAGTTAATTAATAGATGAATTTTGGGAACAGAATTTAATTTTATTAAGAACATTATTATTTCAAGGAGGAAAAAATATGAAAAATGATTTTTTCGGTAAAACGCTAACAGCTCACAAGATCAATGATATCCTTGGTGTGATTGAGGTTGATATTCCTGTTTATGGGAGATAATCGGAGATGGTTTAAGGAAAAATGTTACCATTAGGTTTTCAAAGGGGATTTTTGTTCCACGTGGTGTAGGTAATGGTTTTCAGGTCTTATCTGAGAGGGTTGCTTACAGCTATCTGGTTAATGACTATTTGACGCTAGAGTTTAAACCAAAATATGCTTTTGTCAATTATGCGGATTAAAGCCTAGATATAACTTGAGAAAACTTAGCGGAAGCAGAAGCCTCGGAAGCAGATAGAAACCATTCACTACTCAAGGATTTTAAATTTGTTGTTTTTTGAAAAGGAGGAATTCAAATGATTCTAATTACAGGAGCAAACGGACAACTTGGAAGTGATCTTGTGCATTTGTTGGATGAAAAAGGTGCGAAATATAAAGCCGTCACCATCGACGATATGGATATTACCAAAGCTGATGAAGTTGAAAAAGTTTTCGAACAAATTCAGCCAGACGTGGTTTATCACTGTGCGGCTTATACGGATGTTGATATGGCAGAGGATGAAGGACGAGATTTGAATTATCTTGTGAATGTTCTTGGTACGGTCAATATCGCTAATGCTGCTGAAAAATACGGTGCAAAATTGGTTTATATTTCAACCGACTATGTTTTTAACGGTCGAAAGCCAAAGGGCGAAAAATGGCATGTTGATGATTTCCAAGACCCGCGAAATGAATACGGTCGTGCAAAATTTTTAGGCGAAGAGGCCGTAAAGCAGATTTGTTCGAAATTTTACATTGTACGAACCTCTTGGGTTTTTGGTAGATATGGCAAGAATTTCGTCTTTACGATGCAAAATTTAGCTAAAACACACAAAACGATTTCGGTAGTGAATGATCAATTCGGTAGGCCAACTTGGGCACGAACGCTGGCGGAATTTATAGTTTTCTTGATTGAAAACAATCCAGCTTATGGTATCTATCATCTTTCGAACGATTCTGAAGAAGGAATTTCGTGGTATGAATTCGCGAAAGAGATTTTGAAAGACGCTGATGTTGAAGTCTTACCGGTAAATTCGGATGAATTCTCGACAAAGGCAAAACGGCCAGAGAATTCGACTATGGATCTCGAAAAAACTAAAGCGACCGGTTTTATTATTCCAACTTGGAAGGAAGCTCTCGAAGCTTTTAGAGCACAATAAAAATAGAATAGGCGGAAATTTCTGCCTATTTTTTATGTTGATTTTTATTTAGTGGTATGGTAAAATTTAAACATAAACTATTTAACGAGGGGAAAAGGAGTGGATAAAGAAAATATTAAATCACCGTTTAAAGGTGATGGAAAACTAAAGAAGATAAATATCTCCAAGAAGCTTTTATTTAAGATTGCTGTTGCATTCTTGGCTGTTATTTTAGCTTTTGGCGTTTATTATGTTATCACTAATTTAACAAAAGAAAGTAAAAATAAAGGTGATGTTAATATTGGTGGTCAAAAAGTAACATACGAAGAGCGAACTAAAAGCTATTCTGATTTTAAAGAATATATGAAAGGTAATCCGGCGGTTAAGATTCCTGAAGGATTAACTCTAGAGAAGCATGTGGATGACTTGTTAATTCTTAATGCTGCTTTAAAAGCAAAAGCTAAAAGCTGTAATGTTAACATTGATCTTTCAAAGAATAAGTATTTACCAAAAAACGCTAAAAATTTGAAAGAATTTCAGGTTAAGAATTTCGAAAATAGGTATCTTAAGGAAGAACTTGAGAACTGTGTAATTAGAAATAAGAGGGTTTTTAAAGTTGTTTATCTATATGATGTTCTTAATAGGAATGCTATACCTAATGACATGCGAGCTAAAAAAATTGAAGAGATTAAGAGTAAGTTAAATAAAGAATTTCTTCCATTATTTAAAGCAGGTAAGCCAGCTAAAGAAATTGCTCAAAAGGCTAACAATAATAAATTGGCAGATGACTATAAGTTAGAAAATGAATATAAGAAAGCTCCCGATATTAATGATATCCATGCTCTATATATAGACTATAAAGGTATTTCTCAATTGGTTAATGGCGGTGCTCCAAGCTGGATTGGTGAATATAAACATGCAAAAGAATATTTTGATGACAACCTTAAGAATAAAGGAGATTACTTTAAAGAAGTTGTTACGCTTGACAATGGTGAGATTGGTATCTATAGGTTAGAAGAGAATAGCGGTGATTATATTAGTTGGGATGAATTTTTAGAGAAAACTAAAAAAGATAATAATATCTCATTTGATTATAGCGTAGAAAGAAAAGCATACGCTGATGATGGTCCTTTTGATTGTAGCTCAACTAACGGTACTGATAACCACAATATTTATTTTAATCTTCATATCGTAGATTCGAACACTGGCTTACCAATTCAAGGAGCTTGGGCTACAAGCTCCCAGAGTGAAAGTGGTACTATTAATTGTGCTAAGAGTAGCTCTGGAGTTGCAAATAGTAATGGTGACGTTTTGCTTTATGGTAACTGTATGGTTTCTGGACCAAGTGTTTCTATTTCTGCTACAAACTACAAATCTAATTCCACATATATTGGTTGGGTGAAGGGTTCTAATGGTGCTACGTATCCACCTGAGACGGTATATCTAGAACCAGATATCTACTATGATGAAGAAGTTACTAAGTCAAATGCAAAAACCTCTGGTGATGCTAACACTCAAGTTGCTGTAGGTGGCGGTGGATATAGTAGCGGTCTAAAGATTGCTCCAGTTGGAAGCACAGTTTCATTCAAGCATGAAATTAATGCTCATGTAAGCTCTAATAATAAAGAAGGTAGTGCTTCGCTAAATTGGAATTCCCAAGGTAATCATAGTGGCTTGTCGAATAGTGGAACTAAGGATTTAGGAAGTAGTTTTAGCGGCTTAGCTCATAGACAGGTAGATTCATTCTTTGTTTCAAATTCTGATGTTGGTCAAGTTATTTGTGCGAATGTAAATGGTGTTATTACACATAAGCCTAAATCAAAAGTGCTGTATGGATATAAGTATTACGGAAACAATCAATGGATCTCAGGAGACCCTAGTACTCGATGGGATGCTGAGACTGAGCAAAATGTTAAAGTTTCATCAACTGAATCTTGTGTTTATGTTCCATACGAATTTGATCTCATTCCTTGCATTAAAGCTGGAACTGCCAACTGTGGTGGCGTAGATATTCCACAAGAACCTGGTACCACAACACCAGTTACACCAAACATCACAGGTGAAGGAACACCAACTCCTCCAGGATCTCGTTGGGTAATCACTCGCTGGAAGATTCCTGGTAATTTCGAAGGTAATCCAGAAACGCCAAAACAGCGTAAAGATAATAATAATGGTAATACTTGTTCGCACTATAATAGTGAATTTGGCGGACATGCAGTTGAATGTAATAGCGGTCAGACATCAACAGGTTCATTCAATGGTAATCCACCAACAGTGATCGGAACAGATGGAATTACAATCCCAAATAATGCAGAAATTGGCTCGCGCTATTGTATCGGTCTTTCAATTTCGCCATACAAAATGAGTAAAGACGAAAGTCAAGGAGTGCAAAATGCTAAGGTTGGTCGCGAATGGCGACATTCTGCACCGATCTGTGTACTTGTAGTGAAAAAGCCGAAAATGCAAATTTGGAGTAATGGTATTTACGCTCGTGGTGGAATTAAAACCAGCCGTTCAGACATTGGTGGAAAAACATTTGGTTCTTGGGCAGAATTCGAAGCGCTCGGTGGTAAACCAATTATTGGCTTCAAGACTGAATCTTCACAAAATACAAACAACTTGACTTTCCGAAATGGTATCAATAATGGTGGACGAAGTGCATCAATAGTAGATAAAGGAAGTTGGGGAAGTTGGGGAACTTCAAACAATGTTCAGGGCTTGATTAACTCAATCAAAGCGCGCTATCCAAGTTCGAATGCTGCAAAAAATGTTCGGGTTGAAGGAAATTCTGGAGCAAATGCAAACATTGGTGGATTAACTGGAACTGGCACGAATATTTACTACGGAAAAGATATTACAATTACAGGCAATATCGTCAACAATGAACCAAAAGCAAACGCTGGCGGACAATTTGCGCAAACGATTATTATTGCGGACAATATCAAGATTTCTAAAGATGTTACACGTGTAGATGCTTGGCTAATTGCTTCGGGCGAGATTAATACTTGTCCAGTTGGTAAAGCTGATGTAAATGAAATAAACTGTGGAAAACCATTAGCTGTTAACGGTCCAGTTATTGCTAGAACACTTAATTCTTGGCGAACAGCTGGCTCAAATCCAAACAATCGAGAAGAACCAGCCGAGACCTATAATCAGCGTGCAGATGTGTATTTATGGGCATATGGTCAAGCGGGTGGCCCAGGTCGAATTATTACAACATACACTAAAGAACTTCCAGTGAGGTATTAAAATGAAGAAAATTTCAGTTTCGAAAAAATTCCACAAAGGCGGTGTTTCGATCTTTATTGTGGTGATTGTAGCGATATTAGTTTCGATTATGGCGGTGAGCTTTCTTCGAATTATGCTTCGCGATCAAGAGCAAGCTAGTAAATTAGATCTTTCTCAAAGTGCTTATGATAGTGCTCAAGCTGGTGTGGAGGACGCAAAACGCTTCCTCCACCGCTACCAGCAGGAATGTGGAAGTGGTACGAACCTTACAACGAATGATTGCAAAAATATGGCTACAGCGATGAATGCAGATAGTACAACAGATTGCTATGTTTTGGCAACAGCAGGAATTGGTAAAAAGGGTAGTGAAACTCAAGTTCAAACTACGACTGGTGGAAATGGTACTTCGAACGACGCCACACTCAACCAGGCTTACACTTGTGTGAAAATTCAAAAAAACACACCAGATTTCTTGGGTAAGGTTGAGGAAGGGCAATCTACAATTGTTCCACTCAAAGGTTCGAAAGAATTTTCACAAGTTCGTATTAGTTGGCACAGCCAAAAGGATTTGACAGACAAAAATAGTAATGTCACTTTGGATGAAATTAATACACCAATGACATCGGGCGTTAATAATAGTTTATTGCTTAGTCGAGACCAATGGACACGGCGCACTAATTCGCCAGCGATTTTGAAAACACAATTCTTTGGCTATCAAGAAAATATTAAAAATCAAGGCGGTGTTTTGTCTGCTTTGGATAACAACTCATTCACTTCTGGAACTGGTTTAAGTGAAATGATGCTTTTCCCTGCCAGAGGAGTTGAAGCATCGGAAAAGCACTCGTTACCACTTTTACGCCGTGGAAATGATGTGAATAAACGCACAAATAACATTAGTCCTGTTAAATGTGAAGAAAATATGACAACAACAGGGCGTGAATATTCTTGCTCAACCACGATTTCTTTAATGCGAAATGTTGCAAGAACAGATGCTGCATATATGCGACTGACGCCAATTTATCGCGGTGCAGATTTTAAAGCAGAACTTCTTGATAATAATAATAACTTAGTTTTCTTTGATGGTGTACAGCCAAAAGTGGACTCAACGGGTCGTGCAAATACGCAATTCCGACGCGTGGAAAGCAGAATTTCTTTAGAGGATCAAAACTTCCCATTGCCAGAATTCGCTCTCCAACTTGAAGATGATGGGCAACCACTTTGTAAAGACTTCTGGGTAACCAACAAAATTAACAGCGGAATGGAATGTAAGATTCCGTAGATGCAACAAAACATAAAAAGCTCGGCACTGTTCGAGCTTTTTTGGTTGGTACTTTTTTGAAAAAAGTAAATTTAAGCGTTTTTTAAGTATAATTCGATATAATGATAATGTAGCATTGCTACAAAGGAGGATTTATGAAAAATACGACTAAAATATATTTAAGTAAACAAGGATTTAAAGAATTAAAAAAGAAAATTGCCAAATTAGAGCATGAGCAAAAAATGCTCGAAATGGAGCTTCGAGATGGTGATATTAAAGGAGATTTATTGAGACAGAATGATATTTTTGCGCGAATTGATACAATTCGAAGTGAAATTAACGAAAAGAATTTCCAAATTCACAATGCTAAAATTTTGCCAAAAAGTAAGAAAAAAGGTTCGAAAGTTTCGATTGGTTCATTCGTGGAGCTTTTCGACCGCGCAACAGGGCGAATCATGAAGTTTAGAATTGTTGAAAGCGTGGAAGCAAATCCGCTTGCAGGGAAGATTTCGGCCGAAAGTCCATTGGGTAAAAGTGTTCTTGGGCGAACGGTGAATGAAATCGTTAGCTGGACAGCAAATTCGCAAAACATGAATATGACACTTGTCGCGATTGGTTAAATCTTCAAAAATAAGTAAAAGGTGTGTTATGCGCCTTTTATTTTTTTCAAGATATGATATAATATTATAGTTATGCTTTTTAAAAATATCTATGCTTTAGACTATTTGATAGTAAAGTTTTTATCGGTTTTCATTATCGGTAAGATTTCTCGCTGTCATAGTGTGAAGGTTTCGTGAGAATTAATTAGCTTGATTGAGGCGATTGCTCTTTTGGGACTGATTATAACTGCAATTGGCATAATGAATATTTCGTTTATTGGTTTGAATTTGAAGGCTTTTGTGTTGCTTTTCTTGTCTGGCATTTTATGGATAGCATTTTCATTTATCTTTTTGGTTTGAAAAACTTTCCAGAATATTGGCTCCAAAATGCGATTATTTCGCTTAGTCAATCAATGGGGGTAATGGCTATGGAGGTTCTTTTTACATAAATGGTTGATGGAAAAACCAAACAAACGTAGTGGAGAGTTTTGACTATAAATAGTTACTTTTCAAACCATTAATGGGTGGTGGAATTGTAACTTTTAGCTGTCTAATTCAGAGTGTGTTTTATTTCAAAAGGAGGAAATATATGGACATTTTACTTTCGGTGGTTGTTATAGTTTTAATAGGGGTTGTGATTTTTCAATCTGTTAGAATTAATAAAATTGCTCTTTCAAAAAATAAAGATCAAAGTGTGAACTTGTTAAAAATGGATGTAATTGAGTTAAATAAGAGCTTAATTAAAATGCGTGAAAACCTTGATATTAATTTAAATAATTTTAACGAAAAAGTTTCAGAAAAGCTTGAACGAAATAATTTTCAGTTGCAAAATTCTATGGCAAAACAGATTTCGGAAAGTTCGAAAATTGTTGAAGAGGTTTCGAAAAGGCTAACGAAGTTGGATGAGACAAATAATCGTGTAGTGAATGTTGCAGATGAGTTGAAAACTCTTCAAAATGCGCTTCAAAATCCAAAACAGCGCGGAGTTTTGGGTGAATTTTATCTTGAACAGGTCCTTGAAAACGTCCTACCACCAAATGCTTTTGAAATTCAGTATAAATTTAAAAATGGCGAAATTGTTGATGCAGCAATTTTTCTTGATAAAAATAAGATTTTACCAGTTGATTCAAAGTTTAGCTTAGAAAATTATAATCGAATGATTGAATCGAAAGGTGAAGATCGAAAGATTTTGGCAAAAAAAGTTCGTGATGATCTGAAAAAACGGATTGATGAAACTTCGAAATATATTCGGCCAAATGAAAATACAATGGATTTTGCGTTTATGTTTATTCCGAGCGAGAGTCTATATTATGACGCTTTAACAGGTGTGGTTGGATCACAAGGTTCAGAACGTGATTTGATTGAGTATGCTTTTCGCGATAAACACGTGATCGTAGTGAGTCCGACAAGTTTTATGGCATACCTCCAAACAGTTTTGCAAGGTTTAAAATCATTAAAAATTGAAGAGCAGAGCAAGGAGATTCAAAAGCGAGTTGCTCAATTAAACACACATATTTCAAAATACGAAGATTTGATGCAGCGGCTCGGAAAATCGCTTGGAACAACAGTAAATCATTTTAATAATGCACATAAAGAACTTGGAAAAATTGATAAAGATGTTGTGAAGATTTCGGGTGAAGGAAATGAATCTGGTGTTGAGCCGCAACTACTTAATAAACCAATAGAATAAAGACAAAAAATAAAAGAGCGAACTTTCGAAATTCGCTCTTTTTGAATGATTATTTTTCTTCTTTTTGAGTTCCTTTTTCGATAAGCGATTGCAAGAGGAAGCCAAGGATTCCACCAAGTAATGCTGCGCCAATGTAAATCGCAATTGCGAAAGGAACATTTTGTCCAGTGATTGTGAACGCTTGAAGTGAGAATGCAATTGCTGGGTTGATAATTGCCGAACCCGATACAAAATTCGCAAGTGTTCCGGCAATCAATAGGGCTGCGAATAGTGCGCCACCGATTCCAATTGCTTTTGCGACTGAGCTTTTCTTTTTATCTGATGTGATTGAGGCTACAGAGAACGCAAAGATAAATGAGCCGATTAGTTCTGAAATAAGAATAAGTGATTCTTTATCTTTTGGAAGTGGTGCTACGGCGAAAATTTGAGCTTTTTGCTGTCCGTATAGTGCTGCCTGTTGTGAAACTTCTGGGGCGTTCGAAACAAAAGCATTCATAAGCATAAACACAACCATTGCGCCCAAAATTTGAGCAATGATGTAGAAAATAGCTTTAAGGGTGCTAATTCGGCGAGTTACCCAAGCGCCAACTGTGATTAGTGGATTAACATGAGCGCCACTGATTGCGCCGGCGATTAAAACGATAGTTGAAAGCGTAAATAGAACACTTACAGGTTGACCTTGACTTGCAAGTATGCTGGCTGCAAGCAAGAATGTTCCAATAAATTCAAGCACAACTGCTGCAATGAAAGATGGTTTCGAAGCTTCTTCAAGTGAAAAACCTTTCTTTTTTGATGCGTTTTTTACAGTAGTTTTTACTACTTTTTCAATTTTCGAAACTTCTGTTACAGCTTTTTTTGTTAGAGCTGGTTTTGAAGATTTCTTTGAATTGGCTTTTTTTGATGCCATTTTTCCTCCTTAATTTAAATTATAATTCTATTTTATCATAAACTTTTAGAAAATGTCAAAATCTGATACAATAGAGATATGGCTTTATATGTAAAACAAGATGATAATCGAACGGAACTACAAGAAAAAATTGCAGCCGAACTTCGTGAAAAACAGATTAAAAATTCGCTTGGTGAAGGTGGATTTGTACCCAAAAATAAAGGTGAAATTGCTCAACCAGAAGATAGTGCGTATCTTGAAGGAACTAAAGAAACTACTGGATTGGCGTTTGTTTGGCTTTTAGTTTTGGTTGCAGTTTTAGTAGCGCTTGGGCTTTATGTTTGGGTGGCAGCTCAGAGGACTTAAATTTTTGAAAATCGACAAAAAATTACAGATGTGGTATAATTAAAAGTAGCTATGGAACAGATTCAACAGATTAGAGATGAACTTTTGGCTGAACTTAAAACGCTTGAAAATCCGAGTGATATTTTGAAGTCGCCAAAAATTAAGGAACTTTATAAAATTATTCCAACTTTACCGAATGAACAAAAGGGCGAGTTTGGTGCGAAAGTGAATAATTTGAAAAATGAAATTCAAGCTGAGCTTTCGAAAATTCTTGAAGAAAAAGAAAATGCTGAGATTGAAGAGATTGATATTTCTGCACCTTTTGCGGAAAGTTCTCGTGATAAAATTGCTGAAAAACCACGACTTTTGAGCGCGAAAAATGGCTCAAAGCATCCACTTCAAAAAGAGCTTGAGAAGGTGGTAGATATTTATACGCGAATGGGATTTGAGGCGATTGAATCTCGCCAGATTGACAACGATTGGAATATGTTTGGAGCGTTAAATTTCCCAGAAAATCATCCAGCGCGAGATGGTTATGACACTTTTCGAACAGAAGAGAATTTTATTCCGCCAGCTCATACTTCAACGATGCAGAACCGCGTTTTAAAGCATGGTAAAAAACAGCTTGAAGAAGAAGGTCGAATTGCGCATATTTCTTATGGACGAGTTTTTCGAAATGAAGATTTAGATGCGACACACGAGCATACATTTTATCAATGTGAAGGTGTTTTTGTGAGTGAAACTGCGAATTTGGCGCAAATGCTTGGCACGCTCCACGCTTTTTTTGAGGAATATTATGGCCAAAAATTGGAAATTCGAACTCAGCCGGGATATTTTCCTTTCACTGAACCGAGTCTTGAGTTTTTGATCGAAAAGCCAAAAGCACTTGGTGGTAAAAAAGGTGAGTGGCTTGAAATGCTTGGTTGTGGAATGATTCATCCAAACGTTCTCGAAGCAGCGGGAATTGATTCGAAAAAATATCGTGGATTTGCTTGGGGTGGTGGAATAGAGCGACTTGTGATGTTGAAATATGGAATTTCAGATATTCGATTTTTTGAAAGTGGAAAATTGGAATTTTTGAGGGAGTTTTAAGGAGTAAAAATGATAATTTCAGTAAATTGGCTTAAAAAATTTGTTCTGAATTTGCCAGAAATTGGCGAGCTTTCGAAATTGATCGGCGCACGTTTGGTTGAGATTGAAGGTGTTGAGAATTTGGGTGAAAAATACAAAGATGTAATTATTGCGAAAGTAATTTCGGCGGAAAAGGTTGAAAATTCTGACCATTTGAATTTGTGTAAAATTGATGATGGCGGTGTACGAAAAGATATTGAACGCGATGAAAATGGTTTTGTTCAAGTTGTTTGTGGTGCGCCAAATGTGCGAGCGGGGATTTTTGTGGCATGGCTTCCGCCAGAATCAATCGTGCCAGAAACTTTTGGTGGTGAAAACTTTAAGCTTGGTGCGCGAAAATTGATGGGTAATATGAGTAATGGTATGATTGCCAGCCTTCGTGAACTTGGTTTGGGCGACGAGCACGATGGAATTCTTGAAGTTTCGCCAGAGGTTTTTAAAAACGGAATTCAAGCTGGTGATTCTTTTGCAGAAAAGTTCGAATTGAATGATTTTTTACTCGAAGTTGAAAATAAAAGCTTGACACATCGACCAGATTGTTTTGGAATTGTTGGTTTTGCTCGTGAGGTTGCGGGAATTTTGGGTGAAGAATTTGTTGAACCAGAATTTATCAAAGGTTTGAATCTCGAAAGTGTTGAAGATCGAGAAATCAATATCGAAATTCAAAATCCTAAAATTTGTGAACGCTACACTGCGGCGATTTTTGATGTTTCGAATATTTTAAAAAATCCAAATTTGACTATTGAAAAAACTTATATTTTGCGTTCTGGAATGCGACCGATTGATGAAATTACGGATTTGGCGAATAAAATAATGTTAGAAACCGCTCAACCACTTCACGCTTTTGATCTTGAAAAACTTGAAAAATTAAATGGTTCGAGTGATATTAAAATTGTTGTTCGAAACGCTTTCGAGGGTGAAGAGCTTGAACTTTTAGATGGCAAAAAAATCAAAATGAACGAAAAAGACATTGTGATTGCAACTGGAGAAAGTGGTAAAATTGCGATCGCATTGGCTGGTGCGATGGGTGGAATTTCAACAGCAATTGATGAAAATACCTCGAAGATTTTAGTTGAAAGCGCAACATTCAATCTTTATAATTTACGAAACACCCAAATGCGACACGGAATCTTCAGTGAGGCGATTACGCGTTTTACGAAAGGAGTTCCGCAGATGCTTTCGCGAAAAGTTCTTGATTTGTTTACTGAAGATATTTTGGCGATGGGCGGTAAAAGTTTGAGTTTGGTTGCGGATTCCAAGGATAATAATTATCGAGAGCAACTTAAAATTTCAGTTTCGAATGATGATATTAATCGAGTTTTGGGAACTGATTTTTCGAACGATCAAATTCACCGAACACTTGAAAATGTCGGAATTTTAACTGAAAATGAAAATTCTGAAACTTTTTTGGTACCATTTTGGCGAAACGATCTTCACATTAAAGAAGATTTGATCGAGGAAGTTGGTCGATTGAGTGGCTATGATAATATTGCTTTACAGCTTCCAGCACGAACTTTTAAGGCGGTTAAAAAAGCTAAAATTGATTTGCTTCAATCTGAAATTCGTGAAATTTTAACTGCTGGTGGCGCAAATGAGATTTTGACTTATAGCTTTATTCATGGAGATTTGCTTGAAAAAGTTGATCAAGATTCGCAAAATTCATATAAAATCGTGAATTCAATTTCTCCAGACTTGCAATATTATCGCCAAACTTTAATGCCGAGCTTGCTTTCGAAAGTTAGTCAGAATATTCGTGCAGGTTTTGGTGAATTTGCAATTTTTGAAATGAATAAAATTACTG
>CAURQO010000020.1:0-11819 GCA_963527165.1 uncultured bacterium
TTGTTATTTATTTTTATTTATTTTCGGCGCTGTTGTTGCCGTTTTTCTTTTGACAGTTTTCTTCGGAGCGCCTTATGTTCCAACTCACAAAAAAGAACTAATTAAACTTTTCGAAAAACTCAAACTTTCAAAAAACGACATTTTGGTTGATATCGGATCGGGTGATGGTGTTGTTTTAAAAACTGCGAGCAATTTTGGTGCAAAATCAATCGGTTTTGAAATTAACCCATTTTTAGTTTTAATTTCAAAAATAAGGATAAAAAACTCCAAAGATACACAAATTTATTTTCGAAATTTCTGGCACGTCTTCCCTATCGAAAAAATTACTATTTTCTACACTTTTGGTCACTCTGAAAGAATCGAAAAAATGCTAAAACTCGCGCAAATTCAAGCAAATCATCAAAAAACTGATCTGTTATTTATAAGTTATGGTTTTGAAATTAAAAATCTCAAAGCTCTTAAAATTTCAGGTGCACACTTTATTTATAAAATCCAGCCAGAAAATCACTAAAAGCCCTTTATTTTTGAAAAAAAATATGCTATAATTGTTGTGTTGGGCCAGTAGCTCAGCCGGTTAGAGCACCTGCCTCTTAAGCAGGGTGTCGAGGGTTCGAGCCCCTCCTGGCCCTCCAAAATTAGACTTAAAAATCGACGATTCATCTAATCGCCGATTTTATTTTTTGTTACATTCCCTGAACAATTTCTGGAGTAATTTCAATATTCGCCCCAGCCTGTGCTTCACCTGAAAGCATTTTTCGTGCAATAGTATTTTCAACAACTCGCTGAATCACTCGTCTCATTGGACGCGCACCTAGTTTAGGATCATATCCCATTTCTGCCAACAAAAGCTTAGCTTCTGGAGAAACCGAAACTGTAATTTTTTGCCCTGCAAGAGTTTTATTTACCCCAGCAACCATCAAGTCGATTATCTGTAACAAGTTTTCCTTAGTTAGCGGCTCAAAAACTACAATTTCATCAAAACGGTTCAAAAACTCTGGGCGGAATTCGTGGCTCGCAATTAAATCGTTCACAATAACTTCTTCTGCGCTTGAAGAATCATAGCCGCGAGAAATCAATTCTTGAATCCTCTCAGCGCCAGCATTCGATGTTGCAATAATAATCGCATCTCGAAACGAAACTTCTCGGTTTTTTTCATCACGCAAAATCCCTTCGTCCAAAACCTGCAAAAGTGCAGTTAAAACATTTGGGTGCGCTTTCTCAATTTCATCCAAGAGAACCACAGAAAAAGGCTTTTTCATCATCTGTGCGGTCAAAGAACTCGAATCACGCGCACCATCAGCAATCAATCTAGAGACATCATCAAGATTAACAAATTCATTCAAATCAAGACGAACTATATTATTCTCACCATTAAAATAAACCTCGGAAAGCGCTTTCGAAAGCTCAGTTTTACCAACACCGGTCGGCCCAAGAAACAAAAATGTCCCGATTGGTCGATTTTGATTTCGAACGCCAGTTCTCGCGCGTCTCAACGCATTGGCCACAGCTGAAACTGCCTTCTCTTGACCAACCATTCTCGCATGAAGAAGATTTTCAAGATTTAGCAAAGTCTCCTTTTCCTCATTAATATCCGCCGTCGCAACTTTTACATTCATTGTTTGCTCGATCGCATGTCCAACCGAACTCACCGTTACGATTTTGTTATCCGCAAAACCTGCCGACATTTCAAGTAGCCGAACAGCTCGCCCTGGCATCTCAAGATCAAAAATATATCTCTCACTCAATCGGAAAGCTTCTTTCAAAGCCTGAAATTGATAAAAAACGCCATTTTGATGCTCGAAGACCAACAATTTATCCTGCATAACAGCCAAAGTTTCATCATAATTAGCTGGCTTAACCTGGAGTCGATTCATTGCCTGCGCAAGAGCTGGATTTTTAGCCGAAATCTGCAAAAATCTCTGTTCATCAAGTGTTAAAATCATCCTTAAAGCACCTGCTTGAATAATCGGTAGAAGCAAGTTCGAAACATCAACCGAGCCAACGCCATCTTCAAAAAATAACTGCGCATTATCAAGACAGATAATTATATTTTTAGCAGCATAAGCTTCATTCAATATATAGTTCAAAAGATTTTCAATTTCACCACGCCCTGGTGCTGCCGCAATCAGCGACGAAGCATCAAGTGAAATAACCTGACGATATTTCAGATTTGAAGGTATTTTCTCGCTACCATTCGCAATTTTTGCCGCAAAAGAATTTACAACAGTTGTTTTCCCTACACCATCAATACCAATCAGAGCAATATTCTGCTTACCATTTCCACTAAATTGCTCAACCATTTTCAAAACAAGATCTTTGTGTTGTTCCAAATTAGAAGACATTAAGATATTATTCGAAACTTGACTTGTAATATTCGTTCCAAAACGATTCAAAGTTGGCGTATAACCAAACGACCAATCGCGTGCAATTCCACCAGTTTTTATCGGGATTTTCGACTTATTAATTAACGAAAAAATATGATCGTGCCATAAAACTCCTCGTTCCAAATCCTCGAAATCAATGTAAAATTGAGCGAGCAAGTTTTCGAAATTTGGAAAATTACGAATAATCGCAAGAGCCAAAACCGAGCCAGAAACAGTTTTCGTTTCTAACTTTTGTTGAATTTGAAGCGCAGTTTGAAAGATCTGCTCAGGCGAATTTTGCGGAATCTGAGCTAAACTCTCGATTGTAGTTTTTCCAAGCCCGAAACGCGCCACAATGAATTTTCCACCTGAACTTTCAAGCACGATCTTCGCAATCTGTTCACTAGTTAGATTTTTCGAAAGCTTACCTAAAATATTGCTTGCCATTTGTTCCTCGATTGTCGTTGCCAATCCTGGCGCCAAACGGTGCAATTCCCCATTCCACCAATGAATAACAATCGTAATAAGACCAGAAAGGCTTAAAATCAACCAACCATAAGCTGAATCAATCAGAATTAATGAAAATCCGCTCAAAATCCCAATAATTTTTAAAAGTTTAAGCAAGAATAAAAATGGTCTCAAACCGTTCATTAAGCGAGATTTTTTAGCACGTAAATGACTATAGTTAAAACTCACAGCAATAAACTCCTTTTTCCTTTTGTTGGTTTAACTTCTTTTGTTGGTGTATTTTTTTGCCATTCTTTAAAATCTTCACGTATTTTTGGAATAATTTTTGGTGTCCACCCTGTTATAAAAATCATAACGAGAATAATTGGCAAAATTGGTAAAATCAGCCACAAAATCAACATTATCACCCCCCAAATCGCTTTAAAACTGATATAAAAAACCCCGATTATCATTATTATTGTTCGTAAAAAAGCCCCGATAAACCTCGAAAAAAGTTTATCGAAAAACTTTTTTATTCGAACTTCAAGCGAAGCATTTGCGACTCCAAGCGCATCAATTTGTCGAAAAGGTGCAAACCAAGTTTTTAGCAATAGCCCCAGCGAAAAAGTGTCAATCGAACGCTCAATTCCATCCAAAATTTTCTCGGCGCGCCAAGCCAAGCCCTTTCCATACCACCAACTTAAAAAAGACATAAACATAATTAAATTATACACTAAAAAAATATTTTTCGCAATTTTGAAATTTAAAAATTTTTATGATAAAATGGTTTTAGGCATAATAATTGCTTTTGATTTTTTAAAATATTTATTGATGAAAGGAATAATATGGAAATAATTATAGCTGCGCTTGGCGTCATCTTTGGCGGTGGTGGAGTTTTTGCGTATCAAAAAGTTAAAACCGCAAATGCGAAAAATAATTCAGACAAAATCATTGCTGAAGCTCGAAAAAAATCAGCTGAAATATTAGAGAGAGCAAATGAAAAAGCTTTAAAAATTACAGATAAAGCTAACGAAGACGCTTCAGAGCGACGAAGAGAAATTCGAAAAACCGAAGATAGACTTGCCGAACGCGAAGAATCTCTCGATCGAAAATTCGACCAGATCGATTCGCGAACTGAAAAACTTCGAAACGACGAACTAGAAGTTGAAAAGCTGAAAAATGAAATCTTGGAAATTCGCAAAAAACAGACTGAAAAGCTTGAAAAAATTGCAAAACTTTCAAAAAAAGAAGCCGCTGAAAAAGTAATGAAAGCTACTGAAAAAAATATGGCACAAGATATGATAAATCTCGTGGCAAAACTTCAAAAAAATGCTGCCGAAGATGCCGAGGAGCGTGCTCAGGCAATTTTAGTTTCGGCAATGGAGAGAATTTCAAGCGAAGTAACTGCTGAGAGAACCGTAACCGCGCTCAAACTTCCCGATGACGAAATGAAAGGTCGAATTATCGGTAAAGAGGGTCGAAACATTCAAGCTTTACAACGCGAAACTGGTGTTGATATTCTTGTTGATGATACACCTGGAATGGTTGTGCTTTCAAGTTTCGATCCAGTTCGTCGCCAAGTTGCAAGACTCTCTCTCGAGCTACTCATGAAAGATGGAAGAATTAATCCTGCTCGAATCGAAGAAGTTGTTGAAAAAGCCGAACGCGAAATTAACAAAGAAATCAATCGAGCCGGAGAAGATGCAGCGCGTGAAGTTGGACTTTCCGGCCTCCCCCGAGAAATGTTACGCCTTCTTGGAGAACTTAAATTTCGAACAAGCTATGGTCAAAATGTTCTCAAACACTCAACCGAGATGGCCAATGTTGCAGGTTTAATTGCTGAAGAAATTGGCGCAAATATTAAAATTGCAAAAACTGCCGCATTATTTCATGATATCGGAAAAGCTGTCACACACAAAATCGAAGGCAAACATGCCCAAATTGGCGCTGAACTTGCTGAGAAATACGGAATGGATCCACGCGTAGTGAATGCAATTGCCGCTCACCACGAAGATGTTGAAGCGACAACCGTTGAAGCAATTATTGTTAAAATCACCGACGCAATGAGCGCTTCCCGACCAGGAACACGAAATGCTTCAGCTGAGAATTTTGTCGAACGAATGCGTGAACTCGAAAATGTCGCAACTAGCTTCAAGGGAATTAATAAAGCTTATGCAATTTCAGCCGGGCGTGAAATCCGTGTAATTGTAGCACCCGAAACTGTCGACGATCTTTCTGCGATTAAAATGGCACGCGATATTGCTGATAAGATTGAAAGTACAATGCAATATCCTGGTGTAATTAAAGTTAATATAATCCGCGAAACCCGAGCAATCGAATATGCAAAATAGTAACATAAAATAGCCTTTCAAAAGGCTATTTTATTATATCTTAAATTCTATAATCCAATCCGCTATTTCTAATTTTGGTTGTTGAAAAATCTTTACAGATTGATTCACTTCCCTCAGTTTGAGCTAAGAAAAGTAGAACTGGAAAGTTTATATCATGAAATCCGAATCACCCCTCAATTCTTCGAAATTGTGTGTTTTCAGGACCAGTCGAATCAACTTTCGGCTAAAATTAACTATTGCACCGTTTTCATTAACTGAACTTTAAAATCAGCTTCATTCATTATCAGAGTTAATCGCAAATAAGACACATCATTGCTGAGGCCTTGCACCCAATATTAATCACCATTTCACAAGTATAAGCTTGACCGAGATTTGCATAATTATTTGTGTTACTGGTTCGAATTCAAAACCGCCGTTTTAGTTAATTTTTCAATCTTGAATTCTATAGGAGCTTTAACTTTTACTTGGGCAGTAAACGATAGTAAAGCCAAGGATCAACTGCAGACATCTGAACAATACAGGTCCTGCCGAATAATTTCAACCTGGATATCCAGTAGTACATTGATTAACGCCAAAACTTATAATTTTTCCATCCTGTAATTTTTTAATTTCAGTCTCTTTGATTTTAACTTCAAAAATACCGATTCACCCAATCTAACCAGAACCAAGACTAAAGTTATAAACCGAACTCCGCCCGGTATATCCAAAAACCGCACCACCTTCAAGCATTCAAGAATCACCAACACCATTCTAAATCCTAACATTCGTTATACAGAACCAGATTTAGTTTGGCTAAGACAAGAAGCTCCTGCTATATTAAAATAAAAGGTTCTATTTTCCTTACTTTAAAATCATTTTTATTATAAACCGAGTTAATAACATTGTTTCCAGCCCAATCAGAAGAAATCCAGTTCGTAGTGATGAAACTATTATTTCTACTATATTTTCAAATTTAAATTCACTCCCATCAAAATTCTTCTCCATAATCCACCTACCCTTACAGGCATCGGTAAATTGACGACTAATAATGCTCAATAGAATATCTGCACTAGCATTTTTCAAAAAAGCGAATAATATAAAAATAGAGAAAAATAAAGCAAAAATACCTATATTTTTCTTAATCATTAAAATACATCTCAGACATTATTCAATTTCAAATTTAATGGAGCTATTTTTTATAGACTTCCAATACCTTCAATCTTCAGAATTAGGTTCTCGCCCTTATTTACAAAAACTTCAAGCTTTTTATAAGTTTCTTCTTGGTTATTTATACTGGCCAAAAAACGAATTATCACACAATTTACATCTTTTTTATTATCAGCTTTTTAAAAACCTCTTCACTAATCACCTTGGCTTTTTCTGGATAGTTTTCCTCCATACTATTGCAACTAAGGTCGTTGTATTTCTTAATCATATCATCACCACAAACCGAACCAACATAGCTTTTTATTGCATTTATATCATTTTTTATTTTTGATCACTTACACTACATTTAAACCAAGACTCACAACCGCAATCAACAAAAAACACACCAAACAAAATTTTATGTTTAGTCATTTTATATCTCTCAAATTTTAAAAACATTCTCAATACCTTAATTATAACCAAAAGCACTTTAAAAAATTAATCTTCTGAAAACTATATTTAAATCGCCAACCAACTATCGCCGATAGAAACATCAACTTTCAACTTAATCTTCAACTCTGGTGCTACATTCTCCATCTCACGTTTTAAGATTTTCGCAACTTTTTCGGCATGCTCTGGCAAAACTTCCACTAAAATTGAATCATGAATCTGTAAAATCTGCTCTCCCAAGCCAGCTTGCGTAATTTTTTTATCAACTGCCAACATCGCACGCTTCATTAAATCAGCCTCAGTTCCCTGAATTGGCATATTTTGCGCTGCACGTTTAGCCATTTCACGAACCATAAAATTACCCGAATTTACATCTGGTGTAGGTCGCCTTCGCCCAAAGAAAGTTTCAACATAACCAACTTCTTTCGCATTTTCTAAAGTTTCATCCATAAATTTTCGAATCGGCTCATGCGCATTAAAATATTCTTCGATGTAATTTTTCGCCTCACCAAAACCAACACCAATCGTATTCGAAAGGTTATGTGCACCCACGCCATAAAGCACGCTAAAATTAATAATTTTACCAACTCGCCGCTGTTCTTTCGAAATTTTACTCATTTCAACACCAAAAACTTCGCTCGCCGTTTTTGCGTGAATATCCAGATCATTTTCAAAAGTCTCAATTAAAGCCTGATCACCAGAGAGTACCGCCGCAAGTCGCAATTCAAACTGCGAATAGTCCGCCGAAACTAAAGTTTTTCCTTTTTTCGCAATAAATCCTTCGCGAATTCGTCGCCCAAGACTAGAACGAATTGGAATATTTTGTAAGTTCGGATTGCTTGAAGAAAGCCTCCCGGTCGTCGTTATATCTTGCGCAAAAGTGCTATGAATGCGATTATTCTTGTCTGCAAGTTTTGGTAAGGCATCAACATAAGTATTTTTTAATTTTGAAAACTCACGGAATTGCTCAATTTTCTCAATTATCGGGCTAAATTCTCGCAATTTATCAAGCTCTTTTTGACCTGTCGAAAAACCATTTTTCGATTTTTTAATTCCTTTCGTCGGTAATCCCAAATCTTCAAAAAGCACTTTTGAAAGCTGAAGTGGACTCGCCACATTAAATTCTCGGCCAGCAATTTCAAAGATTTCTTTTTCAATTTTCGAAATCTCGCCCGCAAATTCAACACTCATTTTTGCAAAAATATCAGGGCAAATTTCAACGCCAGTTTTTTCCATTTCGAATAAAACTTTACTCATCGGAAAATCTAGTTTTTCAGCTACTTCACGAATTTTTGGCAAATTTTCAAGTTTTTTATGTTGACGTTCAAAAATTATCCGCATTGCAGAAATACGAATTTTCGAATCATTTTCATCAACTTTTTCGCCAAAAATTCCGCTCAAAGTTTTATCGCGAATCAATGCATTTAATAAAAATTCCATCTGTTCAACATCATAAATCTTACTCCAACCACAAAACTCTTCACCCATCTCAAAAAGTTTGTGAAAAGTGTTTTTTGAATTAAAAAATACCGTTTTTATACTTTTAAAATTTTGGCCAAACTTCGAAAAATCTACTAAATCAAACTTTGCAAGATTTTCAAAATCTGAAACCAGGATTTCCCGCCAATTTTCATCAAAATCAAAAAACACCAAACTTTGCTTTTTTGCAAAAAAATCCTCCGCTGAAATTTCCGGCAAAATTTCAACATTCGAAAAACTTTCTGTTTCCTCTTCACCAAAAAGTCCGATTTGATTTTCATCCTTAACTTGTGATATTCCAGCTTTCATTTCTTTTGGAATTTTTCGCACCAAAGAGTTAAATTCAAGTTTTCGAAGTTCTTTCAAGACGTTTTCATAATTAAAATTTCGAATATCTGCTGCATCAAAATCAATCTCGACCGGTGCATCAAGAAAAATCTCGGCAACTTTTTTACTCATAAACGCCAAATCCTTTCCCTCTTCAAGTTTTTTTCGCCAAGCTGGCTTGATCTTTTCAAGATTTTCATAAATCTCTTCCAATGTGAAGAATTCATTTAAAAGTTGTGTCGCAGTTTTTGGACCAATCCCAGGAACACCTGGGATATTATCGCTCGAATCACCTTGAAGAGCCTTTAAATCAAGGAATTGTGATTGTTTCAAGCCATATTTTTTTTCGAAATATTCGAGATCAAATTCCTCAATATCCGAAAAACCTCGCTTCATTGCAAAAACTTTTGTGTTTTCATCAATCAATTGCAACATATCTAAGTCAGATGTAATCAGATTTGCTTCAACCCCGAGTTTATTCGCCTGAACCGCCAAAGTTCCTAAAATATCATCAGCCTCATATCCATCGGTTTCGAAAAGTGGCCAACCTAAAGTCTTCAAAAAATCCTTCAAAAGCGGAATTTGTTCATAAAAATCATCTGGCGCTTTTTTTCGACCAGCCTTATATTCAGGGTAAATCGCACTCCTTTTCGCAGTCGAAGTTCCCTTTTTATCCCATGCCACCACAACATAATCTGGTTTAAGTTTTCGAATTACCTCGAAAGCCAGACTCGCAAATCCATAAACTCCACCTGTTGGTGTGCCATCTTCAAGACTTAAATTTTTCATAGCGTAATAACCCCTATAAAATACGCTTTTTCCGTCGATAATCACTAATTTCTTCATTGTTTCCATTATATCACGCTGACGGATATTTTTCACTTTTTATTTTTTCGAAAATTAAAATAGGGCGTTGTACCCTATTTTTGACTATGAATGAAATCCGAAATTTTAATCGCCGCCTGAGCTCCAGTCGATGCTGCCACTACAATTTGCTTTTGTGCATTTTCTAATATATCGCCAGACGCATAAATCCTTGGCAAATTTGTCTGAAAACTTTCATCAACGATAATTTCTCCGCGAGAATTAACTTCAACACCAGAGTTTTTCGCAAAATTAGAATTCGGCAATAAACCGATAAATTCAAAAATTGCAGCTGCTGGAATCTCGAAAACCTTTTCACCATCTTCAAATTTTTGTAAAACTCGCACACCCACAATTTTTTCGCCCAAATCTGTTTTTTCGAACAAAAATTCTTGAATTTCCGCCTTCAAGAAAACTTCTATTTTCCCTTCTTCAACAGCTTCAAATAACCTTTTCTGAAGAACTTCCTGTGCTGATATTTCTCCACGAACCAACAATTTAACCTTCGAAAATCGACTTAAAAACAAAGCCTCGGTTATCGCTGAATTTCCACCACCGACTGCAATTAAATCTTTTCCGGCATAAAATGGCCCATCACAAGTTGCGCAAGTATGAACTCCGCGACCAAAAAATTCTTCTTCTCTTGGCAAGCCAAGCGTTCGATAGGAATTCCCAGTTGCAATCAAAACTGTTTTTGCAATAAACTTCTCGCCATCAATATTCAACTCGACAAAATCTTCTTTATTTTTGAAAGCTAGAACTTCGCCATAATTAAATTTTGCACCAAATTTCTCTGCCTGAATTCGCATTTTTTTCGAAAGTTCAAGCCCCGAAATCCCCTCATTGAATCCTGGGTAGTTCTCAATTAAGTCTGAAGTTGTAGCGATTCCACCAAAAGCAGCCTTTTCGAAAACTCGCACGCTTAAACCGTCGCGTGCCGCATAAATTGCAGCACTTAAAGCCGACGGACCCGAACCGATAATCACCAAATCAGTCATTATTGAATTCCTTCAAGATTTGGTTGTGGGATTTCTTTGAACTCTGGGATCAACATTATAATAAATTTCAAAGGTGTATTTGGCCCAATATTTTTCGACGAATCTTCATTTCCGGCTGAACCTTGCGTACCATATGCTTTATCTGACGGAATCGTCAATTCACGGATTCCACCAACTTTCATACCTTTCAAACCTTCACTCCAACCTTCAATCAAACCCCATTTTTCGCCATCTTTATGAAAAACTGCTGGCGATTTTAAAGCACCTTTTTCAAAACTTCCATCAAAAACAACACCATCAGGTTTCCACCCAATATAATAAGCTTGGAATTTCGTTGTCGAATCGTTAAATTCTTCTCCGTCACCCTCTTTTAAATCCTTTTTCGAAAGCTCTTTTACACTTGCAGCATTAAACGCAACTGGTGCTTTTTCATATTCTTTAAAACTATCATAATATTTCGCCGAAAGTTCTTTTCCCTGAGCCTCAACTTTTTTCTGATATTCTTGATATTTTTTCAAAATTTGCGACTGTTTTTTCTGCTCATCATAATGACTTTGAGTTTGCAAAAATGATGAAGCATAAAGCGCTACTGTTGAAACTACTGTTAAAATTAGAATCCCCCAGATTGAATACCGTTGCCAAGCGGGCGTACTAGTTTGTAGCGAATTTTGTTTTTTCTTAGCCATTTTTCCCTCCTAAATTATTTTTCCACCATTATCTTGTGCTAATTCTTCAATTTTTTGAACAATTTCATGAATCTCTTCACCCGTCAAAGTTTTTTCGAAAGGTGTAATTTTGAATCGAATCGAAATATTTTTCGTCTTATCACTATTTTTAAAAATATCAATCGGCAAAACTTCAATTTCAATATTTTCGAACTTGTCAGAAATATTTTTGAAAATATTAAAAATCTCTGAAAATTCTCGTTTTTCATCAACATTAATCGAAATATCTCGCTCAACAGATTGAAATTTTGAAAAGTTCTTGATTTTCACATTGGAGCCAGCCAAATTTTCTAACAATATATTTAGATCAAGCTCAAAACCGGCGGTTGCCTCTGGTAATTTTAGCGATTTTTGAACAGATTTTTTAAATTCACCAATCACGCCAAGAGTTATTTTTTTACCACTATTTTGAATCTCAATCACTGCCGAGCGTTTTGGCTCAAATTCGGTTGAAAGCGGAGATTTTTCAAGATTAAATTTTGAAAAATCGGCTTCAATTCCAAGCTTTTTAAGCAAAAAATCTACATAATTCTTTGCTTGATAAAAGGCATTTTTACCCTTATTATTCACATGCACAAAAGCAAGCTTTTTCTGTTCAATCGGAACATTCTCTTCGTTCAAACCAAGTGATTTTTCAGTAATTTTATTCATTTCAAAAATTGCAAATTCACCAAAACCTGCACGAATATT
>CAURQO010000021.1:0-11125 GCA_963527165.1 uncultured bacterium
TGTTTGACTATAAGCCATTTCTATCCTTTCATTACTACTGTTATATATTTTCATTTTATACCAGTTCAAAGGTAGTGTCAATAGTTTTTATACTTTTGGCATATATTTTTTCAAAATAAGCTTCATAATCACGGTTACAATTATCTTTACAATAATCATAAAAATCAAAATTATCGCAATTAAAGTCGTCCAACCTGCAAGATCTGGTGACCAAAGTGGAGAAATAAAATTATAAGTATATTCCGAAACATTTGGATATTGCGCCTTAATCTGACCCTGATTACTTGCGGGATATTTATTCTGCTCATCAAGAATACATTGCTGATATGCTAGCGAATACCCCCCATGAAATCGCGGACGACAAGCTTCTTCCGCCTTTTTAAAAATATTCCCATTCGGGTTCGAACTTTCAGACTCGCGTGCAATCTGCTCAGCTCGTTTCATATTGCTCTCGTAAATATTCGCCCAGACAATTTTAACTTCACGATTAATCTTAAACCAATGTGTTTCGTCACTATAAATAATTCCACCACTGTTCATATGGCTATAAACATAGTTCGCAAGCTCGACTGTAGCTTTCCTTGTCGCTTCAACATCACCAGATTTGTCTGCTGATTCAACAGCTTCACGCCGACGAACCATTCCAACATTATTTAATCTCAATGCGGTTAAATCAATAAAAATTACAAGCAAAAGCAAAATAAACAACTGCCAGTTTTTTAGTGATTGTATCTGTTTAAGACGCTTCTTAATCTTGCCTTTACCCACCATAATTCTTATGTCTATTTTATCAAAAACTTTCAAAAATTACAAATTTTGCTTAATTTTTTCAGCTAATTTATCACCAACTACTTTCGAAATCTCACTCAATGGAGCTTCGCGAATTCGCTTTACCGAGCTAAATTCACGCAATAATTTCGCTCGTGTTTTTACACCAACTCCATCAATTTTTTCTAAAATATTCTGTGTTTGTTTTTTTGTGCGCAAATTTGAATGATAATTAATCGCAAACCTATGCGATTCGTCACGAATTCGCTGAAAAAGCTTAGTTAAATCGCTAAATTCCGAATTATTCTCACCAAGTAAATTGCGAGCATGTCCGTGCGAATGACTTTGCGACAAATGCAAATTCAAAACTAGAAAATCACCTTCACATCGAACTGAAAAATCTTCATTTCTTTTAGCTAAATTTTCATTAAGCCAATCTGTTTTTAGGTTAGTATTTCTAGTATCGAAAATAATTTCCTCATCACGTTTAGCTATTCCAATTGCTAAAATATCGCTCGGTAAAACTTCCAGCGCCGCGCTTAATTGGCCTTTTCCGCCATCAATTAAAACTAAATCAGGCCGCTCCCATTTTTCATTACGTTTCGAAAATCGCCTCGTCAAAACTTCTTTCATGTGCAAAAAATCATCATTTCCAGCAGTAGTCATTTTAAATTTTCGATACTCGCGTTTATCGCTTAGACCGTTCGAAAAAACCACCATCGAAGCCACGTTATTCTCACCTCCCGTATGTGAAATATCATAAGCCTCTATCCGCCGCGGAGGATTTTCAAGAGAAAGAATTTCTGCCAATTTTGAAAGTGCATGATCTTTAGAAATATCTAAAAACTCCTCATTCGAAAAAACAACCTGCTTGCCAAGTTCACTCAAATCCCGCAACTGATTGCGTTTTTTTGCTGCCATTTCAAAATTCTGTTCACTCGCAAAATCAAACATTTCTTTTTCAATTTCGAGCTGGAGCATTTTTCGCTCACCCTTTAAATACCTTGCGAGCTGCCGTAAATTACGCTTATATTCAGCCTTTTTTTGATTGAACTCCCGTGAATCTTGTTCAAAATTCTCTAACCCTGGCGTTAACCCAATTTGGAAATCTAAACTATTTTTTGCTGGCATTTTTTCGCTCAAATAATACGGAAAAACTTTTCGAAGCAACCGCACCGATTTTTTTACCGCATTCGAATTGTAAAATGGCCCAAAATATTCCGCCGAATCATCAAGCGGATTTTTAGTGAAACTGACATGCGGAATTTTATCATGAAAGCCAATTCGCACATAAGTTGGTGATTTATCATCTCGCAAAAGAATATTATATTGAGGTTTATAACGCTTAATCATCTCGCTTTCCAAAAAAAGCGCGTCCATTTCAGTTTCAACCTCAATCCAGTCGGTAATTGCTATTTCTGCCACTAAAGCTTGCGTTTTTGAATCTTTACCGCGTGAATTTTGAAAATATTGTCGAACACGATTCTTTAAATTTGCCGCTTTTCCAACATAAATAATTTCGTCTTTCGAATTTTTATGAAAATAAACACCAGCAGAATTTGGCAGTTTTTTTAGCTTTTTCGAAAGTTGTTCGTTCATGTTTTATATTATAACATTTTTTCGAAAGATTCATGAAAATCTATTGATAAAATTATTATTATGATAATAGGGATTATGAATTATATTTTGTAGTTTCTTACATAATTGAATGCATCAATTTGTTCTTTATAAAGAGATAGTAAAAGTATAGTTTCATCTCCCAGAAAAAACTACAAAAACTCAGAGTTCTAATATTTTTAACATTCTTTAATCTGTTATGTTAAAAATTTTGGCAAGAAAATTTCATTTTTCAAGCAAACTTGGTGGTTTAAAATCAGCATTTTTCATATAATTGATGTATAATAATTAATATGAAAGGACGAAAAATGTTTAGTCAAAATTTACAAAAATTACGCAGCGAAAAGAATCTTTCACAAGAGCAACTTGCCGACAAAATTGGAGTTTCTCGCCAAACAATCTCGGCATGGGAAAGCGGAAAGGCTTCACCTGAATTGGATAAAATAACCGCAATTAGTAAATTATTTAGTGTTTCAATCGATGAATTAGTTGGAGAAATTAAAACAGAAGCCAGCAATTTCGATAAAAAAGAATATGAAAAAAATTATTCAAAAATAGCCTTATTGCGCGCTTCAGGAATTTTTATCTTGTTTTCAGGGATAGCTTTTGGTGTATTCTTTTTCGAAAAAGGTGTAATTGCAGGAGTTGGCTTGATGATTTCGCTTGCAATTTCAGTTCCGCTGTTTATTTTAGCAAAAAACACCGATGAACTTGCAAATAATAAATTGATCAAATCTAAAAAATCTCTGGAAAATGTTTTTGCTGATAGCGAAATTGAGTTTGCCGCAAAAAATAAAATACTAGGATCCATATTACTCGTAAGTTTATTATTTATCGCAATTGCAATCCATCAAATTATTGTGTATCTCACAAATTTTGGCGAAAATCTCGCAAATGCAATATTTATGTTATTACTTGGTATTGCTGTAGCTTCTGCAACTTACGCAAATTCGGTTTTTGCGAAAATTCAAAATTTTGAAGACAATAAAGCTGAAAATATTAAAACTAACGAAAAAATCGGATTTTTCGCTGCAATTCTAATGCTTAGTTTAACCGCAATTTTCCTAATTTATAGCTTCATTTCAAAAGACTGGTCGTCAGCAGAAATTTTATTCCCAATTGGAGGAATTGCAATCGGAATCTATGCAATATTCGTTAAAAAATTCCAGAAATAATTTCAAAAATTAAAAAAATCTCTCATGCAAAATTGAGAGATTTTTAATATATTAATTTTTATATAAAGCGTGTGAATTTGCCGCAACTCTTTCAAGAAATAGCAATTGCGCCTGATGAATATTTTCATCTTTCCCAGCCCAAGCTTGAAGTGCTGGAAGTTGTAAAGCTCGTGCGTAGCTATAAGTTACACCCCAATTAAATGGTCCGAGATTAGTTATTTCTTGAAGATTGTCAGTTGCCTGAGTTTCTGTTTGTCCACCAGAAAGAAATACTACACCAGCCAATTCTTTTGGAACAGATCGTTTAAGTACCTCAACAGTTTCTCGCGCAACTTCTCTTGACGAAGATTGAATCTCACTCTCTGAACCCGCCAAAACCATATTAGTCTTCAAAATCGTTCCTTCGAGATCAACTTTAAACAATTTTAATTCCTCAAAAAGACCTTTCAAAATTTTCTCAGTCACCGCTCGGCATTGTTTAATTGTATGCTTTCCAGTATAAACTACCTCTGGTTCAACAATCGGTACAATTCCGTAATTCTGACAAGCCTTGGCATATCTCGCCAAAATTCGCAAATTTGTCGCAATCGCAACATTGCTCGGCGTATCTTTTTCTTCATTAATTTCAAAAGCCACTCGCCATTTTGCAAAATCAATGCCCATTTTTGAATATTTCTGTAATTTTTCATCTAAAGAATCAAGTCCGTGCGCGATAGTTTCACCGTCAAATCCACTCAAAGGATAAAGACCGCCATCAAGCTTTACACCAGTTAACATTCCGCGATTTTTGATATATTCAACAAAATTCACACCTTCGGAAGTTTTCTGATCAGTCGTTTCTTCAAACAGAATAATTCCGCTCAAATAATTTTCAATATCTGGTGTTTTGAAGAACATTTCTCGATAACGACGGCGATTTTCAAAAGTATCTTCAAGCTCTATACTTTCGAATTTTTTATGAATATTTCCACCCGATTCATCTGCCGCAAAAATCCCCTTTGGTGGAGCAACTAATTTTGCCGCTATTTTTCGTAGTCGAGCCTCAAAATCTGGTGTGTCACTTAAAATTTCAACCGGCAATTCATAATTTTTTCGATTCAAGATTTGGTGCGCATAAAAAGGTTTCAAAATATCATTAAAATCAGATTTATTCGCAATTGTTAGCGCAACCTGTAGGTTTTCTTCAAGTTTTTCAGAGTTTGAAAAGTTCTCAGCCACAAAAGCCGCTTGAAAAATATTATTTTGATAAAATGAATTTAGCTCAAAATCAGTCTCAGAACTCGCGATTTTCTCTCTATTCCCTGCAATAATTTTCGAATTATCAAAAATTACAACACCATGAACACCGGCATCCAATAACGATTTTATAGCACTTTCATAACTTGAATAATTAATCAAATCACTCAAATTTTGCTTTCGAAAATCCACAAAAACCAAATTTGCACGAATAAAAAACTCGCGCGCAAGTTCTGGCTCTAAATCAGCAATATTAAATACAAGCTCAATTTTTGGATTTTCGCGAAGATATTTTTTAAAATCAGCTAAATAATTTTGTGAAAAATTCGCGTCCGCAATATAAATTAAATCTGGTGAAAAAGCGGGAGAAACCCATTTTGTATCGCGCGGATTACTCGTTAAAATAAAACTTTTACCCTTGTGCGAAACTACAAAACGATCAATCAAATTATCGTTAATTTCATCGTATTCGAAATACGAAAGCCCGTTTGGATTTGCGCTCGAAAATGCTTTAAAATGCGCCGCTGTGAATATTTTCTCACTCAAAATTGTTCCGCCAAAAACTCCAGCTCGCTTTTGATAATTTAAAGTTGAATCATCAAAAGTCAAGTCATAATGAAAATCATTAAGCTCATCTTTATAAATCTTTTGATTTTGAATGTCTAAAAAGTTATCTTTCGTCGCATTTCCAATCGATAAAATCGTCGGTTTCATTTCCCACCTTTAAAAATTATTATGCTTTTGTTTAAATTATATCAAATTTTCAAAAATAAAGCAAACTTAAAGATTAAATAAATCATTCAAACTTTCTGCAACAGTCGGATGTGTAAAGACTTGATCTCGCAAAACCGTATAATCAAGATTTGCGTCAATCGCAGTTTTTACAATATTTATCACTTCTGGCGAATTATAGCAAAACAAAGCTGCACCCAAAATTTTATTCGTTTTCAAATCCACAACTGCACGCAAAAGTCCCGCAGTCTTAAATTCAAGCTGTAATTTTGGAACTGCTGCTGCCGGAATTTCCTTCACTTTAATTTCATACCCATCCGCCAAAGCTTCCTTTTCAGTTAAACCAACTTTTGAAAATGGAGTTTGAAGGAATACCGAATTTGGCAAGGTTGCGCGCTTTTTTAGCGAATATTTTCCATCTCCATAAAACTGTGATCGCAAAATTCTAAAATCGTCCAGAGAAGCATAAGTGAATTGCTCTTTTCCACGTACATCGCCCACTGCCCAAACTTTCGAATTTGAAGTTTGAAGATTTTCATCTGTCCAAATTCCGCCATTTTCAAGTGTTTTAATTCCGGCATTTTCAAGATTTAATTTTGCCGTTGCTGGTTTTCTTCCAGTTGAAATTAAAACTTTGTCAAATTCAAAATTTTCGCCATTATTTTTCACGAAAATTCCCTTTTCAGAATTTTCGAAAGCTTCAATATTTGCATTAAACTCAAAATCAACACCTTGCGAGACCAAAAAATCAAAAATCGCTTTTCGCATCGAATCATCTTCGTTCGCTAAAATTTGCTCTCCTCTTTCGAAAATTGTCACTTTTGTGTCAAATTTTGCCAAAGTTGAAGCAAATTCCAAGCCGATAAATCCACCGCCAATAATTGCCAAATTTTTAATCTTTTCTTGATTACCGAGGAGTTCTGTGCTTGTGAAAATTTTTGAGTTTTTCAAACCTTCATCAATTCCAGGGATTTGCGGAATAAAACTCTCTGCGCCAGTATTCACAATTATTTTATCAGCCGCAAGTTCTAACTTTTCACCATTCGATTCAACCAAAACCGTATTTTCATCCAAAAAAGAGCCAAAACCATCAAAAACCGTAATCATAGCATTATCAGCTAGCATATGATAATTTTTAGAATTAAGTCGTTGAACCACATCTTTTTTGCGTTCAATCGCCTCTTCAAAATTCAGATTTTCGCTTGCCGCAACTGCCAAAACTTTTGTTGGAATACACGCAATATTTATACAAGTTCCACCATACATTTTTGGCGATTTCTCAATTATTGCAACTTTTTCACCCTTATTCGCCGCAAAAACCGCCAAAGTTTTTCCAGCTTTTCCAAAACCAATTATAATTTTATCAAATTTCATTTTTACCTCTTTTCTATTTTAATTTTAACATATTTTACTTAGAAAAGTCTTAAAATTACAAGAAAAAGAAAAACCCCCGAGATTTCGGGAGATTTTCTTGGCTCCGGCAGCTGGGCTCGAACCAGCGACCTATTGGTTAACAGCCAACCGCTCTACCACTGAGCTATGCCGGAATAATAATCTTATTATACACAAGTTTTTTAATAATTTCAAGACTTTTTTCTATTTTTTCAGAAAAATCGGCCCACTTTTTTTGGTGAGCCGATTTTTATTCCCTCTATTCAGTTCGAAGAGCCTCAATTGGGTTCATCTTTGCTGCTTTTCGCGCTGGCAAGAATCCAGAAACCACCGAAAGTAGCATCAAACCAACTACCAATAGAATCCAAGCGAATAAATCTGGTTGAAGTAGATTCGTGTCCACGCCAGAAGTTTTTTGTAGTTTTAAGACACTACTGATTACAGGGTTTAAGAAAGTAATTCCATACGCTACAACAATTCCAATAATTCCACCAAATAAACCAATCAGCGCTGCTTCGTATCTAAAAAGTTTCGAAACATCACTCTTTCGCATTCCGAGCGATTTCATCAAACCAATTTGTGAAGTTCGCTCTAAAACTGAAATATATTGCGTGTTAATAATTCCAAAAGCTGAAGCAAGAAGTGTCAAAAATCCAAACCCAGCAAGACCCGCTGCCATAACATTAATTGCTGTTTGAACCGTTGCTTTATCGTCTGCGAAAGTGAAAACTTGGTAAAATTCACCACCGTTTAATGCTGTAATTTCCTTTTTAATTTCATCAACTTTTCGTGTACCGTCGGTTGTTACGCTCGCACTATAAAACCGCATTTCACCAGAATTTTGCTTTTTCGCAATTTCCAAACCATCACTATTATTCATCCAGAAATTTCCGTGATAGTTAAAGTTAGTATCCGTTTTTCCATCATCGACCGCCTGAATTCCAAATGTTCTTTCGAAAATTTTACCCTCAGAATCTTTAATCTCAAAAATAACTTTTTTACCTACAATATCTGCAGGCTTCTTTCCGCCAAGTACTTCAACGTATGATTTCGGAACTACAACATTACCAGTATCAATCTGATTGTTTTTGTTCAGTTTTCCGGCCGAAAGCTCCATTTCTTGCTCATCATTTTTTGTTGCAACACTTCCATCATATTTTACTCCATTTTCAACACGAATAGTATCAATATTTAAAGGAACTGTTGGAGAAACATTTCGAACACCTTTAATTTTTGTGATTTTTTGTAAATCTTCGTTTTTTATTGAATGCTTTTCCATATCAGATTCAGCCATTTTTTTTCGTGAATCTTCAATCGTAGTTTCAACCTTATTTGGCGCATACGGATCTCGCCGATTTTTAACTAAACGAACCACCGTTAAAGCATTTTGATCGCCAATTTTATTCGCTAAACTATTAACATAGGCATTTCCACCTTTTGCTGCTGCAATCGCAAGTGCCACTGTTGTTGCACCAACCGCAATCGCCAAACTCGTCAAAATTGTTCTCCCTTTTGCTAAACGAATATTTTTACCAGCTCGCTTAATAATATCAACTCTACGCATTTTTTACTCCTTTAATATCTTCAATTTCGCCATCTTTGATTCGAATTTGAACATCACATTTCGCCGCCAATTCTTCATCGTGTGTAATAATAAACAGCGTTGCACCAGATTCTTTATTATATTCGAAAAGCAATTTCTCGATTTTTTCGCTAGTCGCCGAATCCAAATTTCCCGTTGGCTCATCCGCAAAAATTATCTCTGGCGAATTTACAATTGCTCGCGCAATCGCAAGCCGCTGCTTTTGTCCGCCCGAAAGGTCGCGAGCTGGCGTTTTGATTTTATCTTTCAAACCAACTGCTTTCAACGCACTTTCCACAATTTCTTTCCTTCGAAAAATTGGTTCTTCAGCAATTTCAAGCGGCAAGCTCACGTTTTCGAAACAAGTTTCATTTCCTTGCACGAAAAAGCTCTGAAATATAAATCCCATTTTTTTCGAACGAAATTTGTCAATTTTCTTTTGATTCATCGAGAGAATATTCACGCCATCCATTAAAACCTCGCCTTTTTCTGGTGCGTCCAAGCCGCTCATTGCGTGAATCAGTGTCGATTTTCCACTTCCCGACTTTCCAATAATCGCCACACTTGAACCATTTTCAATCTTAAAACTCACATTTTTCAACGCCTGAAAAAGATTTTTCTTTTTGCCGTAAGTTTTTGAAATATTTCGAACTTCAATCATATTCCTCCTTTTAATTAAAATTCATTCTCATCTGGATTTTCAAGATACAAACATTGACCTTTTGTATTCTCGTTAAAATCATAATCATTCACTTTTACATTTTTTGCCCGAGCCTCTAAATGTGTAACTCTTGAGCCACCAAAACTACAATTGTTAGTTTTAACATTTGCGTTTTCAACACTTTTTAGCTCAACGCTTCCGCCATTTGAATTTAGTGTCAAATTTGAAACCGCAATTCCTTTGCCCGAAAATGTGCCATATTCGCCTTTAGAAATCTCTAAATTCTCAATTTTGGCCAAATTTTCAAAATGTACCGAACCGCCACTCATTTTCACTTTCATATTTTCAGAATCTTTTGCAAAATAATTCACATTTAAGCTTGAAGTTACATTAATTTCGTTCAATTCTGGGCCATAAATATGAATTTCTTCGTGGCCAAATCCACCAAAATATAAATTTTGCGGAATATTATTCAAGTTTAATTTCAAAATTTCGCCATCGAAATCAGTTTTCAAATTGTGTTTTCGAAAATTCATATGCGTAAATTCGATTTTTGGCTCATCTGAAATGTGATAAAAAACCGCCACCGAAGAATCAACTTTCAACTTTTTAACACTTTTCATTTTTTCAGAATCAATTTTAATTTGCTCAGAAACTAAACTTTTCGAAATTTTTTCATTAGTTTTATCGCGCAAGATTGAAGCAAAAGATACCATACCTAAAATTCCACCTAAAGCAATCGCCACCGAAGCAATAATTGCAGCAATATCAATTTTTGAAGCTTTCAACTTAAACAACATTTTTGCAATAAAAGCCGTAAAAATCAAGTAAGAAATTCCCATGAAATTTGCTGAAATCATCACGCCAATTGCAATATTTTTTACGTTGGCAAAATCAGCAACTTCATTGATTTGTATCAAAGCCCAGTTACCAAAAAACATCGCCAAAATTCCACCAAGAAATGCAAAAATTGCGAAAGTTCCAAAAATTATGCCAAAAATTCGTGCGATTTTTAAGTTTCGAGCCGCATTTTTTTCGAAATCATATTCTTCATTTACTTCTCGAATTGTACTCGCCGTGATAACTTCACCACGAAGTCGCAAAATATCGTTCGCATTTTTTGCTGCTGGAATGATAAAAATCGACAAGATATAAACTGGAACAACCACACCGAAACTTGCAAAAAACGCTAAAATCAAAGCTAATCGAACCCAAACCGTGTCAATATTCAAATATTGAGCCAAACCTGCTGCTACACCAAAAATCATTCCATTCTGTTCATCTCGAAATAGCTTTTTTGAAATCTTTGGCACGCGAATCTCTTCATTTTCACCATCAAAATTCAAATCTTGAAATACTTCTGGCGAACCAATTTGAGATTCAATTTTCGAAATTTCTTTTTCAGTAATTACACCATTTTCTTTAACTCCAAGTTCCGCCAAAATTTCAGTAATTCGAATTTCCACATCTTCGAAAATATCTTCATCGCCTGAATAAATTTTCAAATCTTTCAAATATTTTTCAAGCCGTTTTTTGGCAGAAATTTCAATTTCATAAGGAATTTTTGCCAAATGTATTCTTGTGATTTCTTTCATATTCCTCCTTAAAGTTTACCAATTGTTTTATTTAATTTACTAATTTCTTCACTAACTTTTTCGCAAACACCCGTGCCAAATTCCGTTATCGAATAATATTTTCTGGGCGGACCCTGCTCACTCTCTTGCCATTCATGGCTTAATAGTCCATCCTTTTGTAGCCTTGAAAGCAGCGGATAAATCGTGCCTTCAACCACAACCATTTTAGCTTCACGGAGTTCTCGAATGATATCGCTGGTATAAACTGGCTTTTTTGCACAAACTTTTAGCACACAAAATGCCATAAAACCTTTTCGCATTTGGGTTGAAATCTGTGAAGCATATTTTTCAATACTTTCTTGTTCCTTCATACTTCTATGTTATACAA
>CAURQO010000022.1:0-10946 GCA_963527165.1 uncultured bacterium
GACATAGAAATAATCTTGTGAAAATTTGCAAAAAAACCTTAAACGGTTTATAATATAAACAGTATGTTATTCAAGAATAAACAAAGAGAAGAGCTTAGCGACAATCATATTGTGGCGCTTGATATCGGAACTGAATTCGTTAAAGCACTCGTTGCTGAAATCCACGAAGACGAAATTCGTGTAATTGGTGTTGGGCGCGCAAGGCAGAATGTAGCAGATATGCATTCGGGTGCGATTGCTGACATTGCGAGTGTTGTTGAAAATTGTGAAAAAGCCTTGATTGAGGCTGAAGATCAAGCTGAAATTCAAGCAAAAAAAGCCGTAATTGGAATTGCCGGCGAACTTGTTAAGGGTGCGACAAATACAATAAAGTATCGTCGCCCTCAACCAAATCGACCGCTGGATGAAGCCGAAATGGAATTTATTATCGATAAAATTCAAGAACGCGCTCAACTTAAAGCACAGAGGGAAATTGCTCTTGAAACAGGAAATCAAGAAGCTGAAATTAAGCTAGTTAATTCAGCGATTGTAGGTATTCACATAGATGGATATAAAGTTTCGAATCCGATAGGATTTCAAGGTAAGGATGTCTCAATTCAGATTTATACAGCTTTTGCACCAACAGTTCATATTGGTGCGATTGAGCGTGTTGCAAACGAGCTTGCGTTGGATTTGATTGCTGTCGCTGCTGAACCTTTCGCTGTTGCGAGAAGTGTTGTTGGCTCAGATTCGTCAAGTAGTTTTACTGCAATTTTGGCGGATATTGGAGGTGGAACTACTGATATTGCCGTTGTTAATGATGGTGGTGTTGAGGGGACAAAAATGTTTGGAATTGGTGGTCGAAGCTTTACTAATCAGATTGCAAACGAGCTTTCATTATCGTACAAAAATGCCGAAAAGCTTAAACTTAATCTTTCGAACGAAAAACTTAAATCAAGTATCGCAAAACAAGCAATTGATGCGATTGACAACACTTTGGATGTTTGGATTTCTGGTGTTGAGTTAGCTTTAAGTGATTTTGAAGAATTAGATTATTTGCCAAATAAAATTTTACTTTGTGGTGGTGGTTCAAGTTTGGAATCTTTGGTGGATCGATTGGAAAATGATGACTGGTGGAAGGAATTGCCGTTTAATAAAAAACCAAAAGTAAAACACATTAAGCCTGAGGAGGTTTATGGTGTTATTGATGAGTCTGGAAAAATCAATGACCATACATTTATTACAGCTATGGGGCTTTTACGTGTTGGGTATGACACTTATAGTTCCGATGAAAATGCTAGTGAGAATTTTCGTGATAAATTAAACAGGATTTTGCGAGCTTAAAAGAGGTAGAATATGAACGAAAAAGTTAAAAAAGATGTGATTTATGTTGATGTTGAAGATGATATTACTGATGTAGTAAATAAAATAAAGTCTTCAAAAGAGCGGATTATTGCAATTGTTCCACCAAAAGGGCTTGGGATTTTTCGAAGTGCGGTTAATATTCGCTTGCTTTCTCGAACAGCTCAAAAAGTTGACAAAAAGATTGTTTTCATTACTAATAATCCTGCGCTTAAAACGATGTCGGCTGCAGCTAAAATTCCAGTTTCAAAAACACTTCAAGGCAAGCCGGAAATTCCTGAAATTGATATTTTGGAAGTTGATGGTGACGATGTAATTGATGGTGAAAGTTTGCCGATTTCAGAATTTAGTGGCCTAACTGTTGATGAAAAAGAGGCAGAAATTCTTGAAGGAATTGATATTGATGATAATAAGAATTTCAATAAGGCTGAGCCAGAGATTAAAAAAGATAAAACTAACAAATCAAAAAAAGGCGTGAAAGTTCCTGATTTTTCAAAATTTAGGAAAAAGATTTTTATTATTGGTAGTATTGCTATTGTATTTTTAGTTTTTATTGTTTGGGCGATTTTCTTTGCACCGGCTGCGGAAGTTATTATTGCTGCGAAAACTTCAACTTCAAATATTAAAGGGGCGGTGGCGATTTCAAATATTGCTGGTGAAAAATCACTTCTTTCAAAAACTGAGACAATTAGTAAAAACCACGAAATTTCTTTTGATGCAACTGGAACTCGTGAAGAAGGTGAGGCCGCTTCTGGAACTTTAACTCTTTCGCAGAGCAGTGATAGTGATCCGGTAACTGTTGCGCAAGGTTCGGCTTTTTCAGCGGGAAAATGTAATTTTACTACGACTTCAACTGCAACAATTCCGGGCGCAAAAGTTAAAGGCGGCTCGATTTCGGCGGGAAGCGTCAGTGTTGGAATTAAAGCAACTGCAATCGGTGAGCAGTGTAATTTAGGGCCGCAAAAGTATATTTCATCAATCGAAGGTGTTTCAGCGAATGGTGGTCAGCTTGCTGGCGGAAGTAAAAAGACCTTGAAGGTTGTTTCACAAGAAGATATCAATAATGCGAAGGCTAAAATAAATTCTAAAAATTCAGATGAGATTAAGAAAGAAATTAAAGCCAAATTTGGTAATGATTACACTGTTTTATTGGATAGTTTTGTTGTGAAAGAGGGTAGTGTTTCAACTTCAACTGCAGTAAATCAAGAAGCCCCAAATGGTAAAGCTACACTTAAATCTTCTTCTTCATATTCAATGACTGCGCTTGAAAATAAAAGTATCGAAAAGGTTTTGGCATCTTTAGCTAAAGAAAAGATTAATAGTGAAAACCAAAAAATCTATGACTATGGATTAAAAAATATTGAATTTTCGAAATTTAGTGGAAATAATATTGAGCTTTCTTCTAATATTAAAGTTGGCCCAGTTATCGATACTGATGGTATTAAAGATAGAATTAAAGGTAAGAAATCGGGCGAGGTTCGAAGTTTAATTGAGGCAAATGAAGGTGTTGAAAATGTTGAAGTTAAATTTTCGTTTTTCTGGGTGAATACCATTCCTGATAATTCCGAAAAAGTTAAAATTGAATTTAAGGTTGATAGAAAATGAAATCGCTAAAGTTAATGGCACTTGACGTTGGTACTAAGAGAATTGGTGTTGCTCTAGCGGATTCATCGATAAGAATTGCAATACCTTTTCTTACGATTGAGGTTAAGAATAATTTAGAGTCTGTAGTAAAACAGATTATAGAATTAATTTCGAAAGAAGAAATTAATATTCTTGTGGTCGGATTACCTAGAAACCAAAGTGGTGAAGAAACTTCACAAAGTGTTTATACGAAAGAATTTGTGAAAAAGCTTGAATATGCTGTTGATCAGATTGAATTTCAAGATGAAAGTTTGACGAGTATCCAAGCAGAAGATAGATTAAAAAGTTACGGAAAACCATATTCTAAAGGTGATATTGATATGAATGCTGCGTCTATTATATTGCAGGATTATTTGGAGGAAAATTTTTAATGGATGGGATTATTAAGCCACCTACAGTTAAAAAAGAGGAAAATATCGAAGATCGTGCAGAAAAAGTGATTGAAAAAATCTCTCAACGCGAAGAAGAATTCGAAAAAATAAAGAAAATTAATAACGATAAAAAACGCAAGTTTCGAAAAAAAATAGCAATTGTTTTTGTTATATTTATGTTTTGTGGAATTTCTTTTTTTGGGATTTTATTTTTTAGCTACAATAACGCAATAAGTTTTAAAACTGGCGACACAAAAAAAGTTAATTTTATAGTTCAAAAGGGTGAATCTCTTGATATAGTTGCTCAAAATTTAGCTGATAAAAAGTTAATTATTTCAAAAAATTCGTTTATTTTTTATGCGAGAATGAATAATAAACGAAATATTTTAGCGGGAGATTATCAGCTTTCTTCAAGTTCAACAATTCCTGAGATTTTGGATATTTTGAATAAAGGTCAAGTTTTAGATGATTTTAATGTGACATTTTTACCTGGTGGAACAGTTAAAATGGCGAAAAATTCGCTTTCGAAAGCAGGTTATCTAACAGATGAAATTGATGCGGCTTTTTCAAAAGATTATTCTTCTGAATTTCCTGTTCTCTTTGCAGGAAAGCCAAAAAAAGCTGATTTGGAAGGGTTTTTCTATGGAGAGACGCATAATTTTAAAAAAGGAGCTAAGGTTGAAGATATTCTTCGAAGGTATTTTGCCGACTTTGAAATAAAAGTGAAAGAACTTGATCTTGCAAATAAATTCAAGCAGAAGGGGTTGAATCTTTATGAAGGAATAACACTTTCGTCGATTGTTCAAAAAGAGACGCTTAATGATTTTGAAGATCAACAAAAGGTTGCGGGAGTTTTTTATAATCGAATTAATGCTGACATGACGCTTGGATCAGATGTTACGTATCAATATATTGCCGATAAAACTGGTGTGGAGCGAAATCCAAACTTAAACAGTCCTTATAATCTTCGAAGGTTTAAAGGTTTAACACCAACCCCGATAGCAACCCCTGGCTTGTCAGCACTAAAGGCAACTGCTTCGCCGGCAGATCATAAATATCTATTCTTTTTGAGTGGTGATGATGATAAAACATACTACGGTAAAACAGATACAGAGCATCAAAAAAATATCGAAAAATATTGTGCGAAAAAGTGCTCAATTTTGTGATTAAGCTTGACAATTTGATTGATATTTGATAAAATCTAAATGTATATTGATGTAAGAAATGACTAAATATTCTTTACATTAATGCACCTACCAGAAAATACTTTAAGGCATTCGTTTAACTATAATATTAATAAAAAGGTCGACATTATGCTAAGTTTCGAAAGAAGCGGTGTTGATATGGTAGTGCATCACAGTAATGTGCTTGCGGGAGAAAAATTATTTGTAGCAAAAAAGTGGGAGTTTCAACTCCTAAAATAGAAATAATTCAGGATCAAAAACGGTTAAATTCTGATTCTAATATTTCGAAAATAATTAATATTCTAAGCCAAAAATCAACAGTTGTCTATTCTTCTATATTTATAGTTGTTGTTATGATTGCTGTTTTTGGTGGAGGTCAATCTGAATCGAGTCGAACGGTCGAATTGAATAATCAGATTGAGTCAAAAGTTTCAGAGAGTTCAAAAAACAGTGATTTAAACTCGAATTACTCGGTTGCAGATAAGGTTACCGAATCTGGCGTGATAGCAAATCTTGCAGAGTCTGCGGATTTAGCGATTGCTCCATCTGCAGCAAGTCTTTCAACATCAACTGCGATTCTACAAGATTCACCGCAAGTTAATACGACTATTGAAAAACCCAAGGTGCTTGAAGTGTTGTCTGAAAAACGAGAAATTGTTAAATATACTACACAATCAGAAGAGTTGATTCAGTCAATTGCTGATAAGTATGGAATTACGGCGCAAACCATCAAATGGGTTAATAAATTGAAGGGTGATAGTGTTAGTGCTGGAAAAGAGTTACGGATATTGCCGGTTGATGGGATTGTATATACTGTAAAATCTGGAGATAGTCTTAAATCTATCGTAGAAAAATATCAGGCAAGTTTAGAACGGGTAGTATCATATAATAAGTTGAAAGATGATGAAGGGCTAAAAGAGGGGGTTGAATTAGTCCTTCCTGGGGGTATTTTACCAGAGGAGGATCGACCAGATTATAATCCTAAATCAAGAATTCCTTCAATTACTTCATCATCAAAGTCGGTAGGTCAGTCTAACGTTACCGTTTCACTTTCTTCAAACTATAATGTGAATGCTGGAAATGCTTATGCCTGGGGAAACTGTACTTGGTATGTCTATAACCGTCGTCCAGATATTGGAAGTTTCTGGGGTAATGCTTCAACCTGGGCAGTGAGTGCTCGGGCAGCTGGATATCGAGTTGATCAAACTCCATCTGTTGGTGCAATTGCGCAGTGGAATGCGTACGCAAACTCTTACATCTGGGGATATGGACATGTTGCAATTGTTGAATCTATAAATTCAGATGGAACAATTACTGTAACAGATATGAACTATGCTGGAAGGTTGAATGTTGTAACAACGAGAACTGTTCCTGCAAGCAGTGTATCGAACTATATTCATTAAAATTAAAAATGAGCAATCTTTTTAAAGGGCTGCTCATTTTTAATAGTCTGGATATTTTTTGAAAAATATGTTATAATAGACTTATATGTTTGTAGATACAGCTAAAATTTTTATTCAAGCTGGCCGCGGAGGAAATGGTGCGGTTAGTTTTCGGCGTGAGTTGTATATTGAAAAGGGTGGCCCAGATGGCGGAGATGGTGGTCGTGGTGGAGATGTGATTTTTCGTGCAACAAAAGATTTGAATACACTTTTGAATTTTCGATATAAGCCTGAGCTTAAAGCTAAAAATGGCGAAAGTGGTTCAAAAAGAAATAAAACAGGAAAATCTGGCGAGCCATTAATTGTTAAAGTCCCGGTTGGAACATTAGTAAAACGAAGTGGTGAAATTTTAGCTGACTTAAAATTTGACGGTGAAGAAGCTGTTGTTGCGCGGGGCGGCGATGGTGGTTTTGGAAATGCTCACTTTAAATCTTCCATTCGACAAACTCCTCGTGTTGCTGAGCTTGGCGAAAACGGTGAAACTTTCGAAGCTGATTTGGAGCTCAAATTGCTTGCTGACGTTGGTTTGGTTGGCTTTCCGAATGCTGGAAAATCTACTTTTTTGAGCGTTATTTCAAATGCACGACCGGAGATTGCGAATTATGCCTTTACAACTTTAACTCCTAATCTTGGTGTAGCTGAAATTGATGGATCAAATCTCTTGATTGCCGATATTCCAGGGCTTATTGAAGGCGCAAGTGAAGGAAAAGGCTTAGGTGATGCTTTTCTTCGGCATGTTGAGCGAACGAGTGTACTTCTTCATCTGATAGATGTTTATGAGGAAAATCCGGGCGAAAAGTATCAGATTATTCGTGAAGAATTGAAAAAATATCAACCAGAATTATTGGGTCGTCCAGAGATAATCGCACTCACAAAAACGGAAGGTATGGATTCGGAGATAATTAAATATCAGGTTTCAAAAATTCAAGAAAAGGCAGGAGATGTACAGGTTTTTGCGATTTCGTCAAGTGCTCATTTAGGGGTTAAGGATGTTTTGCGGTCACTTCGAAAAGAGGTTGAAGAATTCAGGAAAATCGAAGAAGAAAGTGTTGAAAATGAATTTGAAGAAGATATTGCCGTAATTTCATTGTCGCAAGATGAAATTAGTAAAGCTTGGCAGGTTGAATTTAATGAAGAAGAAAATATTTTTAAAGTTTCAGGCGAAAAGATTGAGAAATTTGCTCGCCGAACAAATTTTATGAATATTCATGGCGTAAATCGCTTGCGTGATATCTTGCGAAAAATGGGAATTGATCATGAACTCCGCCGAATGGGTGCGGAAAATTCAAGTATAATTTCAATTTCGGGCAATCAATTTGAGCTAGTCGACTCGAATTGGGAAGATTAAAATATAAATAAAAAAGCACGATCTTAGTCGTGCTGGATGTATGATGGGTAGCCTTTAGGATTTTTTTTCGGATTCTTCTAAGGATTCCAATTTTTTAATGCCTATATGAAACCCTATAAATCTACGCACCTGGTCCTTGTCGAAGATATTTGAGAAAATATCAATTATTTCAAGGGGGTCATACCCTCTATCCATAAGTGATTTGACTAATTCTTCTGCAATGCTATTGATTTCTTTTTCAGCTAAGCTTACGTCATGTAAGGACATATAACCCTTATCAACCATATCTCTTAGTTTTATTGACTTATAATTAATTATGGTTGCCATTTATTCTTCTCCTATAAACGTGCGCGCCACTCTCTGGCGAATGAGTGAGAGTAGTATCTCATGACTATTTTTATTTTACAATATTTTAATTAAAAAGTCAAATATATTTGTTATTTTTGTAGTTTTAGAGTAAAATATAAACATGAAGACTTTCTTTTTTTATGATTTAGAGACTAGTGGATTTAGTCCGCAGAATGACCGAATTATGCAATTTGCGGGGCAACGAACAGATAAAAATTTTAATCGAATCGGTGAGCCTGTTAATATTTTAGTTAGATTGAATGATGATGTTTTACCAAGCCCGAGTGCACTAATGGTGACAAAAATTAGCCCACAAAAAACAGTTGAAGAAGGCTATACTGAAGCTGAATTTGCGAAAATGCTTGTTGAAGAATATTTCACACCGGATACGGTTATTATTGGATATAATAATGTTCGATTTGATGACATTCATATTCAGCATCTTTTGTGGCGAAATTTTTATCCACCATATGATTGGCAATGGAAAGAGGGTCGTTCACGTTGGGATTTGTTAGATGTTGTGCGAATGATCCGCGCTCTTCGTCCTGAAGGTATTAATTGGCCGTTTATTGAAAATAAAGAAACTGGCGAGAAATTTGCCTCAAACAAGCTCGAACTTTTAACTAAGGAAAATGGGATTTCTCACGAGAATGCTCATGACGCATTAAGTGATGTTGATGGGTTAATTGATGTGGCACGATTATTGAAAGAGAAACAGCCTCAGATTTTTGACTATCTTTTAAAAATGCGTTCAAAAAATGAAGTTCAAAAAATGATAAATCTTGAAAGCCCTAAGCCATTTGTCTATACATCTGGTCGATTTAGCGTTGAATTTGAAAAAACTACAATTGCATTCCCAATTGCGCCGGCTAAAAATAAAAATGTAATCGTTTGGGATTTGCGATTTTCTCCAAAAGATTTTCTTGATTGGAGTGCTGAACAAATTTTAGAGAACATTACGGCAGATTTCGAAACTCGCTCACAAGCAGATTTTAAGCCGATTGTAGCAAAAATTCTACAATATAACAAATGTCCAGCGGTTGCACCAGTTGGTGTTTTAAATGATGAAAATAAAGAACGCCTAAAAATTGATTTTGGTGAAATTCAGAAAAATTTAGATATTTTGCGAAAAAATCCCCACTTTGCCGAAAATCTTCGAACTGCTTTTGAAAAGAAGAGTGAGGTTTTCCAAGGTAAAAACAGTAAAGACACCCTTTCGCCCGAGGCTCGGCTTTTTGAAGGGTTTGTTTCGAGAAGTGATGATATTAAAATTGAAGCTGTTCGAAATTCTTCTACTCGAGAATTAGCGGATTTTCATCCAGATTTTAGCGATGAAAGGTTGAGTGAATTGCTTCTTCATTATAAAGCTCGGAGTTTTCCAAAGAGTTTGAGTTCGCAAGAAAAACAAATCTGGGAAGAATATCGTGCGAAAAACATTCAAAAAATGATGCCGAAATTTATGCAAGAATTTCAAGAAATCACAGCTCGAAAAGATTTGAATTCGAAAGAGGAGTTTATTCTTGAAGAAATCAAACTTTGGCTTGAAAATATTTTACCAGAAACTGACTAATCGATAATCCCAATAAAAATTGTGATAACTCCTAGGATTGCATGGCTTATAGTTACTCCAGTAAGGTTCTTTGTTTTGAGATATTTTTGATGCCATAATAGACCAATTAGAAATGTTAATATGCAGGTTATGAAATCTTTATAGCCTAAATGTGCTAAGCTATATAAAATCGATGAAGTTAAGATGATTGAAGATTTTCGAAAATTTATTTGTTGTAAAATATTCGTTAATGCTCCTCTATAAATAAATTCTTGAATGGGTGAAGATACAAAAATATAAAATAGGTAAAAAGACAGAGTTTCGCTTGGCTGGAATCTTGATATTTTAAAGCTGGATAAAATAATTCCAATAACTATAAGAATAAGTGTTATCGCTGAAACATCTCGAATTGATTGTGTGGTCTTTATCGGTTTGATGCCGAGGGAACTGTTATTGAAACCTAATAATCTGAGTAGGATATAAATTAAAATTCCGCCGATAGTTAAAATTATGAATTTATTTTTAAAAAATAATGGATTAATTAGTAATAAAAACGGAATAGTTATGTAGAAAGTGAATATTAGAAATAATATTAATCTGTTACTTTTGTGTGTCATTTCGTTAGTTCTTTAATTTCTGGCGACCATTCACCAGCTAAGATTTTTTATTCTGCTTAGATAATGATATAAGCTTGCGAACTTCTTGCGGTAGGTTATCTTCTGAATGTTTGAATCCTGCCGTCCACTGATATCCTTTGTTATAGCCTAGCTCCTTGGTAATTTTAGAAGTAGAATTTCTTAAGTGCAAAGGAATAGGGGCATTTGGAGCTTTTTCTGCTAAGTTGTAAGATTGATACATGATTCCTGTAGTTTCGCGTGATTTTTTAGATTTCGCTAAAGCTATTGCAGCGTGGAATAGATTATACCTAGCTTCTGGCATTCCTATTTTTTCAACCGCATCAAAAGCAGAATTCGCCAAACCAAGAGCACCATTTCCAGCTAGCCCAATATCCTCACTTGCAAAAATAATCATTCGGCGGGCGATATATTTTGGATCCTCGCCAGCATTTAACATTTTAGCTAGATAGTAACCAGTAGCATCAACATCACTGGCTCGCATACTTTTTATAAAAGCCGAGATTGTATCATAATGAGAATCGCCATTTTTATCATAGATTAAGGTTGAATTTTCGATTGAATTTTTAATAAATTCTGGCGTAATGTTATTTTTTTCAAAATTTAAAATTAACTCGAGATTTCCGAGCGCATTTCGAGCATCGCCACTACTTATTTTAGCGAGAATTTTGAGTGCTTCTGGCTCTATTTTTGTTTTTGGCGAAACTTTTTCAAGCGAATTTTTAATGATTTCTGAAATCTCCTCAGTATTTAAAGGCTTAAGCGATAGAACTCGACTTCTTGAAAGCAGTGGCGTGATAATTTCGAATCCTGGATTCTCGGTTGTTGCACCAATTAAATTTATCAATCCACTTTCAATATGCGGTAAGAAAGCATCTTGTTGAGATTTATTGAAGCGGTGAATTTCATCAACGAATAGAATCGTTCGAATTCCAAGATTCCAGTTTTGTCGAGCATGTTCGATAACTTTTTCGATATCTTTTTTACCACTAGTGACGGCTGAAATTTCAATAAAATCTGCATTAACTTCATTCGCCAAAATTCTTGAAAGAGTAGTTTTACCAGTTCCAGCTGGCCCCCAAAA
>CAURQO010000023.1:0-10039 GCA_963527165.1 uncultured bacterium
AAACAGCGCTGGAGCTGAAAACTGAAATTTCGAAGTCCGTGGGAGAAAATGAGGATCGAAAAATTAGGTTTGTGGCATCAAGTGTGAACGAAGATCGCCATTACGAGAAAGTGGACGTTGCGAGCCTTCGCTTATCTTTAAAACAAGGTGGTGAGATTCGAGCTGGAGCAATTCCGACAGAAGGAGTGAATGATTTAGTGGATATTCCACTGATTCTAAATCATTCTGGCGATGTTCGGGATACAATTGGCTCAGTGCGGAATGCTTTCTACGAAAATGGTGAGCTAATTTTTGAAGCAGGTATCTCAAAACTAAATAAAGGACAACTTTTCGATAGGCTGTTTTTATTATTTTCTTTTCGAAAAACCTTGAAAAAATGTTAGAAATGAAGTAAAATATACATAAGCTAAATAGGGAAGAGAATGAGAGACGAGATTATTATAAATGGGAAAAAGTACGATGCAATTACGGGTAAACTTTTGAGTGTACCAAAAAATAATCGTAAAGATATTAGAAATGATATTTCGAAAATTCATAATAATCTACAGAGATCAAGCACCTTGAACCGCAAATATGTTTCTGTTCCGAAGCGGCAAAATATTTCTCTTCACCAAGAGGAGATGATTAGCCAATTTAAGCGTCGTCATGATTACCAAGAGGCAATTTTGCGTGCGCGCGAATCAAAAGCGACTCGCGAAGATGAATTTTTAATCTCGCGTTTTTCAAGTGATCATAAAGTGATTTCCCCAATTTCGAAAAATCAGATCGAAGAAGTAGAGAAAATCGCTCCTTTTGAAGAACATCCACTTGCAAAAAAAGCAAATGAAGAATTACACGCAAAAAAAGCACAAAAACAGAAAATTTCGAATCAAGAAGTGAAGGCTTTTGCAATTAGTCGGGTGATTGAAAAATCTCGTCAAGAGAGTAAAAAAGCTAAAAAATCTAAGCAAAAAGGATTTTTTGCAAATAAAAAATTTTTAAGTTTCTCGCTTAGTTTTGCTGTAGCTATCTTTGGTGTAGGTTATTTAACTTATACTAATTTGCCTGAAATTTCGAGTTGGATTTCGGAAATTCAATCTGGAATGACGGTTGAAACGCCATCATATATTGCGGACGGATATTCACCAAAAGGCTTGGCTTATTTTGATGGAAAAAATGTGAATTTCGAATATAAAAAGAATAATTCTAACTATAAAATTCAACAAACACAAAGTGATTGGGATAGCTCGGCACTTTTGCAGAATTATGTCAATCAAAAGTGGAGTGAAGATTATTCGACGACCTATAGTAATGGTTTAACAATCTATTCAAATCATCGTGGTGAATCTGTTTGGGTGAATAACGGAAAGCTTTACAAAGTTGAGGCTTCGGATAAAATTTCGGATGATGAAATTCGAAAAATTGCGACAAGTTTAAACGCATAAAAGGTGGCTTTGGCCGCTTTTTATTTTGGTGGTTTTAGGTTGAGAAAAAAAACAAATTGAAGTATAATATATAACTATGAAAGCAAGAACTCGTTTTGCGCCGAGTCCAACTGGATATATTCATGTTGGAAATGTTCGAAGCGCACTATATCCATATTTAATCGCCAAACAAACTGGCGGAGATTTTATTTTGCGAATTGAAGATACCGATCAAGCTCGATTTGTTGAAGGTGCTGAAGATTTAATTCTTGACACCCTCAAATGGCTCAGCTTAGACTGGAATGAGGGTCCAATTTATGGTGAAAAAGGCCAAGAAAGTGGCGGTTTTGGTCCTTATCATCAGACCAATCGTCGTGAAATTTATCTCGATTGGGCGAGGAAATTAATCGAAAAAGGTTTGGCATATGCCGATCCGTACTCGCCAGAGGAAGTTGAGGAATTTCGAAATAAGGCTAAAGCTGAAAAACGGGCTTTTTTATATCGTGAACATCGCCCAAAAAATCCACCAGAGTGGAAAATTGGGATGCCTCTACGCTTCAAAACGCCAGAAATTAAACGCTACACTTGGCATGATGCGGTGATGGGTGAACTTTCAGCTGGGCCAGAAGCTTTGGACGATTTTATTTTAATTAAGGCAGATGGTTTACCAACTTACAATTTTGCGCATATTGTTGATGATTTTGAAATGAAGGTCACACATGTGATTCGTGGTTCGGAATATGTTGCGAGCACACCGAAATATCTTTCACTATATGAAGCGCTCGAGATTGAGTCACCGATTTTAGCACATTTGCCGCATATTTTAGCTCCAGAAGGAAATAAAAAACTCGGTAAAAGGGATGGGGCGAAAAGTGTTAGTGAATATCGTTCTGATGGAATTTTACCTGAAGCAATGTTAAATTTCTTAGCTCAACTTGGCTGGAATGACGGCACTGAGCAAGAAATTTTCACTAAAGAGGAATTGATTGAAAAATTCTCTCTTGATCGTGTCCAGAAGTCTGGTGCAAGATTCGACGAGCAGCGACTTTTGTGGCTTAACGGTCAGTGGATTCGACGAATTTCATTAGACGATCTGTTTGAACGTGTCCAAGATTTTTGGGGTAAAAACGCACAGAACGCCAGCGAAGAATATAAAAAAGAGGTTCTAAGTTTGGTTTTTGACCGCTTAAAAACACTTAAAGATTTACCGCTCGCCAGTGAATATTTCTTTGCGGAACAAAAGTCTGATCTTGAAATGATTTCGAAAAATAAGCAACTTAAAAAACTTGAAAAATCACAAATTTTGGAACTTTTGAGTTTGGGAATAACTAAATTCGAAATGCTCGAAAACTGGAGTGATGACGAAATTCAAAATGTATTAAATCAACTGTTAGAAGAAACTGGTCAAAAGCCAGGAATTCTTTTCCAGATTATTCGAATTTCACTAACTTGGGCGCCATTTTCGCCAGCTTTGAATCAAACTTTGCGTGTGATTGGTAAAAATGAAAGCTTGAAACGATTAAAAAAATCGCTTTCCGAAATTGAAAAAATGTAAAAAATAACTCCGTTTTGTACGGAGTTATTTTATATTTTCAAAAATAATTTTGGCGATTTCCTGTGGTTTTTCCATTGGTGAAAGATGACCACTATTCTTCAAGATATAGAAATCTGATTCAGGAAAAAACATCTGGAACTTTTCTTTATTGAATTCTTTTACGGTTGAATCTTCTTCGCCAATAATTGCAATTTTAATGTAATTTTTATTTTCAAAAACTTTCTTATCAAGTGCAATTGGAATTGTTATTTTTTGCGCTAAGAGTTTTTTGAAAGAATTTTGGCAAAAAAACATATTTTGATAAATATTTTTATTGGCTTCTCGCGACCAAGTTTTTTGAAGTATGGCGGCTTTAAAAGGTGAAAATATTGATAAATTCGAAAAAATCATCAGAAAGTTAGACTTGTGCAAAGCTTTCATTCCGGCCAGAAAAGAATCGCTTGGTTCGAAAACAGGGTTGATAATTATGGTTGGAATTTTTTTCGAAATTTTAGCGTCGCTCACAAAATATGAGCTAAAGGAATGACCAACAATTAAGTCAATTTCGCCAAATTCTTCAAGTTTTGAAATTAATTTTTGATAGAATTTCTGAAAATCTTGAATATTTTGAAAAGTGTTAAGTGAGCTTTTTCCGTGGGCTGGAAGTTCGCAAATGATAATTGAATATTTTTTTGAAAGCTCAAAAGCGAGTGGAGTTAAGCCGAAATAATTTCCACCAAATCCGTGAAAAAGTACGGCAATTTGCTTATTTGGTGTGAGATCTTGATATGTTGAAATTTTATTTTTACCGATTTTTATGAAATTATGTTGAAGATTTTTTCGCCAAGTTTTTAGATTCATTTTAATATTATAACATTTTGCGTCAATTTTCGCAAAATAGACTTTGGAAAAAAGTAAAATTGTGATATAATTAAGAAAGCATAAGAATTTTATATAAAAAAGAAAGGTAGAAATGGTGAATCCGCTACGATTGGTGATGGTGCGGCACGGGCAAAGTGAGGCGAATATTGTTCAACATGCTCAAAAGCTTGGCCAAAAAATTGATTTAGAATCGAAAGTTGAATCGCGCGCAGATTGGCGGCAGCGGCTTTCTCCAGAAGGGCGAAATCAAGCTGAACGTGCACGACGAGAGCTTTCAAAAATTTATGGCGGACTAGATTTTTTTGATTCGAAATATTCCTCGCCTTTTATTCGTGCAAGAGAGACGGCGGCCATTTTGAGCGGTGAAAATCGTCATTTTTGGAAGATTGATGATTTGGTTTCCGAGAGAAATTGGGGCGTCTTTGGTCGAGTGAGTATGGATGAGCGCGCCGAACATTTCTCACTTACGATGAAATATCTCTATAATGATCCATTTTTTATGCGGTTTGATGGTGGCGAGAGTATTTTTGATGTCTATTTGCGTTTTCGAACTTTTTCTGAACGTCTAAAAAGGGAAGATGGGAATCAGAATGTATTGATTGTATCGCATAAGCAATTAATTCAATCAGCTTGTTATTTGATTGAGGGTTTTTTGCCGGAGCAATGGAACGATACAACGCGGCGACATATTTATGATGTGCCTAATTTAGGTGGAATTGAATATTCAAGGGTTAATCCAATGGATACTAGCGATGTTCGTGAGGATTTTGCTTGGCGAAGGATTTTAAATCTTGGCGAAGCGGACGGAAAATATGGAAATTGGGAAGAATTTGATGTTCGAAGAGATTTTTCAAACGAGGAGTTATTATCTCAAATTTCAGAAAATAAACCTTTTTTAAAATAATACTTGACAAAGCTTGAGCGGTTTGTTATTATACTTAATATAGTTGGTGTGTTATCAAGGGCGATATTTGTTTTTCTCCCCTAAATAACACTTATAAATAAAAAATAAATAACAAAAACCGCCCAGGGTGGGCACACATCAACACGGCAAATCACTACTTGAAAAAGTGGTGATTTTATATTATAATGAATAAGATTATGTTTAAAAAAGGAATTCAGACAAAACTTGAAAAATATGTTCGAGAGTATTTCGAAACACATCCAAATATTAAATTGATTACAGTTGCGGGATCTGTTGGAAAAACTAGTACAAAACTTGCGATTGCGACGCTTTTGAGCCAGAAGTATCGCGTTCGTCTTCATGAAGGAAATCACAACACGCATTTAAGCGCGCCACTTGCGATTTTGGGGATAAATTTCCCTGGAAATCCGCGCAATTTTTGGCAGTGGCATAAAGTTTTTAGTGCTGCAAGAAATAGAATTAAGTCGCCAAGTAGTGATGAGCCAGAAATTATTATTCAAGAGCTTGGAACTGATCATCCTGGTGATATTAGGCAATTTGGTAAATATCTTGCGCCAAATATTGCGGTTATTACATCTATCACGCCTGAACATATGGAGTTTTTTGGCAGTCTTGAAGCTGTAGCACAAGAAGAGTTGAGTGCGGCAAGTTTTGCGGGAATGGCGATTTTGAATCAAGATGATATTGACGGTGATTTCTTGAAAGTTGTTCCAAATTCTAATATTTCGACTTATAGCTCGGTTGGTGGTGCGAATTATAATTTTGTCGCTGAGGATTTTTCGCTATTAAACGGTTTTGATGGAAAAATTCAAACGCCGGAATATGGCGAAATCCCTGTTCGTGCGAAGGTTTTTGGTGAGCATTCTTTGCGACCAATTACTGGTGCTGTGGCGGTTGCGGTTAAACTTGGATTGAGTCCACAGGAAATCGTTAATGGAATTTCAAGTTTGAAGCCTGTTCCTGGGCGAATGAATTTTATGTGCGGAGTTGAAGATTCGGTGCTTATTGATGACACTTATAATTCTAGTCCAGCGGCTTTGGAGGCGGCAATTCAAACTCTTTACGCACTTTCTGCACCTTCGAAAATTGCGATTATCGGTAGTATGAATGAACTTGGTGAATCTTCAGCCTTTGAGCATCAAAAAATTGGTGAAATGCTTGATGGAATTTCACTTTCTTGGGTGATTACTGTCGGTGAGCAGGCTAATCGTTTTCTTGCACCAGCTGCACGATTAAGGGGGTGTCAAGTTTATGAAGCGAAAAATGCAATTGATGCCGGAGCTTTTGCTCGTAGTATTATGGAAAAAGGAGCTTTGGTGCTTTTGAAGGGTTCACAGGGTGAAGTTTATCTTGAGGAAACTGTAAAAATGTTGCTTCGAAATCAAGAAGATGAGAAAATGCTGGTTCGCCAAGATGAAAATTGGAAGAAGATTAAAGATGAATTTTTCAGTAGTTTTTCGGAAATTGCCGAAGACGAGGTTTAGAAATGAAAGAAATTTTACCAATTGTTGATGAGCACGACAAAATAATTGATGAAGTTGATAAAGCAAATTTTGATAAAACAACCGGAAGAATTTATCGAACTGTGTCTTTGATTTTATTTGATAAATTTGGAAATTTTTTAATTCAGCGTCGAGCATTTTCAAAAGCGACTTTTGCTGGAAAATGGCAATTTTCAGCTGCTGCCGGACATGTTAAAATCGGTGAAAGTTATTTGGATGCGGTCCATCGAGAAACTATCGAAGAAATTGGACTAAGTTTAGAAAATAAAAACTTTTGTGAGGTTGAAAAAGTTTTTATTCATACGAAAGAAAATAAGCGGCGTTTTATGAAATTTTTTGTGGCAAAAGTTGATTTTAATCTTAAAAATTTAGCAATTTTGCGAGATGAAGTTGCAGAAATAAAACTGGTGAATTTTGATGAATTTCGAAAAATGATCAAAGAATCACCAGATGATTTTATAGATTCACCAGAATTTGCGCTAGAAATTCTCGAAAAAGCAAAGAGAATCACACAAAAATAAGCTATTCACAGGCTATTTTGTAAAGTGCAATTCCAGTTGCGACAGAAACATTGAAACTTTCTTTTTGACCAAACATTGGGATTTCAAGAGTTCTATCGCAAAGATTAACTAATTCTTCAGATATTCCTTCAACTTCTTCACCAAGAAGTAGTGCAATTTTAGCATTTTCAGGTGCGGAAAAATCTTTTAGAAAAATCGATTTTGTGCTTTGTTCAAGCGCAAGAATTTCAAAATTTTGAAGCTTGAGATTTTTGATTGTTTCGAAAATATTGTTGGAAATTTCACACTCGACAATTTCTTCCGCCCCTAGTGCTGTTTTGTGAATTTGTGAATTTATTTTTTGCGCAAGATGTGGTAGACGACCAGTTTTTTGAAAATCTTCATTTGGTAAAAGCGGAAAAGGTGAATATCCGCTAAAAATAATTTTCGAAACACCAAAACCTTCGCTCGTTCGCAAGATTGCGCCAATGTTGTGGGTTGAGCGAATATTATGTGCCAGAATTATAATTTCGCGATTTTGTTCGCGGTTTTGATTTTTGAGAGAATTTGGATTTTTCATTCTTTTCATTTTAGCAGATTTCGAAAAAAATAAAAAGAGCCCGAAGGCTCGAATTCTAACGCTTGTTATTTATGGCGTTAAGTTTTGATAATGTGCGACCGAGGATTTCATAGGTGTATTTTGCAAGTTCCGGTGAAACTCCATCGGTATTTATTTCGAAATTATACTCGTCTTCGAGAGGCACTTTTTTGAAAATTACCAACGATGAGTTTTTATTGTCAGTTTTCAGTTCTTCAACTTGAACAAAAGCGGAATATTCTGAAAATCTGCCAATTTCTGCGCGAAAAGAGTTTTTAATTCTTAGAGAAATGTTCCAGCGGTTTTTGAACGGGACATTTATCTCTTTTTCTACTTCTGGGCAACTTTCAAAAATAGCTTGCTCGATTGTTTCTTTAAGGCGCATTTTGCTCACCTCTATTCTAAAAATTTCGCTTGAAGCGATGAGGATATTTTATCATTTTTGATTGAAAAAAGAAAGTGCTTGTGATAAAATTGAGTTAATGGAAGAGAATAAAGTTCAATTAATGCGTCGCCAGAAGGAAGAAGAAGCAACCGAGCAACGGGCTTCAATTCTGGGTTTGACATATCTTGATACACGGGAATTTGAAAATATTTTTCCATTGGCACGGGGTCTTTTTACAAATGAACAGATGTATCGTGCTTTTTTAGCGCCGCTTCAGATTGGTGATGTGGATGAAAATAAGCCATGGCGAGTTTTGATTACGAGTCAAACGCCGCGTTCAGTGATTCAAAAGCTTTCAAAAAAATATCAAGACGAAGGAAAAACACTTGAACTTTTCTTGATTTCTGAAATTGCGTGGAAAAATATTATGCGTCGCTATGACCCGCCGAAAAAGGTTATTTATGATGATATTGAAATTGCGGGCGAGGGTGATAGTGCAACTTTGGATAAAGTTAGTCAGACTTTGGCAACGGTTGCATCTGATGAGGTTTTTGATTATCTGATTGATCAAGCGGATCGGCTTGGAGCGAGCGACATTCATATCGAGAATCAGCGACAGTCGATTAGAGTTCGAATGCGTGTTGATGGTGCGCTTCACCCTGTGGCGGAGCTTGGGCGAGATCGTTATCGTGTGATTATGGGTGAGCTTTCTTCGCGCGCGGGAGTTTCAAGTGCTTCGAAAACTTCACAATCTGGTCATATGCAAAAAGATATTTATCGTGATGGAACTTCGCACCTTTTGAACTTACGTGTTGAAACTGTTCCGACGATGTATGGAATGGATGCTGTGATGCGTTTGTTTAACTTTGATGAGAGTATGCTGCAGCTTGATTTGCTTGGAATTGCGCCAAAAGAGCGTGCCGAGATTGATGAGATTATTTCACATCCGCGTGGAATGGTTTTAATGGTTGGTCCAACTGGTTCAGGTAAATCAACCACGCTCTATTCGATGTTGAATGCTTTAAACACTCTCGATCGTAAGATTATTACACTTGAAGACCCGATTGAATATGGAATTGGTGGAATTTCGCAAATTCCGATCGATACAACGCACGGTGCGAGCTTTGCGGATGGCTTGCGTTCGGTTTTGCGTCTTGACCCAGATGTAGTGATGGTTGGTGAGATTCGCGATAATGATACAGCGCGAACAGCAATTCAGGCTTCGATTACGGGGCATTTGGTGCTTTCGAGCTTTCACGCAAATTCAACTAGTGCGGCCTTTTCGCGTATGATTGATATGATTGGAATGAACCCAATTTTTTCAAGTGCAATTCGGCTTTTGATTGCTCAGCGACTTGTTCGAAAACTTGATCAAAATGCGCAAGAATATATTCCAGATGAAGCTACTAAAAAATGGGTTCGAAATGTTTTGGAGGGTGTTCCGGCTGAGAAACTTCCGCAAGATATTTCAGGTGATTTTAAACTTTGGAAGCCAGTCGTTTCAGAGGATAGTCCTTTTGGCTATAAGGGGCGAATTGTGGTGATGGAAATGATGGTCGTGAATGATAATATTGCGGCATTTTTGCGCGGCGAAAGAGGAGTGATTTCAACTGAAGCGATTGAGGCTCAGGCTCGCGAAGACGGCTTGTTAACTCTTTTGCAACAGGGTGTGATCTCGGCTCTTCGAGGTGATACAACTATTGAGGAAGTAAATCGCGTAATTTAGCTCTTCACAAAAGCTAAAAAGTGTGATATAATAAACCTTGATTATAGATATTAAATTTAAAAGTGAGTGGAAAATATGAGTTTTGAGTTAATCAAAAAAGTTAATGACACGCAGAAGAAAGATGCCGTTCTTGATGTTAAAAGCGGTGACACTGTTCGTGTTCATCAAAAAATTAAAGAAGGTAATAAAGAGCGAATTCAGATTTTCGAAGGTGTAGTTATCCGAACTGACCGCAAAAAATCGCATACTTCGCGAATTACTGTTCGAAAAATTGCTAGCGGTGTTGGTGTGGAAAAATCTTTCCTTCTTCATAGCCCGTTACTTGAAAAGATTGAAATTGTTCGCCGTTCGAAAGTTCGCCGAAACTACCTTTCATTCTTACGAAACCGAAGCGGTAAAAGTGCTCGACTTAAACAAGTTACATTTGACCGTGAAGCTGTAAATACTTTGCCAGAAGCCCCAAAAGCTGAAGAAAAAGAAGCTGAATCTACAAAAGAAGCTTAATCGTTTAAAAAAATGAATGCTCTATAAAGACTGTCTGACACTCAGCACTCTAAAATAATCTGAGTTCATACATCTTATAA
>CAURQO010000024.1:0-9972 GCA_963527165.1 uncultured bacterium
GCATTTTTTGCGCAAATTTTGGTTAGGTAAGGTTATAATATCTTCTTTTTTCATTATTTTTATTATACCATTTTTAGGGTAAAAAAGCTATAAAATCATTGATTTTTAGGTAGAATTAAAGCCAGATACTTTAAATGGTAAATATTTCAAATGAGCTAAGAATACTCCGCACTTTTATATAGAGGTGGGTAGTGCTACATATGGTGCAGACTATAATAAAGATCAGGGTCTTTATATATAGTATTTTTTTGGTAAATGTATATCTCGCCTTTTTAATTTATATAAAGGATATAGTATGAAAAAATATTGATAATTTCTTAAAATTAATAAAACCAAAAAATGACAGGGAAATATTTTTGGTGTTGATTACGTTGATGTTTTTTGAAACAGATAATTATGAAGGCATAGAATATTTTCAAAAGATTATTGCGGTCGAACAGTTTCTGAAGGGCGGGTTTTTTCTAATCCTGATAGTAAATTTTCACCAAGCGTGGTGGAGTTTGGCGAATTAACTTGCTTTATGCTTAAAGATATTGAAAAGATAAAATATGGCAAAATAATGAAAGGCGAAGCTAGAAAAGCTAACTTAGATTGTTTAAAGAATTATGTTTTTAACATTTTGAAAAAAGATAATTAAATCAATCCTGGTGGATCTAAATCAACTCGCCATTGTGGCTTACCTTGAAAATCGCGTGCAATATCTAAAAGCGGTGCGCGTTTTTTGCTTTTAATTACAATTTGCCAACGATAAGTTTCACCCACACGTTCATAAAAAGCTGGTGTTGGACCAAAAATTTGTACATCTTTCGAAAATTTTTTACGAATCTCGTGTGCTTCTTTTTGTGAATTTCGAACAGCTGAAATCTCGGTTTTATAAATGCAAGTTAACTTTAAAAGATACACGAAAGGCGGATAATTTTGTTTTTGGCGATTTTTAATTTCGAAATTATAAAATCCGGTGTAATCCTGATTTAAACCAAATTGAATCGATGGGGCTTCAGGTTGATAAGTTTGAATAATTACATTTGATTCGTTAGAGTGCCGCCCAACGCGGCCAATTACTTGTGAAATTAACTGAAAATTTCGCTCGCTTGAAGTAAAATCAGGCAAGGCTAATCCTGTATCAGCCTGAACCACACAGACAGTTTTTAAATTTGGTAAATCCAAACCTTTTGCAATAACTTGGGTGCCAATAATAATGTCGATTTCACCGTTGCGAATTTCATTATAAAGCTTTTCTACAGTTTCATTTTTATCGCTATCTGCATCAAAGCGTGCAATTTTTTTCTGAGGGAAGAGCTTTCGAATTTCTTCTTCGATTGCTTTTGTACCAATTCCTTTATGGATAATTTCTGCTTCACCGCAATCTGGGCAAGAAATTGGCGGGCGTTCTTTGTGACCACAAATATGACAAGTTAGCAAGAATCTATCGGCATGTAGAGTTAGCGGAACAAAACAATTTGGACAAAGCGCCATCCATCCGCAATTATGACAAAGTGTAATGCTAGCCGAACCGCGACGGTTATGGTAAATCAAAACTTGTTTATTTTCGCTTAAAGTTTTCTCCATTTTGGCAAGCATTTTTTTCGAAAAAAAGCGGTGGTTTTTTGAATCTTTTTTTGTTAAATCAACCAGTTCAATTTTTGCTGGTTGAGCTTCTTTTTTGGCGAGTTTGGTTAGTTTAATAATTTCGTTTCCGCCATTTTTTTCAGATAATTCGGCTAAGAAATAATCTTCAACTAACGGCGTTGCAGAACCAAAAATTGCTTTAAAATTAAAATTCGAAGCCAAAAAACTGCTTGCGCGTAAAGCAGAATATTTTGGCGTTTGATCTTGCTTAAAACTTGGTTCGTGACATTCATCAATTACAATTAGCCCTAAGTTTTTTACGGGCGCAAAAAGGGCAGAGCGTGCACCAATAATAATTTGTGGTTCTGGGTCGTTCAAAATTTTTAACCAAGTTTTGTGTCGTTCAGCTTCAGTTTGGTGCGAGTGAATAATTTTAATATTTGAAAAATGTTTTTTAAAATTCAAAACTAGCTGTGAAGTTAGGGCAATTTCTGGTACTAGAATAATTGCCGATTTACCCGTGTTGAATATTTTTTCAGCTTGATTAATATAGATTAAAGTTTTTCCTGATCCAGTAATTCCGTGAAGCAAAACCGTTCCGGAATTAATATTGTCAAGTTTTTTGAGCGTATTTTGCTGTTCTTCTGTGTATAAAAAAATTGAACAACTTTCGGTATTTTTATCTGTTTTTGTAGTAGTTTTTAAGCCGGAAATTTCAAGTTTTTCGCTTTTTGAAAATCGGCGTGATTTATTTAATCCACTCGGTAAAATTCCACTCAAAACTTGAGCGAGTGGCGTGGCATAATATTCGCTCATCCATTTTGAAAGTTTAATCAAATATTTTGGAATCGGAGTTTTTGAAATTATTTTTGAAATTTCGCGTGTTTCGAAATCTGGCTTTTTTGCTTTTTTCCAGACCACGCCAATGAGATTTTTTTTGCCAACTGGAATTTCGACAATTTGTCCAATTTCGAGTTCTTCAGCCGAAGAATATGTAAGAATATCGCTACCAGAACGAACAATTTTTGTTGGTGCAATCTCATAATAAAAACACATATACTTTTTATTTTACACCAAAAAAGTTCAAAAATAAAATTGTTTTTTAAGGAAAATAAGCCTTGCGAAAATTTTCGAAATTTTGTAAAATAGTAATACAAAAGGTGAGAGCATGGTAGATTTAGATATTTTTATTACATCACGAGTTAAACGAAAAATTGTTGTTTTTTTTGTGACATATCCAGCGATCAAAATGCACTCACGAGGTCTTGCAAAACTTCTTAAAGAAGATCCAGGAAATATTCAGCGCGAACTTGCTAAGCTTGAAACGGCAGGATTTTTAAATCGAGAAAAAAAGAAAAATACATATACTTATTTCACAAATACGAATTTTTTGTTCTTTTCGGAACTCCAATCGATCGTTGTGAAAGTTCGCGAGCAAAATAATGTTTCGCGTCAAAACCGTTATATTGAAAAATCTGTGAAAAGGTAAGATTTTTGATAAATGGTGGAGCAAATTTTTGAGCAAATTTTAGAAAATCGTGGAATTTCGAAAGAGAATCGTGAAGCTTTTCTGAATCCGAATTATGATAACCAGTATGATCCTTTTTTATTGCCGGATATGGAAAAAGCGGTTGAGCGACTACTTGTTGCCCACAAAAAACAAGAGAAAATTACAGTTTATGGCGATTACGATGTGGATGGCGTTTCGGCTTCGACGGTTATTTTGACGGCTTTTGAAAAATTTGGTTTTAAGAATGTTGATTATTTTTTGCCAGATCGTTTTAAAGATGGCTATGGAATGAATGAACGCGGCGTAAAGATTTTGGCAGAGCGCGGAACAAATTTAATTCTCACTGTTGACTGTGGAAGTCTAAATCACGCTGAAATTAATTTTGCAAAAGGTTTTGGAATCGATACGATTGTAACCGATCACCACAATATTGCCGAAGTTCAACCAAATGCGGTTGCGGTTGTGAATCCGCGCAGAAAAGAAAACAAATATCCACAAGCTGAAAATTTTGCCGGCGTTGGGGTGGCATTTAAATTGGTTCAAGCGCTTCAAACTAAACTCGATGGTTTTCCTGCTGGTCAAGAAAAGTGGCTACTTGATATGGTGGCACTAGGCACTGTTTGCGACATCATGAAACAAACGGTTGAAAATCGCCAAAACACTTTTTGGGGGTTAAAAGTTCTTTCGAAAACTCGGCGTGCTGGACTGAAATCGATGCTGGCACTCGCAGGTGTTAAAGACCCAACGAGTTCAACTTTAGGTTTTATTATTGGCCCACGAATCAATTCTGCCGGTCGGCTTGAAACTGCCGAAAAAGCTCTTGATTTAATGCTTGAAAAAGACGCTTTTGTGGCATTCGAAAAAGCTAAGAGTCTTGATGATTTGAATAAAATCCGCCGTAAAATTCAGCACGAAGCGCTTGAAATTGCAATTCAAAAATCTGAAGATTTTAAAAATGATAAAGTTTTGGTTGTGACTGATGAGGGTTTTAATGATGGAATTATTGGAATTGTAGCGAGTGGTTTAATGGAGCGTTTTAAAAAGCCGGTTTTTGTAATTTCGATTGAGGGTGATATAGCAAAGGGTTCGGCGCGCAGTTTTGGCGATTTTTCGGCAAGTCAAGCAGTGCAAAATGCAAGCGAAATCATTATTAAAGGGGGAGGTCACGATGCGGCCGCGGGCGTAACTTTACCAACTTCAAAAATTGATGATTTTCGAAAAAGCGTGAATGATTTTTACGATTCGTTAAAATTAAAAAATCAGCTTGAAAAACTTTTGCCAAAAGTGGATATTAAACTTAAAGATTTTTCGCCAATTTCACTAGAACTTTTTGAAAAAATTTCACTTCTTGAACCTTTTGGAAATGGCAACGAAGAGCCGACTTTCGAAATTAAAAATGTGCGGGTGGCTTCGCGTCAAGAAATGGGTGAACAAAAACAGCACTTGAAATTAACTTTAACTGATGGCGAGAATGAAATTAAAATGTTAAAATTTAATGCGCCAAAAGAATTTTTTGCGGAAATTGGCGAAGAAGTTGATGTGATTTTTTCGCTTGGCTTAAATGAATGGCAAGGTCAGAAAAATATCGAAGGGCAGATTTTACATTTGGAAAGGAAAAGTGTATAATTAACTTATGACTAAAATTCATGTGAATATGATGAGTTCGGCAGATAAAGTTGCTGGTCAAGGGGTTGGTGGCGCTTATTTCGAACTTATGAATCTTCTTCAGAATCGGGCAAAAGATGAGCTGAAAATTACCAAAACGCTTCGTGCGAAAAACCCAGATATAACGCATTTTCACACGATTGATCCGCATTTTTATTTGGCAGCTCAGTTCAAAAAATACACTGGTCGGCGGATTGGCTATGTTCATTTAATACCCGATACGCTTGATGGTAGTTTGGATATGCCAGCAATTGCTGAAAAAATTGTAAAAAAATACTTGATTAAATTTTATGACAAAATGGATCATTTGGTGGTGGTTAACCCTGATTTTAAAGATGAACTAGTTAAAATTGGTATTGACCGAGAAAAAATAACTTATATTCCAAATTTTGTAGCAAAAGATAAATGGTCACCTTTGAGTAAAGAAGCACGAGATGATTTTCGAAAATCGCAAGGTTGGAAAAAAGATGAAATTGTGGTTTTTGGCGTTGGTCAAGTTCAGCAACGAAAAGGTATTGATGATTTTGTAAAGTTAGCAGAAAATAATCCTGATATTGAATTTGTTTGGGCTGGCGGCTTTTCGTTCGGAAAAATTACTAGTGGTTATGAGCGCTACAAAAAAATAGTTGAAAATCCACCAAAAAATTTGAAATTTTTAGGAATTGTTCCACGCAAGGATATTCGAAAATTCTATGCAAGCTGTGATTTATTTTTATTGCCGAGTTATGCAGAGCTTTTCCCGATGTCTATCTTAGAGGCAGCCAGTTGTGGGGCGCCAATAATGTTGCGCAATTTAGATTTGTACAAAAATATTCTTGAAGGAAAATATCTGGCGGGTAAAGATTTTGCCGAAATGGATAAAGTTATTAAAGAAATTTCGAAAAAGCCAGAAATTCTTGAAAAATATAAAGTAAAATCGAAAGAAATTTCGGAATTTTATTCTGAAGATCGACTGCTTAAAATCTGGATTGACTTTTATCGCGAACAGTCAAAATTAAAGTAAATACTCTTGCAGATAACTTTGAATTAGGGTATAATTTTAGATATAATCTTAAAAAATGAAAGGAAAATATGGACGAAGGTTCAAAGGATTTAAACAATAACATTAATATCAATATTAACCAACCAAACCTTGTAGCTGACACTAAAACAATCAATGGAATTGCTTATTTCTTGATTACTTGGTTTTTAGGTTGGCTTGGTGTTCATCGATTTATGCGAGGTCAAATTGGTATGGGTGTACTATATATCTTCACAATTGGACTTTTTGGAATCGGTATGACGATTGACTGGATTATGGCGATTGTGTATCTTTTCGAAATGGATCAAAATAACGAAATTCATTTTGTTAACGGTAAATACGCAAAAGTTCAAAAATAGTTTCGAAAATAGTTTCGAAAATTGTAAAATCGCTCAAAATTAGGCGATTTTATTTTTTTCTTGCTTTTTTTAAAAAACTTTGGTAAAATAGTAATCAGTATGAGTATTAGTGTAACAAGGAAAGACCAGAAAGAAGCTAACGAAAACATCATTCGTCGCTTCAACCGAAAAGTTCTACAAAGTGGAGTTTTGAGCGAAGCTAAAGCGTCAATGCGATTTTCGAAGCCTTTAAGCAAGGTTGAACGACGTAAAAAAGCAATCGTTCGAAATCAACGCCGTGCTGAAAAAGCACAAAAAATGCGACTTGGTATTCGCTAAAAATATAAATTCCAGTCGAAAGGCTGGATTTATTTTGGAATGATGAAAATGCTAAAAGAACAAATAGTGGCAGAAGCTCGCAGTATTGTAGAAAAGTATGAGTGGATTTTCGCAAAAACTTATGCTAAAACAGCACCACACGAATACGCACTGAGCAAAAACAACGGTGAAGATAAGGATTTAGAAAGGCTCGCAGAAATAATTGAGAAGTATGGAGAAACTGAATATTTTTATGGGCATAAAGGTAAATATTTCTACATCGACGACTTGAAGTATTGGGGGTCAAAACCTAAACACAAAGGTGTCTGGAACTTAAATAGAGGCAAAGGAGATTTGTTTTACGGAGAACAAAAACCTAAGTTCCGATCGAGAGAATAGTTTTTATTTTAAAAAGGAGGAAAAAATGTTAAAGGAACAAATTAACGCAGATTTAAAAACTGCAATGCTTGCACGAAATGCTTTCGAAACTACAGTTTTGCGAGGCTTGAAAGCTTCAATTTTAGATGAAGAAGTGAAGCTTGGAAAGCGTGAAGAGGGTTTGGATAATTCTGAAATCGAAACGCTAGTTGCACGAGAAGTTAAAAAGCGCAAAGAAGCAGCAAGTTTATTAGATGAAGAGCGCGCCAAAAACGAACTAAAAGAAGCTGAAATTCTTTCGAAATATTTGCCAGAAATGGCGAGTGAAGATGAAATTCGTGCAGCCGTAAAAGCTGAAATTTCAGCAATGGGTGAAGTTTCGATCAAACAAATGGGCGCAATTATTGGCAGAATGAAAGCAAAATTTGGCAACTCTGCCGATGGTGCTATTCTAGCGAAAATTGTGAAAGAGGAACTTTCGTAAGTGATTATCGCAATCACAATGCGATATGGCCTTTCTGAAAAGAAAACTGGAAAATACTGGATAGACGCAAATACGAAAAAGGTTTTTGAAAATTTAGGAATCTTATTATTTCCGGTTTATTCTTCAAAACAAGCTTCAAAAATTGCTAATTTATGTGATGGGTTGATTATAACTGGAAGCCCTATTCATATTGATGCAAAAAAATATGGTAAAGATAATTTAAATCCAGTCGATAAGAAAAATCAAGAAATTGATAAACTTGATTTTACACTAATTAGAGAGTTTTATGGCGTTAAGAAGCCGATTTTGGGAATTTGTAGAGGGATTCAGGTTTTAAATGTTTACTTTGGCGGAACTTTAAACCAGAAAATAGAAAATCATCAGATTCCAATTAAAGAACGACATAAAGTTAATATATCACCAGATTCAAAAATTTACGAGTATTTTAAAGCAAATAGTATTTTGGTGAATTCATTACATAGTCAAGCTATTGAAGATTTGGCGGAAAACTTTAAGGTTACGGCAAGGAGCGATGATGGTATTATTGAAGCGATTGAGTTTGAAAATATTATTGGAGTTCAATGGCACCCTGAGCATATGCTAGATTATGGTTTTTTCGATTTTTTTGTAAAAATATGTACTAAAAATAATCACTACTGAGTGGTTATTTTTTAACCTTGACTTTTGTGGGGGGGGGTGCTATAATCGAGATATGAAAAAGCATAAACTTTATGAAGGATTTACAATTATTGAAGTTGTTTTAGTGCTCGCAATTGCTGGATTGATATTTTTAATGATATTTTTTGGGTTGCCGGCTTTACAACGGAGCCAGCGCGACACAGCGCGAAAGTCGTGGTCTTCAAGCTTAATTGCTAATTTAGAAAACGCTCGTTCTAATAATAAAGGTTCTATTCCTTCATTTGGGTTAGCAAGAAATCAAACAGGCTACTATAATCTGCGAAAAGATAAGGATAAAGAAGTTGTTAAATATATCCCAGAATCATCAGAAATAGAAGATGTTCAAGTTTTCAATCGGTTTAATGGTGGTGATACTAGTACATACGGTAGTGCATTTTTTATGAATTTACCCGTTAGAAGTAACGAAGCTTATATTATTTTAGGCGGCCAGTGTGAATCGCACTCGGTTGATTCTAATTCTGGTTATTGGTATGAACATTCGGAAGAAGGCACAACTGGATATGGATTTAGGGAGGGAAGTTTTAATTCTGTAGCGGTTTTGATGTCTCTTGAATCTGTCAAATCTCAAGATAAAAATCAAAATAGATATCCTAATTACTGTATAGACAGTATGGGTTTGAATAATACTCAATGGTGGTGATTAGATAGTATTTTTCAAATAAAATAATTTGAATTTTATTTCCGAAAGGCGATACAATAGAGCTATAAAAAGATATGAGTTCTATTATTGGTAAGTTTAGTAAGAGATTGCTTAAAAATATTTATATTTGGTGTTGCTCTGAGGCGTGCTGGATTATATTTTTTTGTAAAAATATGTACTAAAAATAATCACTATTGAGTGGTTATTTTTTAATCTTGACTTTTGTGGGGGGGGGGGGTGCTATAATCGAGATATGAAAAAGCATAATCTTTATCGGGGTTTTACAATTATTGAAGTTGTTCTAGTTCTCGCCATTGCTGGGTTAATATTTTTAATGGTATTTCTTGGGCTGCCAGCTTTACAACGGAGTCAGCGGAATACTGCGCGAAAGCAAGATTATTCTAAAATTGCATCAGCAATACAAACATATAAGGCAAATAACAAAGGTGAATTTCCAACTTTCGAAAAGGTTGGTGAGCGAACTGGGAATATTTCTCCAATTGGAAAAGGTGTTTTAGCTCAATATTTAAAAGAAACAAATATTATTGATGGATATATGATAACACATAAAGATGCTTGGGGCTGGGGGGATTATTTTGATCATGGGCCAAACACAAAAAACTTTGGAGCAAATTTTGCTGGACCTATGACTGAATGGATAAATGGCGATGATAAAAGATATTATGATATAGCCTTCATAATGATTGGAGCTAAGTGTACTGATAAAAAAAGTGAAGAATGGGGTGGTTTAATTCCAGAAGAAAAAGAAGGAAGTGTTGCTATTTTTGGCTATCTTGAAGGTCTTGGTGATGGGAAATATTCAAGAAGGTCTAATTATTGTCAAGATTTTTAACTTTTAAATTTTTATGCTATAATGTAAAAGTATATAATTTAAAAACAAAAGGAAATCAATGATTGTATTTTTTGGTCCAGCAGGTGCTGGTAAAAGCGTTCAAGGTAATTTGTTAGCCGCGCGAAATGATTGGCGTTGGCTTGGAGCGGGGCAACTTTTGCGAGATAGCAAAGATCCTGAACTTCTCGCACAAATGAGCACTGGAAAACTGATTGATCCAGAGATTGTTAATCGCGTAATGGGTGAGGCTCTTGATCGTGCAAATGGAAAAAATGTTAAGCAGGTAATTCTTGATGGTTATCCACGCCAGCTTGCACAGGCGAAATGGTTGATCGAAAACAAGCAAAATCACGGTAGAGATGTTGATTTGGTGATTGTTTTGGAAGTGCCCCGAAGTGAATTAATGCGCCGGCTTGAAATTCGCGGTCGACTTGATGATACTCCAGAAGTTATCGACGAGCGCCTTCGAATTTATCGGCAAGAAATGTATCCAGTTT
>CAURQO010000025.1:0-9488 GCA_963527165.1 uncultured bacterium
ATGGCGTGGTTTTTGGAATCAAACCACTTTTCAAGATCCAGAAATTTTAGATGGTAAAAAACGTACAATCTATCTTGGCGCTGACCCTTCTGCCGATAGTCTTCATATTGGACATCTAAGTGTTTACATGATGGTTCGCCGTTTTCTTGATCACGGGCATAAAGTAGTTTTGCTTGTTGGTGGTGGAACTGGAATGATAGGTGACATGCGCGATACTGAAGAGCGCGATCTTCTTTCAGCTGAAAAAGTTATACAAAATACCGAAGCGCTTAAAACACAAGTTTCAAAATTATTCGCTGGGCAAGATTTTGAAGTTGTAAATAATGCTGATTGGCTTTCAAAAATTGAATTAATTCCTTTTTTGCGCGATATTGGCAAAAATTTTAATATGGCCGATTTAACCAGCCGCGAGTTCTTCAAAAGCCGAATCGATAACGGTAGTGGTTTAAGTTTTGCTGAATTTACCTATACACTTCTCCAGGGCTATGACTTTTGGCATCTATATAAAAATAAAGGTGTTTCACTTCAAATCGGCGGTAGTGACCAATGGGGAAACCTTCTTTCGGGTGTAAATTTAATTCGCAAAAAAGAAGGCGTTGAAGCTTTTGCAATGACTGCACCACTTCTCATCAACCGATCAACAGGGCGAAAATTTGGAAAATCCGAAGGTGGGGCACTTTGGCTAGACGCATCAAAAACTTCTCCATTCAAATTATACCAATTCTTGCTGAACTCTGACGATCAGAGCGTTTTTGAATATTTAAAAATTCTTACAACACTTTCGAAAGATGAAATTGAAAACATCGAACGACAACATTTAGAAAATCAACATTTGCGAATCGCTCAAAAAGCTCTTGCAAAAAATGTTGTTGAAATTGTTCACGGCAAAAAAGTTGCAAATAGTGTAGTTTCAGCAACGGAAGTTCTCTTTGGTGGGAAAAAAATAGAAACCCTAAAACCAGAAGAAATTAAAGTTCTCAAAACCGAGATTCCTACAATTTCAAAAAATAAGACCATCTCCGAGATACTAGTTGAATCCAAACTTTCAAAAAGTAAAGGTGAAGCAAAAAGGCTAATTGCCGCAAATTCAATATCATTCAATGGAGTTAAAGTTCTAGAAGATATTGAAATTTCTCAAGCAGGACTACTGAAAAAAGGTAAAAACAGCTTTATTTTAGTTGATTAACCCAAATCAAAAATCGCTCGTTTATTGAGCGATTTTTATTATTCTCTTAAACTTTCTTTTCGAAACCTTTTTTAGCGCCTTCAAGAGTATTCAGTGCGCGTTTTTGAATTTTTCCAGCCTCGATTTTAACTTCTTCAACCTTAGCTTCTGTTTGAACTTTTGCCTCGTTCGCAAACTCACCAACATTACGCTTTACATCTTTTACAACTTCTTCGGTATTTTTAGCAACTTCGTCAGCTTTCTCAGCAGCAACATCAGCAACTTTTTTTGCTTTCTCTTTTAACTCTTTTCGAGTTTCTTCACCACTTTTCGGAGCCGTTAAAACTCCAGCAACTGCACCAACCAAAGCACCAATCGCCAAACCTAATCCAAATTTTTTACTCATTTATTTCTTCTCCTTTTTATTTTTAAATTTATTAAATATGTCAAATATTGTTTTCCCAATAATTATTGGCGAAGTCACCTGAGCAACATTTTGGGCAATTCCATCAATACTTGCGGTAATATTTTGCATCTTTTCAGCCACATCACCAATCTGGCGAGTTACGCGAATTACCAATACAAAAGTGATAATTCCAAGTGTGATGAAAATTGCAAGAGCCACCGAAAGAAATACAACCAAGATCTCTGCAGCTGAACTCATTTTTCTCCTTTTTATTATTTTTGTTTTTTAATTTTTATTTTGATTTTATTCAAATCTAATTGTATTTTACCACAAAATAATTCTTATGTCAAGTATTTTATTGAAAATAACCTGAAACAAGCCGATTAACTCTTGTTCGAATATTTATTGCAGAAATCTCTTTAATCGTAAAATAATACAAACTTCCATCATTCATCTCAACCTCAACTCGGCAAGAATCTTGATTCCAATTCTTTAGTTTACCAAAAGCCAACTCCTTCAAGAAAAAGATCCGCCAAATACTTGGCTGATAAATTTCTTTTTCCACATCAACAAAATTAATCGCCAAAATCTCGCCAGCCGGAAGTTTTAACTCCAGCGGACGAGTTAGCGCAAAATTCTCATAAAATGAAATTCCATCATTTTCAAAAACTAAGCTTCCTAAAATATTTTTATCACCGTTAAGTTCAGCTTGAAATTCTACGCTATTTTGCATTTTACAACCTTTCGCGAATCAATTTTTGCGCCAAAGCTGGATTAGCTTTTCCTTGCGATTTTTTCATAATTTGGCCAACCAAGAAACCAATCGCCTTGTTATTTCCAGCTTTAATATCCGCAACAGCTTTTACCGAAGCCGGATCAGCCAAAACTTCATCAACAATTTTCGCAATAGCACCCTCATCCGATACTTGAAGTAGGTTCATTTTTTCTGCAATCTTTTCTGGCATAAGCCCTAGATTTTCATCATTAAGCATTGCTAAGAAAATTTGATGACCACCATTAGAGCTTACTTTCTTACCATGGACTAGATGGGCTAAAAGAGTTAATCGATGAGGACCAACGTAACCTTTATAAATTTTATCCATGTCAAGTTCTTCGCTTGGCGTTGAAGCAAACCAATTAAAAATTCGCTTCATATTTTCTTTATGTTCTTCAAGAGTATATTCCTTTATTTCTGCTGAATTATAAATTTCACTTTGAGGTTTCTCCCAAGGACCATCGCCCCAAGTTGCAAGGAGTAGTTCAGCGATTCGATAATCACTTAAGGCGTATTCAACCACAGAACTATCCAGCCCGAAAACACTAAATTTTTCACGGAAATAATCTGGCATAATTGGGAATTGTGCCTGCATTTTCAGAATCTCTTCATCACTCAAAACAATTGGTGGAATGTCTGGATCTGGCATATAGCGATAATCTTGAGCTTCTTCTTTGCTGCGTTGAGAGAAGGTTTTCTGTTCATCATCAAGCCAGCCACGTGTCTCCTGCTTAATTTTTTCACCCTTTTCGAGCAACTTAACTTGACGTTCAAATTCGTACTGAGCTGCACGCTCCACACTTCGAAAACTATTTAAGTTTTTAATTTCAGTTCGTGTTCCAAGTTTCTCTTCACCAAATTTTCGTGCCGAAATATTTACATCAAAACGCATATTTCCTTGATATAAATCACCATTTGTCACATCTGCAAAAACCATTCGCTTATGCAATTCTTCAGCGTAAGCTCGCGCTTCTTCAGCCGAATGAATATCTGGCATTGAAACAATTTCAATCAAAGGTGTTCCAGCGCGATTTAAATCAACCAAAGAATGATCACTAAAGTGTGTTAATTTTCCGGCATCTTCCTCTAAATGAGCATGTTCAATTCGAACTTTCACATTTTTACCATTCGAAAGTGGAGCAATAATCTCGCCCTCACCAATAATTGGCTGATAAAGCTGCGAAGTCTGATAACCTTTTGGTAGATCTGGATAAAAGTAATGCTTTCGATCAAATCGGCTAACATTAGCAATTTTCGCATTTAAAGCTTTTCCCGCACGAACAGCCAAACGAACTGCTTCTTTATTTAAAACTGGTAACATTCCAGGCAAACCGAAATCAATCGGCGAAGTTGCCTCATTTGGTGATTTTTCGCGCGCATCATTATCGCTACCACTAAAAAGTTTGGTTTTCGTTTTTAGCTGAACATGACATTCAATGCCGATCGTCATTTCGTATTTTTTTAAAATATCTTCCATTAAATTGCTCCTAAATCCTTCAAAGCCTGTTTAAAACTATTCATTGCACGGCGCGTTTGGTCAAAATTAATCTCTGCGTCGTTTTCGTGTGCGATCACATTTCGAAGTTTATGTGCGTGCCAAATCGAATTCGGACTCGAAAATTTATCTTTCGAATTCTTCAATCGCTCACCCATTGTCTGTCCAGAAATTCGCAATTCTCGCATCGCAGTATCAACCAATTTATCAGCATTAATTAACGCCAAATGCCAAGTCGCCGGCTCATCTTTTTTAATCGAATTCTCAATCTTTAACCAATCACCTTGAAATTTTAATTTATCAAGTTGAATTTTCTCCGTTTTCGTAATCCCAATAAAGAAAAACAAAAGTGCAGCACAAATCAGAATAGAAACCGAAAGAATTACTAAATCCATCAGCTCTCCTCCAAATCATCAGCCAAAGCCAAAATTTTCGCATCCGACTCCATTTTTCCAATAATTTGAACACCAACAGGCAACCCCTCTTTTGTTTTTCCAGCCGGAACCGAAACCGCAGGCAATCCCGCAAGTGATGCCGGCACACTCAGAATATCCGCAAGATACATTTTTACTGGATCATGTGCATTTTCACCAATTTTAAAAGCTGGAGTTGGAGCAACTGGGCCAACCAAAAAATCAACTTCTTCGAACAGTTTATTAAACTCATCAATTAATAAAGTTCGCGCTTTTTGAGCTTTTAGATAATACGCATCATAAAATCCACTCGAAAGCACATATGAACCAATCATGATTCGGCGTTTATTTTCCGCTTCAAAACCTTCATCGCGAGACTTTCCGAAAACCTCACCTAAATTTTTTGCATTTTTCGAACGTAATCCATAACGAATTCCATCATATCGCGCCAAATTCGAAGAAACCTCTGCCGGCACAACAATATAATAAATCGCCAAAGAATATTTACTCATAGGCAAAGAAACTTCCATAATTTCATGGCCAGCTTTTCGCATTTTTTCAATATATTCCTCAGTAGTTTTTCGAACCTCAGGATCAACACCTTCACCCAAGAACTCTTTAACAACACCAATTTTAGCTTTTTTAGGCGCAGATTCTTCTTGCCAAAAATCTGGCAAAGTCATCGCATCGCGAGAATCAAGCCCTGCCATCACACGCATTACAAGTTCACTCTCTTTAGCAGTTTTCGCAAAAACACCGATCGTATCTGTCGAAGACGCCATCGCAACAACGCCAAATCGCGAAACCGTTCCATAAGTTGGCTTTACACCATAAACACCATTAAAGCTGGCAGGCTGACGAATTGAACCACCAGTGTCTGTTCCCAGAGCAAAAGGCACAACATCGAGTGCCGTAATCACCGCCGAACCACCAGATGATCCACCCGCAACACGAGCTTCATCAACTGAATTTTTTGTTACACCAAAAGCTGAGTTTTCCGTTGAGCCACCATGTGCAAAAGCGTCCAAATTCGATTTCCCAATACAAATCGCACCCGCTTCTTCAAGTTTTTCAACCGCAGTCGCTTGAATTGGAGTTTTGAAATTCTCCAACATTTTACTTGAGGCTGTCGAAGGTGAACCAAAAACTAAAAAATTATCCTTTGTAACAAAAGGAACACCAGCTAATTCACCAACTTTTTCGCCTTTCGAAATTTTCTCATCAATTTCTTGAGCACGCGCCAAAGCTCGCTCTTCAGTTAAACTCGTAAAAGCGTTAAATTTTTCAATTTCTTTGGCTTTCGAAATCGCTTCTTTAACAAATTCAACAGCGGTTTTCTTTCCGCTCAAAATCTGCTCTCTAATTTCAAAAATATTCGTCATAATTCTCCTATAAAACCTTTGGAACTTTCACCTGATTATCTTCAATATTTTCGCCAGCAAGCTTCAAAAGTTCATCTCGCTTAACGCCATAATCATTAATTTCATCCTCGCGCCAAATATTTTGATTTTTCGAAACTGAGTATGTCGGCTCAACACCGTCAGTATTTAATTCACCTAATTGCTCGATATATTCAACAATATTTCCCAAATCAGTTTGAAGATTCGAAATTTCTTCTTCACTTAACGAAATACTCGAAAGCTCCGCCAAATGCTTAACTTCGTCTTTTGATATTCTTTCCATATCAACAAGTATATCACTTTTTTAAATATTTTTAAAGTGTTGAAAATAAGCATAAAAAATATTGTTTTTTGGTTTTACGTATGCTATAATATTTATGTTTTCATATTCTGGAAACATAGCACATTTCAAAGGAGGAACCTCTTTCTTATCAAGTTCATGTAGGAGTTGGAGGAACACCGCAAAGGTGGGAATTCAATATCAAATCCGGATGGAACTATAATCAAGGAAGAGCTATCCAAGTTAATACTGTCTACGATTATTGGCACAAAACCAACGTAATAAATGTATCACCTTCAAGATAAAATTCCTTCAATGTCCTGAGCAAGACTAAAACTGCTCTCTTTTTATATTTAACAGAGAGGATATCTATGAAAAAATCATTAAAAATAGGACTTATAGCATTAATAGTACTCACAATTTTAAATACAATTGCAATTATTTTTATCTATTCACGAGCAAATGATGCTTTTGACGACCTATATAAAAAGACAATGAATTCTCAGGTAGAAATAGAAAAAATCAAAAATCAACTCAAAAAATAACCCAAAAGGGTTATTTTTTTACACCATCTTTTTTCGAATCTCTGCAATCTGATCTCGCAAATCTGCAGCTTCTTCGAAAAGCAAATTTGCGCTTGCAAGATTCATTTGATTCGTTAAATCTTTAATCAAGTTATTCCATTCTTCACGCGGAATTTTCCTTAAATCTAATTTTGGTTTTTTATCTTTTTGCGGAATAATCGCGCGCAAGCCTTCACCAATCTCACTCGCCACACTTTTTGGCGTAATATTGTTTTTTAAATTATATTCTTTTTGAATTTCTCGTCGTCGGTTCGTTTCATCAATTGCAAGTTTCATTGAACGAGTTATTTTATCAGCATACATAATAACTTTTCCCTCTTCGTGCCGAGCCGCTCGCCCAATCGTTTGAATTAATGCACTCTCTGAACGCAAAAAACCTTCTTTATCAGCATCCATAATTGCGACCAGTGAAACCTCTGGCAGATCCAATCCTTCACGCAAAAGATTAATTCCAACAAGAACATCATAAGTTCCTTCACGCAAATCACGCAAAATATCACCGCGCTCCAAAGTATCAATTTCACTGTGAATATATGCCGTCTTCACGCCGTTTTCCTCTAAAAATCCGCTAAGATCTTCCGCCATTCGCTTAGTTAAAGTCGTCACCAAAACACGCTGTTTTTTCAAAATTCGTTTTCGAATCTCTTCCATCAAATCATCAACTTGGCCGTCAATTTTTCGAACTTCAATTTCAGGATCCAATAGTCCTGTTGGGCGAATAACCTGCTGAGCTGGCTTTGGTGAATGTTCAAGCTCAAATTCACCTGGAGTCGCCGAAACATAAATCGCCTGATTAATATGTTTATAAAATTCTTCGAAAGTTAGTGGGCGATTATCAAGAGCAGATGGAAGTCGAAAACCATTATCAACCAGCACCGTTTTTCGTGCACGATCACCATTAAACATTCCACGAACTTGCGGTAAAGTCATATGCGATTCATCAACTAAAAGCAAAAAATCATCCGGAAAATAATCCAGCAAAGTTGCAGGTTGCTCGCCAGCCGAACGCTCAGTCAGATAGCGTGTGTAGTTTTCAATCCCTTTCACAAATCCAGTTTCTCGAAGCATTTCAAGATCATATTTTGTGCGCTGAGCTAATCGTTGTGCTTCCAAAAACTTCTGATTTTTTTCAAAATATTCGTGTCGTGTATAAAATTCTTTTTCAATCTGTGGAATTGCACGCTCAATAATTTCTTTCGGTGTTGCATAATGCGAATTTGGGAAAATATCAAAAAACTGTGGTTTTTCAAGAATCTCACCCGTGAGCGGATTCATTAATATCAACCTATCAATTTCATCACCAAAAAATTCTACTCGCACCGCCAAGTCTGAACCAGCAGTAAAAATATCAACCGTATCACCACGAACTCGAAAAGTTCCACGAGAAAAATCAACATCGTTTCGTTCATACTGAATATCTTTCAAATGCCGCAAAAACTTATCTCGGTTATATCGCATTCCGGGTTTGATATGTAGCGCCATTTGCATATAGCTCGCCGGTGAGCCAATACCATAAATACAACTCACGCTCGAAACAATAATCGTATCACTTCGAGTTAAAAGCGCCTCGGTTGCAGCGTGGCGAAGTTTTTCGATTTCTTCATTAATTCGCGAATCTTTCTCGATATATGTGTCTGTGCTTGCAATATAAGCTTCTGGCTGATAATAATCAAAATAGCTCACAAAATAATGAACTTCGTTTTCAGGGAAAAACTTTTTAAATTCGCTATAAAGTTGTGCTGCAAGAGTTTTATTGTGTGCCAAAATTAAAGTTGGTTTTTGAGTGGCTTGAATGATATTCGCCATCGTGAAAGTTTTTCCGCTACCAGTCACGCCCAGCAAAGTTTGTTCATGCTCGCCTTTTTTAAGCCCATCAACAAGCTGAGCAATCGCAGTCGGTTGATCACCAGTTGGTTGATATTTTGAATGAAGCTTAAATTCGCGCGATTTCATTCTTATATTTTATAATATTTTTGAAGAAAATACAAAAAGTTAAATATCCAGACAATAATAATGACCACCGGTTGTAGTGCTTCCATCTCCAGATTCTAATCTAAAAGTAACAGCTGCGTGACCTTCTTTTGTATCCTGATAAATATAGCCTTCCTCTTCAGCACATCTCGATTCCCTATGTATGCGAACTTGAGTTTTACCTTCCCAAGTTTTAATGTAGTAAGCAAACTTAGCTTTTCTAGTTTTTCTATCCATATCAGCATAATATGAAGTATCAAGGGATATATCATACTCATCACCATCAGGATCTCGCATATCATGTCTGATATATGGTTTGATATTTTCAAAAGATTCTGGCATCTTTCCTTTATTGGCTGAGCGATAATTTTGTATAGCTCCAGCAATCTCGCCCATATCTCTTTTTCTTTGCTCATTTCTCCGCGAGCGTTGCAAAGCCGGCAACGCAAGAAATACCATTAAAAATATCAATCCAGCAATTGCGAGCACTAAAACAACTTCAATAATTGTAAATCCTTCATAAAGTTTATGCTTTTTCATACCCCAATTATATCACCCCCCCCCCCCCACAAAAGTCAAGCTTTAAAAAACCGCCCAACTTGAGCGGTTAGTTTTATCCGTTTCCGGCACGCTTTTCCGAAAGGTGTTTATCATCTCGTGGTGCAATAAAATCTGCATTTTTCTCATCAAGTCTTGCAATCACTTTTCGAACGAGCCGTTCTGGGTTATTGTCGTAGATTATATCTTTCGTTCCCGGCGCTTCAACATTTTGAAGAAGTGTCGGAACATAATCAGCAAGTGCCGTACTTCCAAGTAAAATACCACAAACTTTGCGAGATTCCAAAGCTGTTGCGAGTTCATGGAGAGAACCCATTCGACCACCAACTGTAATCACTGCATCGCTCGAAAGCACTAAGTGTGTATCGCGCCCAACATAGCTCATCCCCGTAAAATTAATATAATCAAAAGGCTTAAACGGTAATTTATAAGTATTTACAT
>CAURQO010000026.1:0-9088 GCA_963527165.1 uncultured bacterium
TATTACCACAGAAAGGATAAGAAAATGGCAAAGAAAAAAGCCGATCTTATAGAAGAAGCTAAAGCTCTTGGGCTTGAAGTTTCTGAAAAAATGACAATTGCTGAAATCAATGAAGCGATCAAGGGTGCAGAAGCTGCTGAAATCGCAGAAGAAATTGTTGAAGCGATTGAAGTTGCAGAAATCGTTGAAGAAGCAGTTGAAGTTGCTGAAAAATTCGCAAAAAGTGGAAAACGCAGCAAAAAACATGCCGAAGAAGTGGCCGAAAAAGAAGCAAAAGAAGCTCGAAAAGCTGCTGGTGACACAACTCCATTGGATGGATCTGAAGCTATCGTGAAAAAAGGTCCAAAACCAATCACACGACCACGCATTGAACGACGAGGTAAAAAATACCAAGAAGTTGCGAAAAAGGTTGAAAAAGATACTGTTTACGGTCTATCTGATGCTCTTAAGCTTGCAACTGAAACTAACCCAGCTAAATTTGATGCATCAGTAGAAATTCATGCACGACTTGGTGTTGACCCACGACAAGCTGACCAGAACATTCGTTCAACAGTTATCTTGCCAAACGGAACTGGTAAAGACGTGAAAGTTGCTGTTTTCGCACCAGAAAGTGAGCATAAAGCTGCCAAAGATGCTGGAGCAAATATCGTTGGTGATGAAGAATTCCTAAAACAACTCGACAAAGAAGAATTGAACTTTGATGTGCTTATCGCGACTCCAGCTTATATGCCAAAACTTGGTAAATATGCACGACTTCTTGGTCCACGCGGATTGATGCCAAATCCTAAAGCTGGAACAGTTGCTGCTGATGTTGCTAAGGCTGTTTCTGAAGCTAAAGCCGGAAAAGTTGAATATCGCGTTGACAAACAAGCAATCGTTCATCTTTCAGTTGGAAAAGTTTCATTTGGTGTTGAAAAACTTGAAGAAAATGCAAAAGCATTCTTCGATAGTCTTGCTTCACAAAAACCAGCTTCAATCAAAGGTGCTTATGTGAAAAGCGTTTCAATCGCAACTTCACAAGGTCCAAGCATTAAAACTGAAAATCCAATTGCTTAGTTTTAAACCTTTCGAAAAACTTGCCGATCTGGTGAGTTTTTCTTTTTACCGATTTTATGATAAAATAGTTTTATTATGTTGAAATTCTATAACACTCCTAGCCGAAAAATCGAGGAATTCAAACCACTCAATCCCGAAAATGTCAAAGTCTACACCTGTGGGCCAACCGTTTATGCCAGCCCACACATTGGCAACTGGGTTGCTTTTATCTACTGGGATATTTTGGTACGAGCTTTGCGACTGAATGGCTACAACGTAACACGCACAATGAATATTACTGATGTCGGACATTTGGTTTCTGATGAAGATGAAGGTGAAGATAAGCTCGAAAAAGGCGCACGGCGAGAAGGAAAAACTGTCTGGGAAGTTGCAGAATTTTATACGAACGAATTCTTAGAAGGGATGCGTGATCTCAATTTGATCACACCTGAAAATCTTTCGAAAGCAACCGATTTTATTCCTGAACAGATCGAAATTATTGAAAATCTTTCGAAAAAAGGCTTCACCTATAAAACCAGCGATGGAATTTATTTCGATACGGCTAAATTTCCAAAATATGCAGATTTTGCTCATCTTGATCTGAAAAACCTCAAAGCTGGCGCGCGGGTGAATTTTAACCCCGAAAAGAAAAATCTGAGTGATTTTGCGCTTTGGAAATGGTCACCAAAAGATCAAAAACGCGGAATGGAATGGGAATATTGCGGACGAATGGGTTTTCCAGGTTGGCATTTAGAATGCTCGGCAATTGCGATCAATACTTTGGGTGAAACAATCGATATTCATACTGGAGGAATTGATCATATTCCAGTTCATCATACTGACGAAATCGCACAAAGCGAAACTTTCACTGGAAAAACTTTTTCAAATTATTGGCTTCACTGCAACCATATGACCAGCAAGGGTAAGAAAATTTCAAAATCGCTCGGTAATGGCTTTACTTTAGAACAAATCATGTCGCAAGGATTTTCACCAATGGATTTTAAAATGTTTGTGTTACAAAGCCAATATCAAACCGAAAGTAATTTTAGTTTCGAAAACCTCAAATCGGCACAAAATCGGCTTAAAAACTGGCAAAATATCGCAAGCCTTCGCTGGCAGGTTAAGGGGAGCGATGGCACAATTCCAAGCCTTGCTACCAAACAAATAATTCTCGAAGAAGTGAATAATAATCTCGACACGCCAAAAGCTCTGGCGAAAATCGATGAGATTTTTGGTGAAATTATAAAAGCAAATCCCGAAAAACTAAATTACGACAATTTGCTTGAACTTCTAGAATTTATCGACGAACTTTTAGGCTTAAATTTAATTGCCTCAACTCCAGACATTTCAGATGAAATTAAGATGAAGATCATCGAAAGAAACAATGCGCGGGCAGAAAAAAATTGGGCGAAAAGTGATGAAATTCGTGGCGAGCTACTTTCAAAAAAAATCATTTTGCGCGACACACCAAAGAAAAGTTTTTGGGAATATCAATAAAATAAAAAATCAGCCAACTTTCGAAGGCTGATTTTATTTTTTAATTACCGATTTTTTTGAGAAGTTCGACAAATTTTTCAGAGTTTTCTTCGCGCGTACGGCGACGTCGAGATTTTAAATTCTCTTGAAGTAAAATTTTCGCACAAGCTGCGAGCGGAATTGCTAATAAAGCGCCAAGCAAACCAAACGCATAGACGCCAATAGTTAGCGCGACAAAGATAATCAGTGCCGAAAGCTGATTATTACGCGCCTGAATCATCGGCGAAATCACGTTGTTTTCAATCTGTTGATAAATCAAGAAATATATTAAGAAGAATAAGCCGGCCGTTGGAACATTTAGCCCCAAAATTACCGCAGAAAGTAATCCTGCGATTGTTGCACCAACCATTGGAATCATTCCGAAAACAAATAAAAGAACTGCAATCGGCGCAACCAACCCGATTGGAAATCCAAAAATCAAAGCCAAAATCAACGTTGCAATCGAGCCACAAGTTGCGCTGATCGAACAAATCGTGACAATGCTCGAAACATAACCCGAAACCGTGCCATACATTCGCGATAAAATTCGGCGATGATCTTTTTCAAGAACTTTGTCGGTATAGAAAACTTTAAAAAGTCGATTGATAAGATCTGGTCCTTCAACAAGCATCAAAAATGCCATCGCAAGAATCATAAATAGAGAGATTATCCAGCCCACGATAGAAGCAATGCTTCCAAAAAATAAATCGCCAATTTTCGAAACCGAAGAATTAATTGAGCGCGTAATTGAATCAACCGCTTGCGAAATCATTCCTTCGAGATGGTTTTCAACGATAAAACGGCGAATCCCTGAACTTTCGCCTGTATAATTTTGAACAATCTGTGGCAAATCTTTCGAAAAATGCTTCACTTGATCAGCGATAATTGGCGTAAGCAGAGAAATCAAACCGCCAAAAATTAAAACGATCGTGAGATATGCAACAGCTGTCGCCGCTACACGATTTTTGTTTAAACCAGGGAGAATTTTAGTGATTCGCGCCACTGGGGCATTGAGTGCAAGTGCTAAAAATGCCGCAATGATAATCATGATTAACACATCTTTTGCAAGCCAAATCGCGCCAGCAACAGTAATGAATCCAAAAATCACCAGCCAAAAGCGAATTAAAGTTTTTGTATCGATTTCAATTTTAACTTTCATAAATATAGTATAGCATATTTTATCAGTTTTCGAAAGGTAAAACTACAATAAAAAATAACCCCCGAAAGAGTTATTTTTATTTTAACTTAGAAAAGATTGATTATCCTTCTACGCAGTTAGCAACACCGTTTTCTGTTTTAACAGATACAACGATTGATTGACCATTACCCTCAATAGTTCCATCAAGTCCACATTTTGCGTGATTTTTTACTTTCATTTCACCAATATTTTGTGGAGTACCTTCACCAACTGAAACTCGGTAATCTGCATTTGTTGATGGGTCAGCAAATGTTGAAGAGTTTCGAACTGTTACGTAGTTTTGAATAAAGTTATTCTTTAAATTATTTCCATCGAATGGAACTGCTCCACGGTTGTTTGATTGAAAATCAGTCACAGCTGCACGCAAGCGAGAAGCGTCGTTCTTTCGTTGTGTGTCACGTTGTGATCGTTGCAATGCTGGCAAAGCCAAGAACACCATCAAGAAGATCAAACCTGCGATGGCAAGCACAAGCACAACTTCGATGATTGTGAAACCTTTTTTAGTATTTTTGTTGATTGAGTTCATATCGAAAATCCACCTTTCTATGAACATTATTATTTATATTTTTATTTACGGTCTGTCCGTATGGAACTATTTAAACACAAGCGCAATCGTTTTTCAAGACCTTTTTAAGAATTTTTTAAGTTTTCCACAGGTTTTTGGTGTTATTTCATTAAAATTTTCTTGTAAGAATAGCGTTGAGCAGTACGCCAAGAACCGATTGAGTCGGCATTAAAACAGCGAATTTCACCATCGCGAACCTCGGCAATCTCAACAAGTGCAGGGTTGTAAAGCACACGTTTTTTATAATAACGAAGCTCTTCATCTTTAACATCGTGCCGGCCAGGGAAAATTTCTAAAAATTGAACCTTGGCGCGTTCGAAAAAATAGTTTTCGAAACCACTTGGCGGAAAGAAAAACGCTGGTTTGAGGTTCATTTTTGAAAGAATATATTGAATATCACCCAAATTTGCACGGGCTTCAAGCGAAATAAACGCATAAAGTCGTTTTTTGCTTTTGAAAATTGTCGCCTCGGCGGAATAACCAACCGAAAGATTGCGCGAAATGATTTCTTCAATCCCAAAATTGACACCAAAATGCTTTTGAAGAAATTCTTCAAGATTTTTATCTGAATAAGCGTGCTTTTCCATAAAATTATTTTAGCATATTTTCGAAAAAATGTAAATTTAAAACTAATATGTTATAATTTAAGAATGGATTTAGTGAAAGGCTTAAATAAAAATCAAAAAAATGCGGTGGAAACTTTGAGCGGGCCAATGCTGATTTTAGCTGGCGCAGGAAGTGGAAAAACAAAAACCTTAACGCATCGAATTGCGAATTTGATTGCGCACGGAACACCGAGCGAGGCAATTTTGGCGGTGACTTTCACCAACAAAGCCGCACGCGAAATGCGAGAGCGCTTGGCTGAATTACTCGAACGTGATGCAAACGACCGTTTTTTTATGCCGTGGATGGGAACTTTTCACGGAATTTGTGTGAAGATTTTGCGACTTAAGGGTGAAGCGATTGGAGTGGCGCCAAATTTTGTAATTTATGACGAAGACGACCGCCGAAATTTAATTAAAAAAATAATGAAAGATTTACATCTTGATGAAAAAAGCCTAAAACCGCAAAGTGTAAGTGCAACAATTTCGAACGCCAAAAATCAGCTTTTAACGGCAGAAGAATTTTCTGTCAGCGCAAACTGGGGTTTTGAAAAAAAAGTTGCGGAGATTTTTGTTAAATATGAAGAAGAACGAAACAAGGCAAATGCGCTCGATTTTGACGATTTGCTTTTCGAAACGGTAAAATTACTTCAGCAAAATCCAGAAGTGCGAAAATTTTGGCGTAATAAATTCGAACATATTTTAATTGATGAGTATCAGGACACAAACGCCGCACAATATGCGATTGTAAAAATGTTAGTAAATTCAAAACAAAATATTTGTGTTGTTGGTGATGACTGGCAGAGTATTTATTCTTGGCGTGGTGCGGATTTTACGAATATTCTAAATTTCGAACGCGATTACAAAGGCGCAAAAGTAATTAAATTGGAACAAAATTATCGCTCAACTGAAAATATTTTGAACGCCGCGCACAATATAATTACAAAAAACCACAATCGCACAAATAAAAAACTCTTTACCGAACTTGGAAAAGGTGAGCCAGTTTTGGTGCAAAGTGCGCGAGATGAGACCGAAGAAGCTGCTAAAATTGCAGGCCAGATTTTTAGTTTCAAAACTGTTGGTGCGCGAAAATTTAGCGATTTCGCAATTCTTTATCGCACGAATGCACAAAGCTATAACTTTGAAAAAGCGATGATTCGGTATCAAATTCCGTATAAAATTTTTGGCGGAACACGTTTTTATGATCGCAAAGAAGTTAAGGATATTTTGGCGTATTTGCGCGTAATTTATAATCCGCTTGACCGCATAGCTTTCGAAAGAATCGTGAATGTTCCGGCACGCGGTTTGGGTTCAGTAAGCCTTTCGAAATTCTTGGATTGGCAAAGTTCGAATGGTTTAGATTTGATTTCGAGCTTGATTAGTGCGGGCGAACTTTCGACTTTGGCGACTTGGGCACGAAATTCATTGGTGAATTTGGGTGAGATTTTTCGCGAATGTCAAATTTTGAGCGAGAATTCTTCAAACCCAAGTGAAATTATTGAGCGAATTTTGGAACGGACGAATTATGGTAAAAACGAAAAATTGACTGAAATTGAGGAAACTGAACGGAGCGAATATCTTTCAACCTTGGTTAGTGAGGCGAAAAATTATGCAGATTTAGCGAGTTTTTTGGAAGATGCAGCCTTGATGAGTTCGAGCGACGCAAAGAGTGGTGATGAAGTGAATTTGATGACACTTCATTCGGCGAAAGGCTTGGAGTTTCCAGTGGTATTTTTGGCGGGGATGGAAGAAGGAATTTTCCCGCACAGCCGAATCTTTAACGCAGGCGAAGATGATTTAGAAGAAGAGCGTCGGCTTTGCTACGTGGGAATGACACGTGCACGAGAAGAGCTGATTTTAAGTTATGCCGAATCACGAGCTGTTTTTGGACAGCGGAATTATTCTAGCCCGAGCCGTTTTATTACTGATGCTGAACTGGAGCTACCGAAAAAGAATTTTAGCGGTTGGAACAATTTTTCGAAAGAAGATGATTATAGTCAAGAGGTTAATTTTGAAGAATTTGATGATTTTTATTCGGATGAGTGCGGCTTACAAATTGGTGATCGCGTGAAAAGCCCCGCTTTTGGTGTAGGAATAGTTCAAGATATCGATGGAATGGCGGTGGAAATTAAGTTCGAAAATGGAAAAATTCGAAAACTAAACGCCGAATTTGCTCGCCTTGAAAAGCTCTAAAAAATTTGACCTTTTGCGTTTTATTTGATAAAATAGTTCTGATAATGCGAGTTTTACAACCAATTTATTTCTATAAAAAACAGATTGCAATTGCGGGATTTTCTGCGCTTGGATTTTTACTTTTATTAAATATATTCGCGATTGCTGGGCGAAATTCCGCAAAAGCAACAGGCCAGGGAAATAAAGTTCTGACTGTTTTCGAAAATGGTAAAAAAACATCTTTCAAAACTAACGCGAAAACGGTTCGCGAGGCTTTAAAAGCACAAAAAATTGCCTTCTCAAAAGAAGATACGATCGAACCAAGCCTTGACGGCGAACTCACGAGCACAGATTACAGCGTAAATATTTATCGTGCAAAACCTGTTGTAATTGAAGATGGTGATTCGAAAATTAAAGTGATGACCGCCGCACAAACTCCGCGCCAAATCGCGCAAAAATCTGGTATTGAAATTCACAACGAAGACAAACTCACTTTTGAACAATCTGGGAATATTCTTGAAGATGGCGTGACGAATTTATTGAAAATTACTCGTGCGAAACAAATTTCAGTTGAACTTTTTGGCAAAAAAGAAATTTTTCGTACACAAAGCAAAACTGTTGCAGACTTTTTGAACGAGAAAAAAATCTCACTCACAAAAGACGACGGAATTAATATTGATAAAAACACAGCGATTTCAAATGGTTTGAGTTTTAGAATTTGGCGAAACGGCAAACAGACTGTGACAGTCGAGGAAGAAACTAATTTTGCAATCGAAACGATTCGAGACGCAAACAAAGACTCCAGCTATAAAGAAATTAAAGAAGCTGGCGAAAAGGGTTCAAAAAGTGTAACTTATGAAATTGAAATGCAAAATGGCAAAGAAGTTTCTCGCAAAAAAATCAACGAAACCGAAATTAAAGCCGCAAAAAAACAAGTTGAAATTGTTGGAATAAAAGTTAATTTGCCAGCTGGCTCACATACAGACTGGATGAGCGCGGCAGGAATTCCTGCGGGAGAGCAAGGTATTGCAAACGCAATTATTAGCCAAGAATCTGGCTGGCGAGTTAATGCAACAAATAAATCAAGTGGTGCATATGGAATTCCGCAAGCTTTACCAGGTTCAAAAATGGCAAGCGCTGGCGCAGACTGGCAAACAAACCCAATTACACAGTTAAAATGGATGAATTCTTATGTGATCGGTCGTTACAAGAGCTGGCAAGGTGCATCCGATCATAAAGCACGTACAGGTTGGTACTAATGAGTGAGCTTAAATTTAACCAAAAATCTGGGGTAAAAAAATCTAAAAAAAGCGAAAATTCGAATCTAAAAAATAACAAATCGCTTGGTCAGCACTGGTTGCGAGATCGTGAGATTTTGGATGCGATTGCTTTTTCGGCCGAAATTGAAGATGGCGATTTCGTTCTAGAAATCGGCCCTGGACTTGGCACGCTAACTTCTTCACTTTTAAAGTTCGCCGGTAAAAATGGCCTAGTTCTTTCGGTTGAATTCGACGAAAATCTAGCTAAAAAACTACCAGCACAATTTCCTGGGAAAAACTTAGAAATTATTAACGCTGATTTTTTAGATTTTGATCTTTCGAAATTACCAAAAAATTACAAAGTTGCGGCCAACGTGCCATATTATATCACTTCAAAAATCGTTGAAAAATTGCTCACGAGTGAAAATAAACCAAGTGTTGCAGCACTTTTAGTACAAAAAGAAGTGGCTGAGCGGATGGCGGCCAAAGCAGGCGAATTGAGCATTTTAGCGATTGCTTCGCAAATTTACGCCGAAGTTTCGCTAGATATTTTAGTCCCACGTGAATTTTTCACGCCGCCACCAAAAGTGGATTCGCAAGTGGTAGTTTTGAAAAGTCGCGAACATAATCTGATTGAAATTTTTAATTCGAAAAATAGTTGCGAAATTTCTGAAAGGGATTTTTTTCGAATTGTAAAAGCTGGCTTTGCCGCAAAACGCAAAAAAATTGCCAAAAGTTTGAG
>CAURQO010000027.1:0-9073 GCA_963527165.1 uncultured bacterium
AAATTGTTTGAGAATTCGTTCGAAGTTATCTTAAAGTTTCGAAAGAAGTTACAAACGCAAAATAAGGAGAAAAAATGGCAGAACAAGGCCTATCGATTCGTATTCGTCTAAAAGCATACGATCACAAAGTTATTGACCAAAGCGCAAAACAAATTGTTGATACAGCAATTCGAACTGGTGCAACAGTTGCGGGACCAGTGCCCCTACCAACACGCCGAAGCACTTTCACAGTTGTAAAAAGCCCACACGTTTATAAAATGGGTGGTGAAGCTTACGAAATGCGTGTTCACAAGCGTTTGATCGATATTAGCAACGCAACACCAAAAACAATCGATTCTTTGCAAAATCTCAGCCTTCCAGCTGGCGTTGATGCAGAAATTAAAATGTAATACTTTCGAAAATCGCTCTTTGGAGCGGTTTTTACTTGACTTTTTGGTTGTAAAGTTGTATAATGTAGTTATCGCTTTTAGGAGGTGAGTACATTGATACAAAAAATTATTGTAATTCTAATTTGTACGATAATTATGCTGGCAAGAATTATTGGAAGAGAAAAAATTAATAGAAAAATGATGATTTTTCTTTCTTCGGTTATTGTTTTGAGCTCGATTTTATTAATAATCAAACAGCTCGCAAACCAAGAAGTTATATTTTTTTCTTTTTTGGATGTTGTCGGTGACGAATTGGCGGAGTTTAAGTTTATTCTGCTGCTTTCGAAACTGATTTTCGAAATAATTATTTCGGTAATTCTACTGAATAAAATTTCGGGCGAGGCAAAATTCAAACAAGATTTAGCGATTTTCTGTGTTGCTATTATTTCTTCGCAAATAATTTTTACAGATTTTCCGAATCTTGTTTTGCAGAAAATACCTACATCATTTTTTGTCGAAATAATTTTTAGCTTTTTGTATCTTTTAATTTTAACGGTGTTTTGTCGAAGTTCGAAAAAATAAGACGCTGAATAGCCATCTCGAAAGAGGTGGTTTTATTTTGTTGTAAATATTACACGCTAAATGTAGCGTTTTTGCTTGATTTTTATAAACAAAAGCACTATAATAAAAAAGTCGAATATACGAAGAACTTTAAAAATACTTGCAATTTTATAGAAAATACGGGGTGAAAAAAATGAAACAATTAGAACTATTTAGCGATAAAGAGTTGCAGAAAATTAGTTTTGAAGATGTAAAAGTCTTGAAGCGAGATGGTAGAGAGGTTCTCTTTGATGTTGAGCGGATTTATAATGCAATTGAAAAAGCTTTTCAATCAACTCTTTCAGGCTGCGATGATGTAGCTGAACCGATATTGAAAGCATTAAGAGCTGGTGGTTTGGTGCTTGAGGAATTCCGAAAGCGCGTTAAGGAAGGCGAAAAAATCTTTACTGTTGAAGATATTCAAGATGTGGTTGAAAAAGTGCTTTATGAAACTGGTGAAAACGAAACTTATTGGCACTTTAAGGAGTATCGGAAGGAACGTGAACGTGAACGTGAAGGTGCAAAATCGATTGATGAAACGATCGGTCGGTTGATCTCTAAAGAACCTTCAACAGTAAATGAAAACGCAAACAAAGATAGCGAGGCGTTTAATACTCGCCGAGATTTGACTGCGGGTGTTACAGGAAAAGCAATTGGATTAAGAATGCTTCCGTTGCATGTTTCAAATGCCCATCAAAAGGGTGAAATTCATTTTCACGATTTGGATTATAGCCCTTATGAACCGATGACTAATTGCTGTTTGATTGACTTTAAGGGAATGCTTAAAGAAGGCTTTCGAATGGGTAATGCTGATATCGAGAGTCCAAAATCAATTCAAACAGCAGCAGCTCAAATTGCTCAGATTATCGCGAATGTTGCTTCTTGTCAGTATGGTGGATGTTCAGCAGATAGAATTGATGAGCTCCTTGCTCCTTACGCAAAGCTTAACTACAAAAAACACTTGAAAGATGCTGAAAGATGGATCGAAGATCAGAGTAAACATGAAAGTTACGCTTTTTCGAAAACCAAAAAAGATATTTATGATGCAATGCAATCTTTGGAGTATGAAGTTAATACGCTTTTTACATCAAACGGACAAACTCCTTTCGTAACTTTTGGTTTTGGGCTTGGAAAAACTGAGCTTGAGCGTGAAATTCAAAAAGCAATCTTGAAAATTCGCATTCGTGGGCTTGGAGTTGAACAACGTACAGCGATTTTTCCAAAACTTGTTTTTACACTCAAACGCGGCGTAAATCTTTATTGCGAAGATCCAAATTATGACATTAAACAATTAGCTTTAGAGTGTGCAACCAAGCGAATGTATCCGGATATTTTATCTTATGATAAGATAGTGGAGCTTACTGGTTCGTTTAAAGTTCCAATGGGCTGTCGTTCGTTTTTGCAGGGCTGGAAAAATTCGAAAGGCGAAGAAGTTAATTCTGGGCGGATGAATCTCGGGGTCGTAACGCTGAATTTGCCAAGAATCGCAATTGAGTCTGATGGTGATTTCGAAAAATTTTGGCGGATTTTTGATGAACGCACTCAAATTGTAAAAGATGCGCTGGTTTATCGAATTAATCGCACGAAAGAAGCAAGTCCGACGAATGCACCGATTTTGTATCAATATGGTGCTTTCGGCAAGCGTTTGAAGCCTACCGATTCTGTTGATGAGGTCTTCAAAAATCGAAGAGCAACAGTTTCATTTGGCTATATTGGGCTTTATGAAGTTGGAAAAGTTTTTTACGGTACTGAATGGGAAGAAAATCCGGAGGCGAAGGAATTTACACTTTCAGTGATTCGAAAAATGAAAAATCTTTGCGAAGATTGGTCTGAGGAATTTGGCTATCATTTTAGTGTTTATTCCACGCCGAGTGAAAGCTTGACCGACCGATTCTGTCGGATGGATACGGAGAAATTTGGCTCGATTGTGGATATCACAGATAAGGGTTATTACACGAACTCTTTTCACTATGATGTCCGAAAAAATCCAACGCCTTTCGAAAAGCTGGATTTTGAAAAAGATTTCGTAAAAGCTGGCGCGACTGGTGGATTCATTCATTATTGCGAATATCCGGTTTTACAGCAAAATCCAAAAGCTCTCGAAGCGGTTTGGGACTATGCCTATGATCGGGTTGGATATCTTGGAACGAACACGCCGATTGATAAATGTTTCGAATGTGGTTTTGAAGGTGATTTTCAGCCAACAGCAAAAGGTTTTAAATGCCCAAACTGCGGAAACACCAATCCAAAAACTTGTGATGTCGTGAAAAGAACATGCGGTTATTTGGGTAATCCGCAGGCAAGACCAATGGTAAAAGGGCGCCATAAAGAAATATCGGCGCGCGTTAAACATATGAATAATTCGACAATTTAATTTTAAAATGTAAGTATTTTTTTAAAACGCTGGCGAAAAGCTGGCGTTTTTTTATTTTTTTTGAAAAGAAAAAGCCCCGTAAGGAGCTTTCTATGTTAGGCCTGTACTAATTGACTCTGTTTTTTGAATCGTTCAAGAATACTGTATTTTATCAGCAGAGGATTTTCTTGACCTCTTCGAATAGTGATTATTCTTGGGTCTTGATAGAGTGGAATTCCTTCGGTTGAAGCGTGACTAATTCTATCTAAATGAATTACAATGTAATCAAACCTATTTCCCAAAACTGAATTTTCTAGCACATTTCTCGTTTGTGAAACTTTTCGAGTTTCAGTGTATAATTCGGAATCCTTGCTAAAACAGCTTAACAGTTTTTCTTGACCTTGACTATTATTTTTATAGTCCGCATTTTGAACGAGCAAAATACTCAAGTTTTTCATAATTGCTAAATCTTCCTCAGAGAAATCTGGATCTAAATCTTTAAAATCATCTTCTTCTGGAGTGGATTTTAATATTTTTTCCAATTCGTCAAATTTTTCGTTCATCTGTGTGAATCTATCATTAAATTCCTGCGTAAAACCTGCAAATTTATCTGAATCATTTCTTTGTTGTTGTTCGATAAAGTTTTTTACTGCAGAAATAGCATTAATTTCGGCATTTTTTTGCACAATTGAGACATAATTTTCAAGAAGAACTGAAGGATTTGTTAGATCTTTCTCGAGTAAACTAATTTGATTCTGAAGAAATTCGATATCTTTATCCTTTTGATTGTTAGATTCCGAAAGATTAGATCGTTCATGTTTAATCTCTCCAATTTCTTTTTCGAGTCTTTCTTTTTCGCGGGAAAGTGTTCGATATTCCCCTAAAAGATCGTCGTATTTAGATTGGATTTCTGAAGTATCATTTTTTTGAGTTGTCTTTTTAGCTTCCTGAAGTTGTCTATTTAAACTTGATTTTTCATTTTTTAGAATTGAAATATTAGTAGTTAAATCATCAATATCTGACTGCTTTTCAATTAAATCATCATTATAAGCAGATTTAATGCGTTCAATTTCGTTCTTGTGATTGGATTCAAGCTTTTTTATTTTAGACGTTAATAGTCTAATATCTTTATCTTTTTTCGAAATTTTTGCTCTAAGTTTATCAACAAGTTTATTATCCAGACTTTTAGACTCATCTTTCAGCTTTGGTTTTTTAGGTTTTTGCTTATTAGATTTTTTAGTCTGAGCAAAAAACCGAATTGCTAAAATCCTTAGCCGATTTGAATCTGTAGACGAAATTTTAGTCCTTGTTTTGATTGCGTTTTGCATTAATTCAATATCACGAGAACTAAAGAACTCGCTAAAGTGCGGATTTTTAGCTACCGCTTCGAGAATTCTTTCGAATTCATTAAAGTAATCATCATTGCTCTTTTTACCCATTTTAAGAGCCTCCTTGAATAAGATTTCGAAAAATAACTCAAAAATTTGTGTCTAACATATTAAAGAGCTATCATTCGATTGAAATAAATTTTAACATATTTTAGTGTTAAAGTCAAGGTTCGAAATTGAATTTTTTGGGATTTTCAAGGCTTGAACAAAATGCTTGAAAGTGCTAAAATCGATAATAGATAAAATGAATTTTCGAAAGGAGAAAGATGGCAAAATTAGTTTTTGCGCGACACGGTGAAAGTGAATGGAACAAGGCTAACCTTTTCACTGGCTGGGCTGATGTTGATTTGAGCGAAAAAGGTGTTCAGCAGGCGATTGACGCGGGTAAGTTGATTAAAGACGCAGGGATTGAATTTGATGTGGCTTTCACATCAGTTTTGAAGCGTGCGATTAAGACAACAAATTTGGCATTGGAGTTTTCTGACCAACTTTGGGTGCCAGTTCAAAAATCTTGGCGATTAAATGAGCGACATTATGGTGGTTTAACTGGAAAAAATAAAGCTGAAGCAGCCGAAAAATATGGCGAAGAACAAGTTCATATCTGGCGACGATCGTATGATACACTTCCACCAGAAATGCCACACGATGATGAGTATTCTGCACACAATGACCGTCGTTATGCCTTACTTGATGACTCAGTTGTGCCAGATGCTGAAAACTTGAAAGTTACTTTAGAGCGAGCTTTGCCATTTTGGGAAGATCAAATTGCGCCAGCTTTGAAGAGTGGTAAAAATGTTTTTGTTGGCGCACACGGAAATTCGATTCGAGCACTTGTAAAACACATTAAAGGTTTATCGGATGATGAAATTATGGGAGTTGAAATTCCAAACTTTCCACCGCTTGTTTTTGAATTTGACGAAAACCTCAAAGTATTAAAAGAATATTCACTTGGTGAATAAAAACAAAATAGAGCATTGAATTGCTCTATTTATTTTGGTAGATTATCATTGAATCGCCGTAGGAAAGAAATTTGTATTCGCCATTTTGAATTGCATGACTATAGGCTTTTGAAAGATTTTCCCAGCCAGCAAAAGCGCTAGCAAGCATTAAAACAGTTGATTTTGGTGCGTGAAAATTTGTGATAAGCCCTTGAATCGTTTTAAATTCATAACCTGGAAAAATAAAAATGTCAGCCTCACCAGATAAATCGCCGGTTTGATTTTTTGCGATTTTACTTAAATCTTCTCGTTTGCCAGAATTGCCGTTCAAGCTCTTTTCGAAAATTGCATTATGCGCATATTCTAGCGTGCGAGCAACAGTTGTTCCGAGCGCAAAAATTCGACCGCCATTTTGATGGGTTTTTTGAATTTTCTCCACGGTTTCGGCTGGAATTTCGAAATATTCTTGATGCATTTGGTGTTCTTCAATTTTTTCAACACGAATTGGCATAAAAGTTCCAAGTCCAACATGAAGTGTTAAATAACCTATTTTTACGCCTTTTTTCTTTAAAGATTCTAGAATTTTATCGGTCATATTTAGGCTGGCGGTTGGAGCGGCAACAGAACCTTTTTCTTCAGCGAAAATGGTTTGATAGCGTTCAATATCGAGTGGTGTGGCGTTTCTTCGCATATAAGGCGGAAGCGGAACAGTGCCAAAATTTTCGCAAAGCTCGCGTAAGTCGGTTTTTGAACTAACGATTGCTAAGCCATCGCCAAGAATTTCTTCAACGGTAATTTCGGCACTTTCGAAAATATCATTATTTTTATCAGGCGAGTAATTTTTTACAAAAAGCTTGTCGCCAGCCTTAATTTTTCCGCGATACATAACTTTGTGCTTATGCCAATCACTATCAAAACTGTGACGTTCCAAAACGATTAGCTCACGCTCGGCACCGTTTTCTTTTGTAGTGAAAAGCCGTGCTTTTATTACTTTAGTATCGTTCAGAATTAGTATATCTCCATTTTCGAAAAAATCTGCAATATTTTTATAAAAACTATCTGTAATTTCGCCATTTTTACGGTTTAAAGCGAGCAGTCTTGAAGTTCCGCGAATTTTTGGTGGATGAGCCGCAATTTTATCTTCAGGCAATTCATAAGTGTAATCTTTAAGTTCCATTTTTATATTTTAACACTTTTCAAAAATTGATTCAATGAACAAAACTTTTTTTTTTTTTTTGATTCTTGTGTTAAAATATAACCATGATAGAAAAAAATGTAATTTCAATAAAAGATTTTGAACTATCGTTTGGAAGTAAAAAAATCATTCACGGATTGAACTTTGAGGTTAAAAAAGGTGAAATCTTTGGATTTTTGGGTTCAAATGGTAGCGGAAAAACTACAACAATTCGCGCGCTTTTGGGAATTTATCAAGCGGATTCGGGTGAGCTTTTGATTAATGGCGAAGAATTTTCGCCGGAAAAATTTGGTGCAATTGGATATTTGCCAGAAGAGCGTGGACTTTATAAGAAAGAAAAAGTTATTGATGTAATGCAATATTTTGGGCGACTTAAAGGATTATCGAAAAAAGAAGCTCAAGAATTTTCGAAAAAATATTTGGAACGTGTCGGCTTGGAGGATAAAGCAAATTTGAACATTGATAAGCTTTCGGGTGGTCAGCAGCAAAAAATTCAGCTGGGAATTACAATTATGGGGAAACCAGATTTGCTAATTTTGGACGAGCCAACAAAAGGTTTTGACCCTGTGAACCGTCAGCTTCTAATGGATATTATCGCGGAAGAAAATGCGCGGGGTGCAACAATTGTGATGGTAACGCACCAGATGGAAGAAGTTGAAAAGATTTGTAATCGCGCTTTGCTTTTGAAAGATGGAAAAGTAAAAGCTTATGGCACAGTGGATGAAATTCGAAATCAATTTGGAAAACAGCGAATTATTCTTGAATTTGTTGGAAAATTGCCAAAAAGCGATAAATTTGAGATTATTAAAAACGATGCGAATTATGCCGAACTTTCACCAAAAGTTGATTCGCAAGAAATTTTGAAAGAATTAGTTTCAAATAATCTACAAATTATAAACTTTAAGGTTCAAAAATCAACTTTGAATGAAATTTTCTTAGAAATTTATAGTGAATCAAAACAGATGGAGAGCGAGGTTAAAAATGCATAATTTAGGAACGGTATTAAAATTCGAAATTTTTAGAGCTCTTAAAAAACCAACTTTTTGGATTGCTATTTTTGCTATTCCTGCAATTTATGGTGTAATGTTTATGTTTGGAGTAATCTCTGGATCGCAAGCAAAAGAGAATCAGGAAAAGTTGGCTAAAGAAAGTTTTTCATTTCAGATTCAAGATGAAAGCGGTTTGGTTTCGAAAGATCTTGTTTTGCAATTGAAGGGTGATTTTTCGAACGATAAACAAAAAACAATCGAAGCTGTAAAAAAAGGAAAACTTGATGCATTTTATTTCGTACCAAAAGATCTAACTATTGAGAAAGTTGAAATTTATGGCAAAAACACGAACATTAATGAAAATGCTAAATATTCAGCTGTTTTAAAAACTATCTTGAAAAATTCTGGCGTTCAGGCTACGAATAAAAATCAGTTAGCACTAATTAATGAAACTTATCAAACTGAACAAACTTTTTTCAAAAATGGTGAAAAATATGATCAATTCCCAGGAATGATCGTACCAGGAATCTTCTTAGCGATTTTCTATTTTGTTACAGTTTTTCTTTCAAACCGAATGCTTACAAGTACTACAGAAGAAAAAGAAAACCGTGTAACGGAGATGATTCTAACTAGTATTTCAGCCAAAACTTTGATTTTAGGAAAAATTATTTCAATCATGGTTTTGGGTATTGTTCAAATTTTAACGATAATTCTACCAATTATCATTGGATTTATATTGATTTCAAGTATTGGAACGCTTGCAAAAGACTTGAACTTACCAGATTTAATGCCAATTATCTCATCTATTAAATGGGATTTTGGTACAATTGCAATTTCTGCTGTAATTTTGGTTGCTGGTTTTATGATGACGACAGGATTTATTGTTGCGCTCGGTTCAGCAATGCCAACCGCACAAGAAGCTTCAAACTACTTCGCGGCAATTATTATGCCACTGATGATGCCGCTCTTCGTATTACCTTCATTCTTTTCAAGCGAACCAAGTGCTTTAACGATCTTCTTGAGCTACTTCCCGTTAACCTCGCCAATTTCTCTACTTCTTAGAAACATGTTGGGAACTTTGAGTTTAACAGAAGCCTTTATTGGAATCTCGCTTCTTGTTATTTTTGCGATTCTTGCCGTGTGGCTTGCAGTGCGAATCTTCCGCTTTGGAACAATTTCTTATGGTTCAAAAGTAAATCTCAAAAGTATTTTTTCGAAAAAGAAAATTGCTTAAATTAGCTT
>CAURQO010000028.1:0-9029 GCA_963527165.1 uncultured bacterium
ACCATCTAAAATTTCTGGATCTTGAAAAGTGGTTTGATTCCAAAAACCACGCCATTTTAACTCTTCTGATAACTTCATTTTTTCTCCTGTTATTATAATTATATATTTTATTTTAACACAAAAAAGGTATTTTTTCCATAATAGCAGTTTTTGAAAAAATCTTGAAAAGCATAAGCTATTGCGGTATAATTGAATGTGATATGGATAGAAGAAATAAGCTTAGAAAAGAGAGTGAATCTGTAAAAAAAAGGTCATCTCCGAGAAAATCCGGTCTGGTTAAAAAGCGGAATAACCTCAGTTTATACACAAATTTAGCGCACAGGCTAAAAGAGAAAAAAGATTTGAAAGCACGTGAGCGAGCTGAATATCTTGCAAGTTTGCCTAAAAATCCGGTGAAGAGATTTTTTTATAGACTCCATCCAAAACGAGTGTTAAAATACTGGTTCAGTAAGCGCGGTTTGTTTATGGCACTAAAAATTATGGTAGTTTCAATCATCTTTACCGGAATAGCAATCGCGGCAGCTTTTGCGTATGTTTCGAAAGATTTGAATCAAATTAAGCCAGAGGAGCTTGCAAAAAGAGTTCAAACGACAGTTTCGAAATATTACGATCGAAACGGTGAACTATTATGGGAAGATAAGGGTTCGGGTGATTATAAATTAGTTGTTGAAAATTCTGAGATTTCGGATTACATTAAGAAGGCGACGGTGGCAATTGAAGATCGTGACTTTTATAAACATAAAGGTGTTGATTTGACCGCGATTATGCGTGCTTTTGTAAATAACTTTAAGGGTGGGGCAACTCAAGGTGGTTCGACTTTGACTCAGCAGTTAATTAAGCAAGTTTATTTTTCGAATGAATCTAGTGAGCGTGGACTTAGCGGAATTCCGCGAAAAATTAAAGAGATGATTCTTGCAGTTCAGGTTGAGCAGATGTATAATAAAGATCAGATTCTTTCGCTTTACTTAAATGAATCGCCGTATGGTGGTCGCCGAAATGGTGTTGAATCTGGTGCAAGAACGTATTTTGGTAAGAGTGCAAAAGATTTAACTTTAGCTGAGGCAGCATTGTTAGCTTCTATCCCAAACAACCCAGCTGTTTATAATCCTTATAATATTGACTATAATAAGAGCTTGATCGAGCGACAGCATAAAGTTTTAAACGATATGGTTTCTTGTGGTTTTATTACCGAAAAAGAGGCTAAAGAAGCTAAAGAGTTTGATATTCTTGCAACAATTAAACCCGAAAAAGATCAATATGCAAACATTAAAGCGCCGCATTTTGTTCAAGAAGTTAAGAAAAAACTTGAACAAAAATTAGGTGTTAAGGTTGTTGGTGCTGGTGGTTTAACAATTAAAACAACTGTTGACTTGAAGGCCCAGAAGATTGCAGAGGATGCAGTTAATGCTGGTGCGCAAACTCTTTATATTGGTGGTGCTGATAATATTGCTATGACATCTGTTGATGTTGCAACAGGCCAAGTGATTGCTCAAGTTGGCTCGATTAATTATAATAAGCCAGGATATGGTCAAACTAATGCGGCAACCTCACCACTTGATCCGGGTTCAAGTATTAAGCCAGTGGTTGATTATGCTGCATTATTCAATAAAAAAGACACGGTTTATACTCCTGGAACAATCTTGAAAGATGAAAATATCGATGCGCAATATTGTAACGGAACTTACGGATCTTGTCAGCTTCGAAATGCTTCGAAACAGTTTTATGGAAGTGTTCCAATTCGGTTTAGTCTTGGAAACTCGCTGAATATTGCAGCAGTTAAAGCTCTAAGTATTGTTGGTGTTGAAGATGGTGTAAATGTTGCTCAGCAGCTCGGAGATAAATCTTATTGTAAAAATAGTAATGCAGGGCTTTCGGCTGCTATTGGTGGTGGATGTTCGGTTCATCAAGATGAACACACGAACGCTTATGCTTCGATTGCTCGTGGTGGAGTTTATAAGGAATTAACGTATTTTACAGAGGTTAAGAATTCCTCTAACCAAAAGATTTTTGAATGGAAAGATGAGTCTAAACAGGTTATCGATACTCAGGCTGCATATGAACTGACAGATATCTTGTCAGACGCTAGCGCTCGAACAACGACATTTGGTGGGCAGAGTAGGAGCTATGGGTTCTCAGTTCCTGGTGTTTGGACAGCTTCAAAAACTGGAACAACCGACAACGGAAAAGGTGCGGCAAAAGATTCTTGGATGATGAGCTATTCTCCTGTTGTGGCAGCTGGAGTTTGGAGTGGAAATCACGATGGTCGAGCTTTGCGCTCAGCTGACAACAGTTCGGTTCGTCGAGTGATTAACGAATATATGAGCGGCGTTCATAAGCAGGTTTATGCTACAAATGGAAAATGGAAAGCTGGTGATAAAATCGAAAAACCTGCTGGAATTCGAAATTGTACAATTAACGGTCGAAATGATATTTGTCCATCTTGGTGGGATAATAGTAAAACTGGTTCAGTAACAAAAGAAATTGAGTTTGATAATGTTTCTAAGAAAAAGGCAACTCAATGTACTCCTGAATCAACCCGTGTTAAATTAACAGTTTTCGAAACGACAGACCCAGTTTCTAAAAAGAAAACAATTACTGCTCCTGATGGTTATAATGTCAATGAGGATGATGATACCCATAAATGTTCTGACTCTCAACCGTCTGTTTCTGGAGTTTCATATTCGCGACATTCGAACTCAAACACATATCGAATAAATGTAAACATTTCAAAAGGAAGTTTTGATATTAATTCGGTTGTAATTAAAGTTGATGGATCTACAATTAGTACTGCTCTTCCTTCTGGAAGTACGATTTCAACAGATTACACATTTAGCAAGGCTGGTCAGAATATAACAGTTGAGGTTGGAGATTCTGGTGGATACAAGGTTTCGAAAAGTTATACTGGTCCCTCTTCAATAAATTCAGAAAATTTATCTTCAACTTCAAGTTAAAATAAAACTACCCAATCAAGGGTAGTTTTATTATCGGCGATTTTGCATTGCGTTAATGATTGCTTGGATGAAGTCACCGATTCCACCAGGGATATTTACGAAAAAGTTGAGAATCCAGATGAGAAGGAGAATTAAAACGGTTGCACCAATAACGCTTCCAAATCCGAAAGAGATACCGCGAAAGAAGTTCACTTTATATATTGTCCAGCGGTTTGGGTAAATATCGTTAAAAACCTCTTCGAGAAGTGCAATTTGTGCTCCGCGTGTATTGTCATTGGAGATTTTCTTCTGAGCTTTTTTTAGAATTTTGTTCATTGATAAATATTTTAACATAAAATCTTTTAAAACGCAAGCTTTTTGATTTTAGAAGGAAAAAGTGATAAAATGGTTGTAAAAGGAGTTAAGAATGCGTGAAGAATTAGTAAAAGTTGAGGGTAAGATTTCGAAAAATGCTTTCGAAAATCTTAAAAAATGGCTCTTGAATAAAAAATATCAAAGTTTTCACGAAGAAATTTTGAGTTTGATTAATAATGAAAATTGGCAAGAATTGGAAGATTCGTTTTTTAAAGTTTTGGAATTTGGTACTGCAGGCAGAAGGGGGAAGGTTGGCGTTGGCTCAAATAGAATTAATTTGATAACAATTTCGGAAAGTGCGCAAGCTTTGGCTGATTATTTGAAAGAGTTGAGAATTAAGAATGGAAGTGTTGTGATTGGTTGGGATGTTCGAAATTCATCTTCTGAGCTTTCGAAAAGATGTGCTGAAATTTTAGCCGCGAATAATATTAGGGTATTTTATTTTGATTCTCCACGATCAACTCCTGAACTTTCTTTTACTGTTAGAAATCTTAAAGCTTCGGCTGGAATTGTGATTTCAGCAAGTCACAATCCGCCAGAGGATAACGGGATTAAGATTTATTGGAATGACGGCGCTCAGGTTTCTTCTCCGCATGATAAAAATTTAATGAAAATTGCTCAAAATGTTGGCGATTTTACTGTTGGTAATTTTTCTGATTTTGTAAAAAATGGAAATATTGAGATTTTGGGTAAAAAAAATGACCAAAATTATATCGAAGTAAATACGAAACTGTCGCTTTCGAAAGAGCGAAACGTTAAGATTATTTTTTCGCCAATTCATGGAACGGGAAGTACAAATTTACTTGAAACATTAAAAAATGCTGGATTTAAAAATATTGAAGTAGTTAAAGAACAAATGGAATTTGATGGCAGTTTTTCAACTTTGATCGACCGAAAACCAAACCCAGAAAATTTTTCGGCAAATAGGATGGCGATTTTAAAATTAAAAGATTTGCGAGCTGATATTGCGTTAACAACAGATCCAGATGCTGATCGAATTTGCGTGATGAGTTTTGAGAAAAATGGTGAAGTTCGAGTTTTTTCAGGAAATCAGACTGCAATTTTAGTTGCGGATTATATTCTTTCGAAAAATCAAAAATCAAAGAATAAATATGCGGAGCTTTATTTTGGGCGAAGGGATTTTATCTGTAAAAGTTTTGTTACAACGGATATGCTGAATGTTCTTGCTGAAAAGTATGGTGTGAAAATTTATGATGATTTGATGGTAGGGTTTAAATTTATAGGTAAAAAAATACTTCAAAAAGAAAGTTTGGGCGAGAGATTTTTGGCTGGATTTGAAGAAAGTCTAGGTGGTTTAATTGGAGATCAAACTCGAGACAAAGATGCTGCGACGATTGGGTTGATAATATCTGAATTGGCAGCGGAATTGAAGCTAAAAAATCAAACTTTGGGTGAAAAACTCGATCAAATTTATGCTAAAAATGGCTATTTTGTTGAAAAAACTGAATCTGTCGAATTTGTGGGTGCTGAAGGTTTTGAAAAGATGCAAGAAATTATGCGAAAAATTAGAAGTGGAGATATTGATTTTGGAGCTTCAAAAATGCGAGATTTTCAAAATTTGATTGAGAATGATTTTGTTAAAAATTCAACGCAGAGTTTTGAAATGTTGGAAGTTGGAGATGCGGTTAGTTTTGAATTTGGTGAAAAAACGAAAAGAATTACTGTTAGACCAAGTGGAACTGAACCAAAGATGAAAATTTACACGCAGTGGCTTTTTGAAAAAGCTGAAGAGCAAGCCAGAATCGAGCAAATTTTAGAAGAATTTAAGGAGAAAATTTTATGAGTGTAAAACGACTTTTTGAACAATTTGAACCCGAGAATTATCGGATTTGGGTTGAATTAGATAGGGCAAAAGATGGGGTATTTTCTACAACAACAGAGGTTGTTGGTGTTTTGAAGAGATCTGATTTTATTACTCTTCATGCCAAGGAATTGGAAATTCACAAAATTATTTTTAATGGTAGACAACTAAAATTTGAAATTAATGGTGATGAATTGAAGATTTTTTCACCAAAAGAATCAAAGTTTGAGATTGGTAAAAAAATATCGTTTCGAATTTATGCTTCGGGTAAAATTACTCCCGCAATGCATGGACTTTACCCCTGTTATTATAAAGAAAATGGTGAAAAAAAGGAACTTTTTGCAACGCAATTTGAAAGTCATCATGCGCGCGAAGTTTTTCCGTGTATTGATGAGCCAGAAGCAAAAGCTACTTTTGAGCTAAATATTCGAACGCGAACAGATTGGACGGTTCTTGCTAATACAAAAATAAAAGAAGAAACCGAGGTTGGCGACTTTAAAACTCTAACTTTCGAAAAAACTCCAAAAATGAGCACATATTTGTTGGCTTTTGTTGTGGGTGATCTTCAAAAGAAGACTGCTTTCACTAAATCTGGCGTAGAAGTTTCAGTTTGGGCGACAAGAGCGCAAAAATCTGAATTACTATCTTTTCCACTTAATTTTGCGGTACGTGCTTTGGAATTTTATGAAGAATATTTTGGACAAAAATTTCCGCTTTCAAAATGTGATCATATTGCTTTGCCGGATTTTTCGAGTGGTGCAATGGAGAATTGGGGTTTGATAACCTATCGCGAAACAGCTTTGCTTGCGGGAGAAAAATCTTCGATATCTTCAAAAAAATACGTGGCGTTGGTGATTGCACACGAACTTTCGCATCAGTGGTTTGGGAATTTAGTCACAATGAAATGGTGGGATGAACTTTGGTTGAATGAATCTTTTGCGACAATGATGGAGTATCTTGCAACTGATGTTTTGGAGCCAGAATGGAAAATATGGGAAGAATTTGCCGTAAATGAGGCGATAGTTAGTTTGCGACGAGATGCGATTGATGGCGTTCAATCTGTTCATGTTCCAGTTCATCATCCAGATGAAATTGGCACAATTTTTGATGGTGCGATAGTTTATGCTAAGGGTGCACGATTAATGAATATGCTTCGAAAATATGTTGGTGATGAGGCTTTTCGAAAAGGTTTGCAGAAATATTTTGAAAAATTCAAATATCAAAATACAATTGGGCAAAATTTATGGGATTGTTTGAGTGAAGCATCTGGCAAAAACATCGCTGATTTTATGAATCCTTGGATTCTTCGAAGTGGCTATCCGAGCGTTTTGGTTGAGGATTTGGGTGATAAATCAAAACTTTCGCAAAAGCAATTTTTTATAGGCGAAGGAGAAAATTCTGGAAAAAAATGGCCGATTTTACTTGGATCGAATCAAAAGAATTTGCCTGAAATCATGGATAGTGAAGAATTTGAATTTGAAAAAGATCCGAATTTCATACAATTAAATAAAGAAAATGTTGCGCATTTTATTTCTAACTATGATGAAAAATTATTCGAAAAGCTTTTGGAAAAAGTTCGAAATGGTGAATTGGATACGGTTTCAAGGCTTCAAATTTTACAAGAGCGATCATTGCTATCTCGTGGTGGTGAAATTTCGAGTGTTGATCTTTTGAAGACTCTTCAAAATTATGAAAATGAGCATTCTTTGAATGTTTGGGATATGATTAGTGTTTTGATTGGTGAATTAAAAATTTTTATTGATGAACAGTCGGAAGTTTCAAAAAAAATGAAGAAATTTGTTGAGAATTTGGCAAAAAATGAATTCGAAAAACTCGGATTTTCAAAAAAAAGTGGCGAGAGTGAAGATGATACGCAAAAGCGCAGCTCAATTTTGGCGCATATGATTTATGCTGAAAATCAAGAGGCAATCAGTGGTGCGTTGAATATTTTTAATAATTCGAAAAATCCAGAAAACATAGATTCTGAAATTCGAAGCTTGATCTTGACGGCTAAAATTCGTTTTGAAGAATCACCGGAGCTAATTCGGAAAATGCTTGAAGATTATAAAAATACTTCAAATGTTGATTATCGAGACGATATTATGGTTGCTTTAACTTCAACACAAAATCCTGAAACTGGTAAAAAATTACTTGAAAAAATGCTTGAAGGTGATATAATTCGTACACAGGATATTTTGAGCTGGTATGTTCATTTGCTTCGAAACTCGAAAACTCGTGAACTAACTTGGCAGTGGTTGCGAGAAAATTGGAGCATTATTGAAGAGAAATTCGATGGAGATAAGAGTTATAATGATTTTCCGCGATATTCGGGTGCGATTTTAAGAACTAAAAAATTGCTTCATGAATTTAAGGAATTTTTCGAACCGCTTAAAAATGACTCAAGTTTGACTCGTGCAATCGAGATGGGTGAAAGGGAAATTTCTGGGAGAATTGAATTAATTGCGCGTGATAAAAAAGTGATTGAAGATTTCTTGATGAAAAGCTAAGCAAAAAACCGGCCAATTAGCGGTCGGTTTTTATTTGATTTGTTAGGAAAAATCTTTCAAAATTCATCATATTTTCTGGCGTGATATCTTCTGGGTTTTTATCTATTATTGCATTTAGATTTGTATAAATTTTGTTTTGATTTAGATTTGTGCCAATTAGAACAAGCTCCGTTTTTGGCTTTCGGTCTTGCCATTCTTCGGATGAAATTTCAACTGTTTTACCAACAATTTGAACTATAAATTTTTGTTCGTAGCCTTTCATTCCAAAATAGCAAATCCCTTTCATTCGAAAAAGATTTTCTGGTAAATGGTCAAGAAAATTGATAAAACTCGCAGGACTTAACGCTTTTTCAGTTTCGAAAGATAAAGAATTGAATTTACTATGAATGTGATTTTCGTGATCGTGAGAATGCTTCTTTTCGATTTTGAGCTGTTTTTCTTCCGAATTTTTCTCCCAAGAAAAGATTAATTTTGGGTCGATTTGCGAATTATGACTTTCAATTATTGGTGATTGAGAGTTTAATTCTCGAACGAATTTTCGTATTTGCTGAATTTGATTTTTTGAAACAAGGTCGGTTTTATTTAAAACAATAATATCGCTCGACTTGAGACATTTTTTGAAATGAGTTGGAAAATCTTGATTTGATTTTTCGAAATTTTGAGCATCGAGGATATAAATATTTCCGCCAAAATAGGAATATTGATTGCCTGTGTAGCGCAAAGTTTGGAGTAAATCATAAGGTTCAGCAATTCCACTGGCTTCAATTATAATTGCATCGAGTTTCGAATTTTTATTTGCGAGCTTTTTGAGTGGTTCACTGAGGCCGTTATCACCGATCATACAGCAAATACAACCGTTACTGAGTTCAATTTTTTGCTCTTTAAGGTTTCCTGAAATCAATTGACTGTCAATATTTATTTTTCCAAAATCATTTACGATTGCGCCAATTTTTAGATTTGGGCTTGATTTCAAGAGATGATTTAAGAGTGTGGTTTTGCCCGAACCTAAAAAGCCAGAAATCATAATTACTGGGATTTTTTTCTTTTTTTCGGTTTTTTCTTGAATTTCAGTTTTCGAAAAATCATCAAAAATATCTTTTGAAAATTTAGGCAAATCAAAAATTTCGTCGTTCATACAACTAGTTTAGCAAATTTCGAAAATCTCCGCAATCTTGCTAAAAATGGAAAAATATGTTATAATTTGAAAGTTGCATTTTGCAAAGAAATTTTAGAAAGATGAGGTGGAATCTTATGAAGATTTCAAAAATTGTGGTGATGAAAAACTTGGACACCGGTGAGAAAAAGGAAATTAAATTAGACACGAAGGAAATTCGTGAATTTAATTTTCCGAAAAAGGACTATATTATCAATAAGGTATTTATTGATAATCTGTGG
>CAURQO010000029.1:0-8721 GCA_963527165.1 uncultured bacterium
CCAGAAGTTATCGACGAGCGCCTTCGAATTTATCGGCAAGAAATGTATCCAGTTTTGAATTATTTTAATGAAAATGGTGTGCGAATTGCTCACATCGACGGAACAGGCACGGTTGGGCAAGTTCACGATCGAATTATGGAGGAAATTGAATCGTGCGGAATTTAATTACTGGCAATAAAACCGAGGCACAAATTCAAGCAATGCGTGAGGGTGGAAAAATCCTCGCGCGAATTTTGCGTGAGCTTACGGAATTTTCAAAAGTCGGAATGACCGGTCTTGAAGTTGATGCTTTTGCGCGCAAGAAAATTAAAGAATATGGAGCAAAATCTGCTTATCTCACACCAGAGGTCAATTTTCCGGGCGTAGTTTGTATTTCGGTGAATGATTGCGTCGTTCATGGCGCTCCAAATAATATTCCTTTTGAAAAAGGTGATGTTGTAAAATTCGATATGGTGATTGAATTTAAAGGAATGATGACCGATTCTGCCGTGACAACAGTTATTGGTGAAGAACCAAAAGGTGCAGTGAAGCATCTTTTGAATGATACAAAAAAAGCACTTTCGGCGGGAATTTCAGTCGTGAAGCCTGGCGTGAAGACTGGCGATATTGGCGCAGCAGTTGAAAAATCACTTAAAAAATCAAAACTCGGTAATGTTCGAGATTTGGTTGGACATGGTGTCGGTTTTAAAATGCATATGGAGCCAGAAGTTCCAAATTATGGCAAGGCTGGAAGTGGCATGACTTTTCAGGAAGGTGATACTTTTTGTATTGAGCCAATGACTTCTCTTGGCAAAGGTGATGTGATTTTTAACGGAACAGATAGTGAATGGGACGTTTTGATGAAAGATGGTTCACTCTCAGCACATTTCGAACATACAATTTTGGTTACAAAGGATGGAGTTGAAATTCTTACATTAGAATAATTTTTCGAATGGGTGGAAAAAAGAAAAAATCGTGTAAAAATCACGAACATTTGCATTTCGCACAGTCGCATCCTCACGAGCACGCGAGTAATTTACCTTTGGCGATTTGTTTAAATTTGGGTTTTTCGATTGCTGAATTTTTCTTTGGTGCACTTTTTGGCTCGGCGTCGATTTCGGCAGATGCAGTTCATGATTTGGGTGATGCTTTTTTGCTGACAGTTTCGTTAATTTTGAGTAAACTTAGTAATAAAAAACCAACTTCGGTGATGAGCTATGGTTACAAACGACTTTCGGCGCTTGGTGCGCTTTTGAATACGATTGTAATTTTGTGGATTTCCTACTCAATGTCAATTGCAGTTTATTATGAATTCACTTTCCCACACACGCATTCGCGGGTAAATATTCCTGGATTAATGATTGTTTCGATTGTCGGAATTTTGGTGAATTTATTTGCAGCAGCTCGGCTTCATGGTTCAAAAAATTTACTCGATCGAACGGTTTCGATTCATTTGATTGAAGATTTGTTCGGCTGGATTTTGACTTTTTTGAGTTCAGTTTTGATTTCGTTTTCGGGGCTTCACATGCTTGATCGTGTGACAAGTCTGTGTATTTTGCTGTTTATCATCTGGGGCGCAATTTCGAATTCTTGGGGTGCTTTAAAAATTCTTATTCAACGAGCACCAAGCGTAAAAAATTTAAATAAGATTAAAAAGCAGATTTTGGCGATTGATGGTGTTTTGAAAATTGAGAATATTCATTTTTGGAGTATTGATGGTATTGATCATATTCTTACGGCGCGAATTTTTGTAAATGATTTTTCAAAAAGTGTAAAAATCCGTAAAGAGATTTCAAATTTTTTGCCAGAATTTCAGATTGTGGATTCGACGATTGAGATTTTAGAAAAATAATCAAAAAAGTGCTTGCAATTTTTAAAAGGCTCGTGTATAATTGACAATGTACTTGGTTGTGCCACCTTAGCTCAGCTGGTTAGAGCAGCTGTTTTGTAAACAGCAGGCCTTCGGTTCGAATCCGAAAGGTGGCTCCAAGTATTTTTTAATACAGAATAAACGCTGGGATAGTGAAGCGGTCAAACACAACAGACTGTAAATCTGTCGGCAGATGCCTTCGAAAGTTCGAATCTTTCTCCCAGCACCAGAAATTATTTTAATTATTATATTAAAAAAACACTTATCACTGCGAGGGTGTTTTTTTATATTACTTTTTTAATTTTCGCACTTGATAAAAATTAGCATTAACGGTATAATAGAATTATGAATGAGAATTCTCGATATGTGGCAGGAATAGATATTGGAACAACTGAGGTTAGGGCTGTTGTTGCGAAGTTTGATAAGGAGGGTGAACCAAGTATTGTTGGTGTTGCTTCGGTTGAAAATTCTGGAATGAAAAAAGGTATTGTAAATCATTCCGAAAACACTTATCGTGCGATAGATAAGGCGCTTGTTGAGGCCGAAAAAATGAGTGGTCAAACTTGTGATGATATTGCGATTAGCGTAAACGGTGCTAATATTTTAAGCGTAAAAACAGATGGAATGGTTGCTGTGAGTTCGCCTGACGGCCTTATCGATGATAACGATATTAAGCGCGTTAAAGAAGTTGCAATAGTTGGTAAAGTGCCTGAAGGCTGCGAGATTTTGCGGTTTGTGCCGTATTACTACAATGTAGATAACCAAGAGAGAGTTTCTGATCCTTATCAAATGGAAGGAAATCGGCTCGAAGTTTGCGGAAATATTCTTTCTGCACCAATTTCTCAGATTGAAAATATTGAAGGAGTTTTTGAAAGGGTTGGTGATTTTAATTCGAAAATTTATTATCCAAGCGTGGTAGCCTCGGCGCGCGCAGTTTTGACCGAAAAGCAAAAAGAAAACGGTGTGGTTGTGGTGGACCTTGGAGCTTCAACTACTGGTGTTGCGATTTATGAAGATGAAAATTTGCAGTTCGTTAAGGTGATTCCGCTTGGTGGAATAAACATCACAAATGATCTTGCAATTTGCTTGAAGGTTTCACCAGAGGTTGCCGAAGAGATTAAAATTAAGCATGGTCATGCTTTCGAAAGAGAGGAAAATCATGATATTGTGGTTAAGCATGGTCGCGAACATTATAGCTTCAATACTCAGGAAATTGACGAAATTGTCGAGGCTAGACTTGAAGAAATTTTTGACGAAGTTAAAAAAGTTCTTAAAGAATCTGGTTTTGAAAATCAATTACCAAGTGGTGTAGTTTTAACCGGTGGTGGAGCAGAACTTAAAGGCATTGATAATTTTGTAAAGAATTATTTACAGTTAGCTACACAGATTTCAAAAAATGGAATTGAGAGAACAGTTTCGGATAAAGTGAAAAAACTTAAATATTCTGCGGCGGTTGGATTATTGATTGAAATGAGAGATATTGCTTCAGAAAATATTAATTATAGTGAAGATTATCCTAAACAAGTCGGATTTTTTGCAAAATTCTTTAAGAAAAAACAATAAAGTGATATAATGGGAGTGAATTAAGGAGAAAAAATGCCAGAAATTATACCAAATGAAGTTCAAACTTTTGCTAAAATTAAAGTTGTAGGTATTGGTGGAGCCGGTGGTAGCGCTGTAAATCGAATGAAAGATGTCGGTCTAAACAATATCGAATTTATTGCGATGAATACAGATGCACAAGCTTTGTATAAATCAAAAGCTGATAAGAAAATTCACCTTGGACGAGAAACGACAAACGGCTTGGGTGCTGGTGCAGACCCAATTGTCGGTGAGAGTGCTGCACTTGAATCTCGCGAAGAAATCCGTGAAGCTCTTGATGGTGCAGATATGGTATTTATTGCGATTGGTGCTGGTGGCGGAACTGGTTCTGGTGCTGGTCATGTTGTGGCTGAAATTGCCCGCGAAATGGGTATTTTAGTGATTGGTGTTGCAACTCGCCCATTCACTTTTGAAGGCGCAAAACGCAAAACTAACGCTGACTGGGCGATCGAAAAACTTGCCGCTGCAGTTGATACTTTGATTACAATTCCAAATGATCGACTTCTTCAAACTGTTGATCGAAATCTTCCACTTCTTGAAACTTTCAAAATTGCCGATGATGTTCTTCGACAAGGTGTTCAAGGGATTTCAGAACTTATCACTGAACATGGTTTAATTAATCTTGACTTTGCGGATGTTAAATCAATTATGAGTAACGCTGGTTCGGCTTTGATGGGAATTGGTCGCGCGAGTGGTGATAATCGTGCACAAAAAGCTGCGGAACAAGCAATTGAAAGCCCAATGATTGAAGTTTCAATTGATGGAGCGCGTGGCGTACTATTTAATGTTGCAGGTGGATATGATATGAGCATGAGTGAAATTCAAGAAGCTGCCGAAATTATTACTGGTGCAGTCGCCCCTGATGCAAACATTATTTTTGGTGCAACTTTAAATCCGGAATTAGAAGACGAATTGATCATTACAGTTGTTGCGACTGGTTTTGATCGTGATTATAGTGAACCTGTGGTAAACTCACTCGAATCTGCTATTTCGAAAACTTTCAATCTTGAAGACGAACATACTGAAATTCAAGAAATTGATGAGAAAATTTCAAATGCAATTGATATGGAATTAAAAAACGAAGAAAAAACTTCCGCTGAAGATTTCGCGAGTGATATCGAAACAAAAAATATCTGGACTCAGGACGAAGAAAAAGACGAAAGCGACATTCCTGCATTTTTGCGCCGTCGAAAACGCAATAAAAGGGAAGATTAATGGAGTTTAAACTCGACGAAACCAAGGTTCTTGAAAGTCGAATGTCGGTTGACGGCCAATCAGTTCGCCGTCGCCGAGTTGCTCCAGATGGCACTCGTTTTACTACCTATGAGCGGATCGAAAAGCCACGAATCGTTGTAATGAAGTCTCACGGTGGTCACGAGGACTTTAGCCGTGAAAAACTTAAGAGTTCAATTATTCGCTCAATTGGTAAGTTTATTTCTGACCTTCAAGTTGAAGAAATTATTAATCGTGTTGAAAATGAGCTTCTTCAAAAATCAAGTAAAGTTTCTTCACACCAGATTGGCGAAGTAGTACTTTCCGTGCTTTTCGAAATGAATAAAGTTGCGTATATTCGTTTTGCGAGTGTTTTTAACGGTTTTCAAACTGTTGAAGATTTCGAAGAGATTTTAGACAAGATTAGAGGTGAAAATGAAAATTGTAGTAGTCTATAAAGATTATAGCAATCATGGCCGTGAAGTTCGAGAATATATTGAAGATTTCGAAAGGCAAACGGGCTTAAAAATTGAAGTTATGGATCCTGATTCTGGCAGAAATGAGTTTTTCTTGCGAGCTTATGATGTGGTTGAATATCCAACAATTTTAGCAATTACAGATGAAGGCCGCTTGTTGCAACAGTGGCGGGGTAAACCACTCCCACTTTTTGATGAAGTTGCATATTATGCACGCTAAGTTGAAGCTTGGCGTGTTTTGCTTAAATTGACCTTTCGTCGTGTTTTTGTTAATATTTATAGCGAGAGGATATCGTAGGACGACTGGTAACAGAGCGTTCAAAGGAAGTTGCTTCGCGGTGACTTCGGGTGCGGTGCTGCCTTCAGCTTCAGGCTGTAAAGAACCCTTACTGCAATTGGTCCTCTTTTTTATTTGCTCTTGATTGGACTCAGGAGATTTTTACTCGAGCTGTTGGGCTTATTGATGGCTTTTAAAAATTATTGACCCACAAAATAAAATTAAGTATAATAATGCTTATGCATATATTTACAGTTTATAAAGACTATCTATATACTATTTATAATGGTGTGACCCACTTGTTACCGACTGTTATATCTCCGGTGGCTATTGCTTTTGCGATATATGTTTATTTTATAAACAGACGTATAAAAAAATCATTAAAGGACGAAGAGTTTAAAAATAGCAAAAAAGGTGCTTTTCTGGATTCTTTTCGTGCGGGCTTGATTGTTGAAGCTATCCTTTCTTTAACAAAAATAAGTGCAGGAACTGCTGTATTTTTTATTATGACATTTGCTGGATTAGGTATACAAGGAGGAGTTCCATATGATGAGTACCGCTATATTGTTCCTGATCGCGAATCGTGGCTTACGGTAAAACCTATATTTGATTGGATTGAGGTAATATTATTGTTTTGTGTTAGTTACGGTTTTCAGACAATTGTTAAGTATTTTATAATGAAACTTATTTTAAGAAAGAATGGCCACAAGCTTAAATTTAAAAAAATGTTCTCGGGTCTGCTGATGAGCACTCTTGTAGGAATTATCATTTTAATTATTGAGTATCCTATTTTAGGATTCCTCTTAATAAATATAAAATAATTGACTCGCAAAATAAAATTAAGTATAATGTGCTTATGAATATAGTAGGTATACTAGCGATAATATCTCCAGTTGGCATTGCTTTTGCAATATATGTTTATTTTGCTAATAAGCGTATAAAAAAGCTACTAAAAGATGAAGAACTTAAGAATAGCAAAAAAGGTGCTTTTCTGGATTCTTTTCGTATTGGTTTGGTTATTGAGGCTGCTTTTTATTTATTAAAAATACATGCATTCTCTGCTTTTGGCGTTCTTCTTGTAATATTCGGGGCATCATTACAGAACGATTATTACTATACGCAAGACATAAAACTTATTATGGATATAATCTCGTCTATAGTAATAATTTGTATTGCTTTAGGTTTACATATTTTAATTAAGCAATCTATGATGAGACCCATTCTAAAAGATGGTGGCCACAAGCTTAAATTTAAAGAAATGTTCCCAGGTTTAATAGTTAGTAGTTTAGCAGGAATTACTGTTCTAATCATTGAATATATTATTCTTTCTGCGCTTTCGCACACGTTATATTGGATAGTGTTCTAAATTCAAAATCTCAACATTATACCAATAAATAAAACGCTTAAAAGCTTGAAAATATCTTTAATTTTTGATAAAATAGGCTTATAAAAGCGTTTTATTTTGATAAATGAGCGGCTATCAACCGCGAAGCTCCCAGAAGAAAGGGTTAACCGATTAGAACTGGGCGGGAAAGCTCCGTAAAAGCTAAAATTAAGGGCTAAAAGAATCACTTCTTTTGGAATCGAGATGGTATCGCCGGTGAAAGCTGGTTCTCGAAATCAAGAGAGGTGATTTTTAATTTAAAAAAAGGAGGAAGAATGAAATTTCAAGCAAATTCAAGAAGAAGAGCAAAAGAATACGAAGCCGATGTTTTGGCGCGTTGGAAAGCGGATAGAACTTTCGAAAAATCTGTCGAAAATCGTAGCGAAAACGATGCGTTTGTGTTTTATGACGGACCTCCATTTATTACTGGTGTACCACATCATGGAACACTACTCAGTTCAATTGTAAAAGATGCTGTTCCACGCTATCAGACAATGAAAGGAAAGCGAGTTGAGCGTCGTTGGGGTTGGGATACACACGGCTTGCCAGCAGAAAATTTTGTTGAAAAGAAACTCGGCATTACAACTCGGCATGAAGTTGGTGAAAAAATCTCGCTCGCTGAGTATATTACAACTGCGCGTGAAAGCATGGTTTCTAATGCTGCACTCTGGGAAAGTACAATTGATCGCATTGGTCGTTGGGTCGAATTTAAAAATGCTTACAAAACAATGGATAAAGATTTTATGGAATCTGTTTGGTGGGCGTTTAAAACTCTTTACGAAAAGGGTAAAATTTACGAAGGTGAACGCGTTTTGATGTATGACACGGCGTGGGCAACTCCACTTTCAAAAAGTGAAGTTACAATGGATAACGATGCTTATAAAACTGTAACCGACCCGAGCGTTTTTGTTAAGTTTTGGTTGAAAGATTTCGAAGATTCTGAAGGATCTCGCGACAAAACTGCAATGCTCGCTTGGACAACAACTCCTTGGACTTTGCCGGCAAATATGGGACTGTTTGTTAATCCAGATTTCACTTATGCAAAAGTTAAAGTTGGTGATGAATTTTATATTTTAGCAAAAGATTTGCTTGAAAAAGTTTTTGTTGATGAGAAAAAGCAACCGATTCCTTTTGAAATTGTAAATTTGATCGACGGTACAGAACTGATTGGTTTGAGCTATGAGCCACTTTTCGAAGATTCAAAATATTCCGGTGAAGGTGAAGAGAACGCTTATAAAGTTTGGGGAGCAGATTATGTTTCTCTTGAAAGCGGAACAGGAATTGTTCATTCGGCACCCGCTTATGGTGAAGAAGATTTCAACTTTGGTAAAGAATATGGAATTCCAGTTTTTCACGTTTTGGATGAATTTGGTAAATATTTGAGCGGCGAATTTGCCGGAAAAGATGTTTGGGAATTTAACAAGCCGCTTGCTAAAATTTTGAAAGAGCGTGATATTGTTTGGAAAATTGACTATATCCGTCATGAATACCCACACAATCCGCGTACTGGTCAGCGCTTGATGTATCGTGCACACCCAAGTTGGTTCTTTGATATTCAAGGTCAAAAAGAGCTAATGATTGAACAAAATGAAAACATTAACTGGTTCCCAGCACACTTGAAACACGGTCGTTTTGAAAAAAATATCGAGGCTGCACCGGATTGGAATTTGTCGCGTGACCGGTTTTGGGCAACCGCAATGCCAGTTTGGAAATCTGAAAGTGGTAAAATCCGTGTGGTTGGTTCTTATGCTGAACTTAAAGAACTGAGTGGTGTTGAGCTTGAAGATTACCACCGACCTTGGGTTGATGAAATCACTTTCGAAATTGATGGAGAAAAATATACTCGAATTGATAAAGTGCTTGATTGTTGGTTTGAAAGTGGTTCAATGCCATTTGCGCAATTCCATTATCCTTTCGAAAA
>CAURQO010000030.1:0-8687 GCA_963527165.1 uncultured bacterium
TTTAAAAATCTCATAAGTCTTATTATAAGCAAAAATCTTGTAAATTTCAATTTTTTAATATATAATCATTGTAGAAATTAATCAAAGAAAGGATTTTCAAATGTATAATTATAATAGTGACTATTCATATGGATACAGAGGTTATAGTCATGATATAGGGTCCGATATGTTTTTTGGAATGTCTATTTTATCATTTCTAGTTATTACACTAGTTCTTACAATTATAGGATATGCCATTAGCTCTCTTCTCTATATGCTAATTTTCAAAAAAGCCGGAATCGACGCCAAAAAAGCCTGGATTCCTTTCTATAACAAATGGATATTCTTCGAACTCGGTGGACAAGAAGGATGGAAATCCCTTCTAGCTTTCATTCCTTATGTTGGAGTAATTATCTCATTTGTTTTTGAAGTTCTTGCAGTTATTGAGATTAGTAAAAAACTTGGCAAATCACCTTATTTTGCTATCCTTTATCCTTTTGGCATCCTTTCATTTGGAATTGCAAGCCTAGTTTGGTTCTTAATTCTTGGTCTAGATAGCTCTCGCTGGAATGATATAGCTGGTAAAGAAAGTCTCGCAAAAGGAACTATCCTCGGTTATAAAATCGTAGAAGAAGAAACAGAAGGAGTAAAAGAAGAGAAAGCTTCTGACGCTAAAGAAGAAAAAACAGAAGAATAATTCTTTTAAATTCTAAAAACGACATTCAAATGAAGAATGTCGTTTTTATTTTTTATCAAATTTCAAGCGGTTCTTGCTCAATTTTTATACCAAATTTCTGCTCAACCACACGCTGAATTTCCTCTCGCGCTACCACCAAATCCTTATAATTCTCGGCTGAGATATTTGTCAAAACCAAAGCATTTTCTGCATAAATTCGAAAACCAGCTATTTCCTTACCTTTCAATCCAGCCTGATCGATCAGCCAACCAGTCGCAATTTTATATTTATCACCAAACTCAAAAAGTGGCACATTTTCGTATTTTTTACGTAATTCGCTCGCCTTTTCTTTCGAAATTATCGCATTTTTGAAAAAACTCCCCGAATTTGCCACCATTTCAGGATTAGGCAGCCTCTGCGAACGAATCTCAACTACCACATCCATTACATCTTTTGCAGTTAAATTATTTTCATTCTTTCCAGAATTTTTCAATTTTTCTCGCAAATTTTTATATTCTGGAAATTTTGGCGCGTTTTTTGAAAGTTCAATATTAATCGCTAAAATAAAAAACTCACCTTTTTTATCCCTTTTAAAAATACTATCTCGATACAAAAAATCACATTCCGCTTTTGATAAATTTTTAATTTCACCTGTTTTAATTCCAAAAACCTCAACACTTTTCAAAATATCCGCAATTTCCTGCCCATACGCACCGACATTTTGAATAGGCAGAGCACCAACCGTCCCAGGAATCATCGCCATTGCTTCACAGCCACTCAAATTTTTAAAAACTGCAAACTTCACAAACTCGTTCCAATTTTCACCAGAATTAATCTTAAACTCTACTTTTTCATCATTTTCAAAAACTTTCTCAAAGCCCAGAATCTCATTTTTAATCACCAAACCAGCAAAATTTGCTGTTTTTACAATCGTATTACTTCCACTGCCAAGAATAAAAATCGGTAAATCTCGCTCCTTCGAAAATCGCAAAGCCATTCGAAAATCCTCAACGCTTTTCACAACCACAAAAAATCGCGCAATTCCGCCAAGCCTCATCGTTGTCATTTTGCCAAAATCAACATTTTGCTGAATTTTTAAGTTTTCGAAAATCAAATCGTCCATATTTTCATTATATCAAAAAATTACCAAAATAAAAACTCGCTAATAGCGAGAAAACTGTGGTACACCCGGCAGGATTCGAACCTACAACCGCCTGGTTCGAAGCCAGGTACTCTATCCAGTTGAGCTACGGGTGCTTATATAAATAAATTATACCACACTTTTTTGATTTTGTGAATACTATTTTTTAATAAATTTCAAAATTCCGTAAAGCGGCTTGTGGTTTATCGAATCTTGATAAACTTCTTCTTTTACTAATTTATAGCCTTCAATCTTAACTTTTTCATTTTTTACACTTTCATCGTCTTTGATCAATTCTTCAACTACAAACAGTTCCCTACCCGCAAAACCTTTCTCAATTTTTGGTGTATAATCTGCTCGAATCATGTCCCCTGAATGATAAATTGGTGGCTCGCCATAAAACCAAATCTTACTTTCATTGTTTGAATACTGTGCGGCCGAATAATACAAAAACCCACTCACCGCAATTTGCGCATTTTTATCCTCTTTTCGAACCATCTCGACAGCTTGACGAATTTCGATTATTTTTCCGTCATTTTTCGAAACGCCACGCTTCAAATTCACCTGAAAAATCCCAAAAATATGCGAGAAAATTATCATCACAACAAGCAAAATTGCAACTACTTTTTTTTGCTTATAGATTTCAAAAACCGCCAGTGCCAAGAAAATCGAAACAAAGACCTCAGCCATCAATAAATAACGATCAACAAAAATTGAGCTAAACGGCGGTAGACTCGTAAAATAAAGAATTGCAATAGGTAAAATCGAAACCGCAAAAACTAGCCAAAAACTCTTTTCGAAATCAGCTTTTTTAAACTTTTTAACAACAAAAGTCGCCAAAACCCCTAAAATAAAAAACAAAATAATCGAAAGCCAGCCGTTCGTTTCATTCGCGTTCAAAAATAAGAAAAAGTTTGAGATCATATTTGGAATGGTCGAAAAATCCAGCGCTGGAATCCAAAACTTCTCTTTAACATAAGCAGCCTGTGCAAAGAAAATTGGAATCCATGGCAAATATGCCAGCCCAATCACAACGTGCGATATCAGCCAGTTTTCGCTAAAGAATTCGCGGATTTTATCCCTCAAACTGGCTGGTTTTCGAAAATGCAAAAAGCTCAAAAAACCACACTTTTTTGGCTGATTTTTCCACACAACAACCACGCGAAAAATCCACAACGAAAGCGGAATCAATGCTGAAAGATATTGCGTCCAAATGCCAAGCAGAACCGCCAAAATATACACAATTCGCCAGCGCTTTTGCAGTTTTGGCGAGTTTTTGGCAATCCATACTTCGTAAAACGCCCAAACAGCCATAACACCCAAAAATGCAACCATTGAGTACATTCGCGCCTCTTGTGAATATCGAATCAACATCGGTGAAATTGCCAAAAATCCGGCTGCGACCAGTGCAATTTTCTTGCCAAAAACTCGCCGAGTAAAAAAATATGCCACGAGCAAAGTTATAACACCAAAAAACACCGAAAGGCTTCGAAGCGCAAAATCACTCGTGCCAAAAAACCCACTCCAAAGTTTCAGCACAAAATAATACAGTGGCGGATGAACATCAACAGATGTATAATGCCAAATCTCACCAAAATTAAAGCGAATAATATATGCAGAAAAAGCCTCATCGAGCCAGATCGAAGCCTTACTCAAAGTACTCAGCGAAAGCACCAAAAAACCCGCCACAATCGCCAATAAACTAAACTTTTCAAAATGTTTTTTTATCAAATTGGCTATCTTTTTCATATCTTTCTATTATACCACACCAGCCAAACCGTGCTAAAAACAAAAGCCCAGATACGGGCTTATTGTTTTATTCCATAGCACGAACTTTTTCTTCAATAAACTTAATTTCACGCTCATCTAAGCCGTATTTTTTATATAACTGCTGGTCGATTTGAGCGATTGATTGCGACCAGTCGATGTCAGAATTATTGGTGAAGTTTTGAAGAGGAACGAACTTAAACGTTGTTGTTGCGTGTTGGGTTGTTTTCAAAATACCAACCAACGCTCGGAAAAACTTACTTTTGAGATATTTCAACATCGCCTCAGCCTCTTCTTGTGTTTTAAATTTCCCAATTCTTAAATAAGTTTCAGTAGATATTTGAATCGGCGTACCGAGAATCGGCGTAGGAATAACTTCACCAATTGCACCTGCACCATAAGCATAAGGTATAAACACTTTCCAGCAATGTACACTACCGCGACCTGTAGGTAACGGATAATTTGCTGGCACCCAGCGGCTAATGCGTTTATTTTTATCACCCAATCCCAAAATCTCAATGTCACCATCTTTTTGCTTACTGTTTTGAACAGAAGGTAAACCGTATTTTGATTGATTTTTAAGGAAGTCGGTGCTCAAGCCATATGGCTTGCGCACCGAAACGATTTTTTGAATATTATTATTTTCTAAATCAATCGTTTTAGCTTTTACCTTCCCAAGAACAGTCAAAAGTTCAGCAAAAGGCACGAAAATGCCAATATTTTCCGAATCCATAAAGCGCTTCGAATTTAAAGTTTCTTCATCGGTATAAACTGTAATGTTAGCTGGCGAATTAAAGCCTCTTTTCTTTACAAAATAACAAATACCACCTTTAATATCATTATCTGGAAAAACCATTTTTGGATTAGCAAAATAACTAAATGCTTGAATATCTTTGCTTTTAATCATACTTTCAGTAAACTTCTTTAGTCCTTTACCTGCTCCAGAAGTCCAACGTGATGGGATCACAAAACACTGTGTATTACTTATTTTTTCAGCATTTTCAATAAAATATTGATATACAGGGCTAGCACTAGCATTAGCAGAGCCATCATCACGTTTACCATTATCATTTTCTTGATATGGCGGATTACCAATCACAATATCAAATTTCATATTTAGCGGCTCTCCTTTCTTGAACTGCTCAGTTAAGTCTTTCTTTTTTAAGTTCTGGCGAGAGATTTCAGGAAATCCGCCATAAATATAGTTAGCTGCAATATCATAAATAATCTGGGTTGGCGCAAAACCAAAGAGCTGGTTTTCAAAAATATGTTTTAATCTTACTTGCTCATCTGGAATTATATTCGCTAAGCCACGGTTAAGCCTTTTAGCCGTTTCTGTTAAGAACAAGCCACTTTTAATATGCAAATCACAAAAAGTAAGGTTCGGGTTAGAGAAAATTCTAGGGTTTTCAGCTTCAAGGGTGTTAAGCATTTTGTTTACAACTTCGCGCGGTGTAAAAATTTGATTGCTTTTTTGCGCTGGAATATAGCTAAAAATATCTTCTTTTGTTGTATTATTTAGATAGTCAGCAAGTTGTTCGCGTTTCTTTTCAAACTCCTGGATAGCCGCATTAAAGCGATATTTTTCAAAAAAGCCATCAAAATGAATAATTTCACCGTTTTCTTCATAATCACCACCATCTCGTAGTTCAATAAAATCAGCTTTAGTGAATCGATCTGGCGTGTGGAGTTTGTCGCGTTCATTGAATAGCATTTCAAAATCTTCATCACTCACTGCATCTTGTAGATTATCTATAGTAAGATTCTTAGGATCTTTCGCTGCCATAACAAAGCTTGGGATTGCTCGCGAGAATGTTCGGAGTTTTTCACGAATAATATCCAGCTCGGTTTTAGCATCATCTTGATAAGCTTGCTCTTCACGATTATCAATCATGTCACGCGGTAGTTCTTTTTCAACAAAATCTGCAAGCTCAGCAATTGCCTTAGTTTTTTCTTTTTCTGTTTGAGGTGAGTTTTTAAATTCTTCACTCACCGTTTTAATTTTCTCTACAATTTTTTCTTCAAGCTCTTTAACTTCTTTCTTACTTGGTGCATAAACTTCAACATATTTAGCAATAGGTTTACTTAAAATATCTTCGTTAATTGCGTCCGTTAATTGCTCCTCAAAGCTCTCCATATCTTCTTGCGCACGCTCAAAAGCCTCACGAATCGGTTCACTATAAACCTTTTGCCCACCGAAGAAATCATTATGATTAGCAGAAATTCTTTTTTGCTTTTGTTCATCCCGCTCACGATTACCAGAAACATCACGTTTCTCTTTTTTATTTGCCGTGCCATCTTCTTTCGAATTTGGCATTTTATTAAGTTTTTTAACAATCTCACTCGGAAGGTTAAAAACATTACCAATATCTTTAAATAGCAAGTTTGTAATAAACCCACGCCGAACAATATCGCTCGCCATTTTAGCTGCCGGCAAAGTTAATACTTGCGAAGCGTCAAGCTCCACCATTTTACCATTTTCATCTTGCGAAAGAACTGGAAAGAAATTAAGAAGCTCTGCTACATTTTCTTGCCGTTCACTTTCTGTAATATTACCGATTGCACTTTTTTCACTTAAAGAATTTGCAAGTTTATCATAAATTTCAAGTACGCGATAAGGCGAAAAGTCAAAAACATAAGCCGACTTTTTACGATAAAGTTTACCGTCCTTTTCATATTTATATGGGTTTTGTGCACGGAATATCGCCTGGGTATAAAGAGTTTCTTTTTTCACATCACTCATCATTAATACTGCTGACCACTCTTTAACTGTCACACCTGTTGTAAGCTGACCTACCGAAAGTGTAATAGTTTTGTCGTGTTCCTTAATTGCTTTCTTTACGCGCGCTAAAGCTTTTTCATTCTTTTTAAAATCTTCAGCTTCTTCTTCAGAACTTTCATCATCCAAACTTCGCCCATCACCAGCCGCTAAAATAATTTTGTAATTTTCGAAAACTGGGTGTTTTTTAAGCATTTTTTCCATTGCCTTTGCCGAATTTACGCGATTTCCCACAAACCAAAAAGTATGCTTTAACTCATCGCGAAGTTCTGGAGTTGAAAACGGATAGCCTTCATTCTCGGTGAGAGTGTTTAAAAATCGCAAAATATCAGCTTCACGCTTAAATTCACCTTTTGAATTAGTTGCTAGAAAATCGTTAAATTCAAAAACTGGTGGAACATTTTCCCCATCTACATCAATACCTTCTTCAATCTGTTTAGCCGTAATATCTGAAATCTTATAATTAAACAGCCTTAAATCTGGCATATCTGTGTGATCACCTGATTCTTGACCATTTTTAAGCTCACTCTGTTTTGTTTTTTGTTCATCAAGATAAGTCCAGTTATAAATTTGTTCACTACTAAATTTACCCTCTGCTAAAGCTCTAAATGGCGTTCCTGAAAGATGAAGTGTAAATTTGCGTTTAATATTTTCAAAAGCTTTATCTGTTTTATCAGTATCAACTGCTTCATGAGCTTCATCAATCACTAACAAATCCCACTCTAAATCTGCAACCCACTGCAATTTATCAAAGCTTCCACCAAAAACTTTTGCACCTTTCAAATCTTGCAGACTCAAAAAAGTTATTTGTTTTTTGCTAAAATCTTCAATTTGATTAAATTCTTCACGAGTTAATGTCTTTTCTTTAATAGAGTCTGCCGTTGAAATAAAATAATAACCATCAATAAATTTCTTATAGTCATTATACCAAGAATCAGCAATTGCTGGACGATTGGTTACGATTAGAGTTTTTGTCGCTCCAAAGCGTTTCATAAAATCATAAGTTGTTAGTGTTTTACCAAAGCGCGGTTTGGCATTCCATAGAAATTCCGATTTCTCATTTGGATTCTCGAAATCAACTGTTTGATTATTTGCAGCGTATTCTAAAGTTTGAGCAACCGCTTCTTCTTGTTCGGCTCTTAATTTATATTCAACTTTTCCACCATTATTTCTAAATACATTTCGGCAAAAAGCATCAAAAAGCTCTTTTGATCTTTCTGGTGTTCCGTTAAAATAAAACCATTCTCTACCGTGTCCTTCATCTTTTCGAACTCCATTTTGCTGAAAATATCGATGCAATTCGTGGTCTTTAAACCAATCGTTATTTATTTTTATCGCAGATTGAATCCAATTCACATTATATCGTTCTTTATGTGAGGCCGTTTCATTTTGCTCACGAATTCGATCTTCAGCGTTTTTTCGTTCAGTATAGCCAATTTTTTGCCAACCATCATTCTGGTGTCTATCTGGCAAAGTGTATGAATAAATTTGCGGAAAAACCTCTTTATATGTTTTAATTTGTTTTTTATAGTCGTTCATCTTTAGGCTCCCTAATTAATCTTTTTTACTAATATTTTTAACTTTACTCTTGGATTTGGGTTTAGCTTTTACCTTGGGTTTTAGCTTTTATGGCGATGCTCTCATCTGGCTCATTACATCTGTTAAATTTTCAAGATTTGCTGATTTTGTTTTTAAATAAGCTTTTTCAATATCTTGAAGTGAATGTTCTGAAATTTCGAAAGTTAAATCTTCAAAATTAGGCTTCAGATCAAAGAATTTAAGTTCATTTTTCTGCGTTAAAGTATTGCCAACAATAATATTACTGTCTAGAATCTTATCAATTAATTCAAGAAAAAAGAACGAGTTTTTGATATTTTTAATATGTTTATAAATGACTTCTTTTAAGCGTTTGCGAGATTCTTCGACATTGTCCTCTTGAATATCCACCGCATAAACATTTGATATTGCCAAGATTAAGCAAAAATCATAAATTTCTTGTTGTGCTTTTTTACTTCTAGCATTCTTTTGCTTTTTTATTTTTGCATAAAAATCTGGAACCGAATTAAGTTTTCGGTTCAAAATTTCTACAAGAAAATTACCATTTCCGCAAGTTGGCTCAAAGACTTTTTTATCTACTTGAGAAATTGTTGGCTCACATAAATCACACATCTGTTTAACAATAAATTCGGGCGTAAAAACTTCACCAAACTTCTTAACACGCTTTTTTGATTTTATTAATTTCTCTTTTGGTGGATTTTTGAGCAATTTTAAATCGCCCGACGAAGTGTCGCTGGGCGATTTTTTACTGTTTTTAGACAACTTTAAAACATCAGCTTGCTTGCTTG
>CAURQO010000031.1:0-8468 GCA_963527165.1 uncultured bacterium
ACCTCTGACTTTCACAACGTCAATGTGACGCTCTAGCCAACTGAGCTAATCGCCCATGTTTTTATTTTAACAAAGCTTGCAAGAAAATTCAAGTGGTGATAAAATAAAAGGTAGTTAAAAATATTATTTTCGAAAGGAATTTAAAGAGTGGAGAACAAAGAAAAAGACGAAAAACTTTTCAAAATGCGTCACAGCCTTGCGCATATTATGGCAGCTGCAGTTCAACGAATCTACCCAGATGCAAAGTTTGGTGTTGGTCCAGCAATTAACGATGGATTTTATTACGATATTGATTTGGGCGAAAATAAAATTTCAGAGAAAAATTTTGGTAAAATTGAAAAAGCAATGCGGCGAATTATTGCTGAAAAACAAGATTTTGTGCGAAGCGAAATCTCTATTGAAGAAGCAATCGAGTGGGCGAAAGAAAATAACCAGCCTTATAAATTAGAGCTTTTGAACGATTTAAAAAATGCTGGCACAACAGACGCAAAAATCCTTGCGGAAGGTGATTTTGAGCTTGGTAATGGTGCAGAAACAGTAAGTTTTTATACGAATGGAAATTACAAAGATTTGTGCCGTGGTCCACATCTTTCAAACACTGGCGAAGTTGGTGCTTTTAAATTGATGCGTGTGGCAGGTGCTTATTGGCGTGGTGACGAAAAGAATCCGCAAATGCAGCGGCTTTATGGTGTAGCTTTCGAAACGCAAGAAGAACTCGATGAATATCTTGAACGAATGGAAGAAGCTAAAAAACGTGATCATCGTAAGCTTGGTAAAGAACTTGATTTATACACTGTTTCACCACTTGTAGGAATTGGTTTGCCACTTTTCACGCCTCGCGGAACAATTTTGCGCGATGTTTTGGCTAATTATTCTAATCAATTACGCCAAAAATACGGTTTCGAAAAAGTGTGGACTCCACACATTACTAAAAAAGATTTGTACGAAAAATCTGGTCACTGGGCAAAATTTGGTGAAGAACTTTTCTTGGTGAAATCGCAGGTAACTGGCGGTCAATTTGCTTTAAAACCTATGAACTGCCCGCACCATACGCAAATTTTTGATTCGAATCCACGAAGCTATAAGGATTTACCAATCCGTTATCTTGAAACAACAACAGATTATCGTGATGAGCAGACTGGTGAGCTTGGTGGTTTAAATCGTGTTCGCTCATTGACTCAAGATGACTCGCATATTTTTTGCCGAACTGATCAAATTGAGGGTGAAATTCAAAACTTGTTGGCTGCAGCTCACGAGCTTTACTCTGGAATCGGAATGAAACTTCGCGTGCGTTTAAGTTATCGTGATGATTCTGATAGTTATCTTGGCGACTTGTCTGTTTGGGAAAGTGCGCAAAATCAGCTTAAAAAAGCAGTAATTTCAAATAATTTGGATTATTTCGAAGAAGAAGGTGAGGCTGCATTTTATGGTCCAAAAATTGATTTTATGGCGACCGACGCAATTGGCCGAGAGCATCAAGTTGCAACCGTGCAATTAGATTTTGTCCAACCAGAAAGATTTGAGCTTTCATATAAAAATTCTGAAGGTCAAGATGAGAGACCAGTGATGATTCACTGTGCTTTGCTTGGTTCAATTGAGCGATTTATGAGTGTTTATATCGAGCACAAAGCTGGTTGGTTCGATTTTTGGGCAGCTCCAGAACAAGTTCGAATTTTAACAATTAACGATACTTTAAATGATTACGTTGAAGAAGTTTCAAAAATTCTTTCTGAGACTGTGCTTAACTTGCCAGTTAAATTCAATGAAATTCGTTATTCTGTTGATAATCGAAATGAATCTTTGGGCAAAAAGATTCGCGAGGCTACTGCGATGAAAATTCCAGTTCAGTTAATCGTTGGACCTAAAGATAAAGAGAATAATGAAGTGAGTGTCCGTTTTAGAAAAGATGGCGAATTTGTTGAAGAGAAAGTTTTGCTACAATCACTTGCTGATTTTCTTCAAAATATATAAACAATGAATAATACATTAATTATAATTACCGGACCTACTGCAAGTGGGAAAACTGGCTTGGCTATTAAATTAGCCAAGCTTTTTGGCGGTGAGATTATTTCTGCAGATTCACGTGCAATTTATAAGGATATTGATATAGCTTCAGCTAAGCCAACTATCGAGGAGCGAGATGGTGTTCCGCATTGGGGCTTTGATTTAGCTGTGCCTGGTGAACGCTTTACAGTGGCAGATTTTAAGGAGTATGCATATTCCAAGATTGAGGATATTTTAAGTCGAGGGAAAATTCCATTTTTAGTTGGAGGAACTGGTCTGTATATTGATGCAGTCTTATATGATTATAAATTTGGTGGGGATGTTGATGAAAAGTTTCGAAAAAAACTGAGTCAAAAAAGTATTGAAGAGTTGCAGCAATATATTTTTGAAAATAAAATTGAAATGCCTGAAAACAATAAAAATAAGCGTTATTTAATTCGAGCTATAGAGAAAAGCATAAGTAAAAAGGTTGGAGGTTGTAATAAATACAATAAATATAATAATATTGTTGTAGGAATTACAACAGATCTCGAAAAGCTTCGAGAAAGAATCTCGTTAAGAAATGAACAATTTTTTAACTCGGGAATTATAGAAGAGTATAAAAAAGTTAAACAAAAATATGGAATTGGTTCCGAGGCTGTAACAGCTAATGCATATCCGCTAATTGAAAAGTACTTAAGTGGTGAGTTGAGTGATAATGAATTAATTGAAAAGATGAATATACAAGACTGGAGGCTAGCTAAAAGGCAGATAACTTTCATGAAAAGGAATAAAGATATTAATTGGCTAAATTTATCTGATGCTGAACAATTTATTATTTCGAAAATAACAAAATGAATAAAAAAGTTGTAAAAGGTCTGGTTGTTTTAAAAAAAATATGATAAAATGGAGCTATGGAACAGAGTATAAATGCACTATTCGGATCAAAAACGAGGGTTAAACTTTTGAACCTATTTTTCAATAGTCCGGATCAGAAATTTTATGTTCGTGAAATATCGAGGACAATCGATGAGCAGGTTAATTCTGTTCGAAGAGAGTTGACTAATCTCGAAAGTGTTGGTATTGTAAAAAACTCAACAGAAGATAGAAAAATATATTATCAAGCCAATCAAAGATTTAAGTATTACCTGCCTCTTAGAGTAATTTTTGCCGGTGTAAAAATAGGAGATGGTATTTCTGTTGATAAAAAAACATCAGATATAGATAAGTGGCAATCTGAACTATCAGATATACAAAAGGAAGTTGAATTATTAGTTCTTTTTGGGGTTCTTGCTGATGATCCTAAATCTAATATAGATATGCTATTGGTTGGGGATAATTATGGATATAAGTTATCAGAATGGGCTTCAAAAATCGAAAATAAAGAGGGTCGTGAGCTTAACTATATGATTTTATCGATGGAAGATTTCTATTACCGTTACACTACGCAGGATACATTTATAAAAGGTTTATTTGAGGGCAATCATACGGTAATTTTCGATAAAGAAGATCTTCTTAAAAAACTATAATTCTTATAACTGGAGGAAAAATGTTTGATATTGAATATAAGGGTGCGAATACTGTTGTAATTTCTACAAAGAAAATTTCACTAATAACCGATCCAAAGCATTCTGTTTTTGGTGAGAAAGATTTAATTTTAAAAGAAGGAGTTGAGCTTGCCACGGAAGACAGATTTGCAACGCACAACGATGAATTTAAGCTTTCTGTAAGCTATCCGGGTAGCTATGAGATTTCTGATTTTATAATTAACGGATTTCAGGAGCAGCGCCATATTGATGAAGAAAAAGACGGCAAAAAATCTGTAATTTATAGTATTGAAGTTGCTGGTATTAGGATTGGACTTCTTGGGAACATTAATTATAATCTATCTGATGATCAACTTGAGAATTTGGGAATTTTGGATATTTTGATTTTACCAATTGGTGGAGGGGGGTATACTCTGGATGCAACTTCTGCGGCAAATATCGCAAGGCGATCTGATGCGAAAGTTATTATCCCTGTTCACTATTCTGATGATGGGATTAAATATGAAGTTCCGCAGTCTGATTTTTCTCTTTTCGAAAAAGAGCTTGGAGCTGAAGTCGAAACGACAGTTAAATATAAAGTTAAGTCGATTGCAAGTTTGCCAGAAAAAATGACACTTGTAAAAATTGAGAGAACCAAATAAAACCAAAAGAGCTTAGAAATAGGCTCTTTTTATATATGAAAAATCCCACAAAAATGTGGGATTTTTCATTCGAAGAAAATATTATAAAATACCTTTTTTCTTCAATGTTCGGATAGCTGCTGTGCTCAAATTTAGGCGAACTTTTTTACCGTCGATAATAACGGTCTTCTTCTGAATGTTTGGCTTAAAAGTTCGTTTTGTGCGTCGCAATGAAAAGCTAACGTTGTTTCCGTGTTGCTTTCCTTTTCCTGTTAAATCACATACTGCCATTTTAACTCTCTTTACTTTAATATTTACAATCTGTTCCATTATACCGTATTTTTTAAAAAACGTCAAGTGGTGTATAATAGATGTATGGTTTTTGGAATATTTTTATCTATAATATCAATATTGATCGCAATGATTATCCATGAATTTTCGCACGGATTTGTTGCATACTTGTTAGGTGATCGTACAGCAAAGGATGAGGGGCGGTTAACGTTAAACCCTTTTGCACATTTGGATCCGTATATTAGCATTATTCTACCGATCCTTTGTGTTTTGTCGAATCTTCCAGTAATCGGTGGCGCAAAACCTGTTCCAGTTGATTCTAATGAATTAAAAGGAGGAAAATGGGGAATGGTACTTGTTGCGTTGGCTGGGCCTATTTCTAATTTTATTTTAGGTTTAGGTGCTTTTACGGTTACGCATGTATTAAATCTGTCAAGTAGTGAGATTGGTGTAATTTTATACAGATTTACACTTATTAATTTGAGTTTGGCAATTTTTAATCTAATTCCAATACCACCATTGGATGGTTCAAGGATTTTATACCCGTTAGCACCAGATTTTGTTCAAGACTTCTTTGATAAATTAGAGTCATATGGATCAATATTTATTTTGGCATTAATGTTTGTTTTTTCAACAGTGATTTCAAATTATATTAGTTTTTCGATGAGTTTGATTTTAGAATTTTTTGCAGCATTCTTGCGAATTTTTGGATTATAATATTCGAAAATACTGGATTTTTATTTTAAAAATTGATATAATTAAATTAGCCCTGTTGGCGTATGATTTTTTCCTGAATAATCATTGATAAGGAGCTCCAAACGATGATTTGCTATTGTGGTAGCAGATTGCGGAGATATCCACCGTATAATTTTATGCGGGAAAAATATCAAAACCAATAGGGCTTTTTATATTGGTTAAAATTTGGTATAATGGAAGAAGCTTGTTAGGTAATCGCTAGCTGAAAAGCTAGAGGAAAGTCCGGGCAGTATAGAGCAAGACAGTTGTTAACGACAACCGAGGGAAACCTTAGGGAAAGTGCCACAGAAACGATACCGCCTGAAAAGGTAAGGGTGAAAGGAGTGAGGTAAGAGCTCACAGTTGCTCGCGGTGACGCGAAGCAAGAGGTAAACCCTGTCTACTGCAAGGAGAATTATAAAAATGGTTGCTCGCCATAATTCGATAACCGCTCGATTTAAAGAGTAATCTTTAAACTAGATAGATGATTACCCGCGACAGAACCCGGCTTACAGACAAGCTTTTAATGAGAATAATAAAAAACACACCTCTTTCGAAAGTGTGTTTTTTATTATTTTGAAAATTATCTTACCGATTCAGCAATCTTGGCAAAAGCTTTTGGCTCGCTAACTGCTAATTCTGCAAGAATCTTTCGGTCTAGCTCGATATTTTTAGCTTTTAGGCCAGCGATAAGTTTACCATAAGTTGTTCCATTTTCACGCGCAGCGATATTGATTCGAGTAATCCAAAGAGCTCGAAGATCACGTTTGCGGTTTCGGCGGTCGCGGTATGCATATTGCAATGAGCGAATTACACCTTGTTTAGCTAAACGGTATGAACGTGTTCGTGCATGTTGCATTCCTTTAGCTGCTTTTAGGATTTTCTTATGCTTTGCTCGTGCTGTTACACCTCGTTTTACTCGCATATTATTTTACTCCCAATGCTCGTTTAATATTTTTAGCCATTGCACCTTCTACGGTTGCAGTGGTATTAATTCGTCGTTTTCGACTCTTGCTTTTCTTTGAAAGCATGTGGTTCTTAAAGGCTCGACGGCGTACTACTTTGCCGCTTCCAGTAAGCTTCATTCGCTTAGCTGTGCCTTTATGTGTTTTCATTTTAGGCATTATTTACTCCTTACTACTAAACTCAGATTGCGGCCAGCCATCTGAGGTTGCTGTTCAACAATAGCATAATCCTCGAGAAGGGAGATAATTTTATTAGCCATTTCGAAACCGATTTCTTTGTGAGCCATTTCGCGACCCTTAAACACTATTTGAATCTTGACTTTATTTCCAGCTTCAAGAAATTTTTTAACTTTTCGAAGTTTTATTTCAAGGTCTCCAGAACCGATTTTAAGTCCAAAACGCATTTGTTTTAGTTCGACCTGTTTGGCTTTTCGCTTATTTTTCTGTTGTTCTTTCATCTTTTGATATTGGAACTTACCCCAATCGATAATTTTTACAACAGGAGGCTCAGCGTTTGGTGATATTTCTACAAGATCTAATCCAGCTTCTTTAGAAAGTTTAAAAGCTTCTTTGGAGCTCATTATTCCAAGTTGTTCACCACTTTGGCCAATAACGCGAACTTCGCGAGCGCGAATTTCTTCGTTGATTCGAATTTTTTTGCTAATATTTCCTTCCTTTCGAGCTGCTAATTTTCAGCAATTTACTCGAATATTATTTTATCAAATTTTTCTAAATAAATCAAGTACTTATTGAAAATCATTTTTCTGCCTATATTGTAGGGCTTCACTAATGTGATTTGGTTTTATATCCTTCGAAGAATCAAGGTCGGCAATAGTTCTTGAAACTTTTAAGATTTTTAAGTAGGAGCGCGCAGATAAGTCTAATTTATTTGTTGCTAGATTTAGTAAGTTTTCAGCTTCAGGCGAGATTGAGAATTTATTTTTCAAATCACTCGATTTAATCATACTGTTGTATAAATTACTGCAGTTATAACGCTTATGTTGTAATTTTAACGACAGCTCTATCTGTTTTTTAGCATTAGCATGTTCATGATAAGATTGAGAACTTGGCGATATGAGATTTTTGTTATGTATTCGGTCAACATTCACTACCATATCAATTCGATCCATTAGTGGGCCAGAAAGTTTTCGTTGGTAGTTGATTATTTGTGTTGATGAGCAAGTGCATTCTTTTTTAGTATCTCCATAGAACCCACAAGGACAGGGATTCATTGTTGCTATAAGCATAAAGTTAGCAGGATATGAACTTTTTCGATTAGTTCGTGTTATGGTTATTTTTCGATCTTCGAGTGGCTGCCTAAGGCTTTCGAGGATAGATTTTGGAAATTCCGGTATTTCATCTAGAAACAATACTCCATTATGGGCTAGACTGATTTCGCCGGGCATCGCTTTTGACCCACCGCCAATAATTGAAACCTTGCTTGCAGTGTGGTGAGGGGTTCGAAAAGGGCGAGAGATATTTAAGCTAACTTCTTCCATTAAACCGTTAATTTTTAAAACCTCTAATAATTCTTCACGCGATAGTTCGGGGAGAAGATTTAGGGCGGCTTGCGCTAACATTGTTTTTCCGGTTCCTGGAGGGCCTGTAAGTAGGATATTGTGTCTTCCGGCGATAGCTATCGTTAAGGCTCGTTTTGCTTGCTCCTGGCTAATTATATCGTCTAATTTTATACCGTTGTTAGAATTTTTAAATTTTTTGGTTATTTGAGGGTTTTCAATTATTTTCTCTTTTTTAATGTGAAGGAAAACTTCTCTTAAATTTTTAGCCCCGATTAGTTTTATGCCATCAATGATTGAGCCTGTTTCTAAATTTTCAACTGGAAGGAAAATCTCTTTTATTCCTTGATTTCGAAGTTTTTCAATAATATTGATAACACCTTTAATTGGTCTAAGTTCTCCGCTAAGTGACAATTCACCAATGAAGGCGCGAAAATCTAATTCGTGTTGTTGCAACTGATTTGATAGTGTTAAGATTGAGATTGCTATTGGCAGGTCAAAAAAAGTTCCATCTTTTGGAATTTCCGCTGGCGCAAGATTAATAATAATTTTTTTCGCAGGGAAGTCAAGCATCGAGTTTTTTATAGCGCTTCGAACCCGTTCTTTAGCTTCATCAATCGCTTTATTGCCCATTCCTACAATCTGTAAACTCGGCAAGCCTTTCGAAGAATCCCCTTCAACTTCGATAATTTCTGCTTCATAGCCGATCGGTGCGGCCGAAATAACTTTACTTACCATAATACATATAATTTTAACATAAGCATTTAAAAATCTCAATTTTATGATATAATGTAAATATGTTGGGGCTGA
>CAURQO010000032.1:0-7537 GCA_963527165.1 uncultured bacterium
CATAAGCATTTAAAAATCTCAATTTTATGATATAATGTAAATATGTTGGGGCTGAATTAGCTTTAGACAGGAGGAATTTAACAATTTAGCTTGCAAGTCGGTTACTCCGTACAGTAATAAAATAAATGCAAAAAACTTTGCAGCTCGAGTTGCAGCATTCTTTGCTCCAGCTCCAGCAACTATCGCTGCTTAATATTTTAGCGATCATTTTTTAAATCGGGGCAGTGCGTGGTTTAAAAAGTGTCATATTTTTTCACTGATAGTTTAATATTTTGCGATAGATATTAAATGAAGATTTTTTTCGCAACTTTTAATAATTTTTTGTTTATTTTTTTAATTATTAAATTTTAATTAAAATGAACTAAGCTTGTAGATGGTTAAAATGTTACCTTTTGGACCCGAGGGCAGTTCTCGGCAGCTCCACCAAAAAATAGATTTTTCGAATGCGCTTTAAGCGTATTTTTTATTAAAATAAAAATGAGCGACTGCGAGGAACGCTCATTTTCTAAATAGTAATGTGGAGTTTTTGATTTTTAATTTTAGAGTTTTATGTGAACTGCGGGATTCACTTGAAATAATTTTTATTTTTGGCTCATGTATAAACTTTTTATTCATAAGCTACCTCTATAATAATCTAAAATAAGCATAAAGTCAATAGGTTTTTTAACTTTTTTGTATAATTTTTTTGTTCATTAAAAATAACAGATTCAAACATGTTAAAAATACAATAAAGTTAATTTTATTGTGCTTATGGTATTGACTTTTTGAAAAGCTTATGATAGAATAAGAATAGCTTTGAAAGAAATAAAAAGCAAAAATAAAAAACAGTATTGTACATTTCACCAAGAACATTATAATTTTAGTTTAATAATTTTGAGTTGTCCGGTATTCTTTACGGAGTTTAAACGGCGATTTGAAAATAAGGTTTATAAAATTGTCATTGGATTTTTAACTTATTTTGAAGCGCCAAAAAGCTCCGCAAAAAATAGCGTAGAGCGCTGAGGCTAATAAGTACTTATATTTTCAAAAGAAAATATTTAAGGAACCCTCAATGAAATATGCTTCTCTATACGAGAAGCGGTCAACTAGCTCAAAAGAGTAAGCCGTAGACCACATATTTTAGTAAGGTATTTTGTTATGATGGCTTTTCTACCTGCTTACTCTTTGGGCTGAATCTAACAAAGAATGGTATTATTTATGATTTCAAAAATTATTTTTAGTCTGTCTGGGTTATCGGGTATCGGTATATTTTTTATGATAACTCAAACCTCTCCGAATAAAGTTGGTCCAATCGGAATACTTGCATTGTTTACGATGGTCTATTTAGTTTTTCTTGGGCTTATATCTTTATTTCTTTATGGAGTTTATCGTGTTTTTTCAATTGGGCAAACGTATTTTCAAAAAGATCAGCCTCCACTAAAAAAACAATACAGAACTCCAGATTTCTTTTTGAAATATTCAGCTGCGCTTGCTTTCGCTCCGATTAGTCTTATAGCGAAACAATCCACCGGCGGAGTTGGAATTTTTGAAATAGTATTATTGGCTATAATTGAAATAATCGCACTATTTTACATTTCAAAACGCTAATGTTTATGATATAATAGTTTTATATGGAACCGCAAAAAAATCTTGAAATTCCGCGAGCTTTTGAAGCTCCTTTGCAACCAATGAATACTCCTCACGAAGTGGGGAATTTTGGCTTTGAGCAGAATGTAAATAGAATTGATATTGATCAGGCAAGGACTGAAGCTATGAATGCATTTTCGAATCAAAATTTTCAGCCACAAATGCCGCAGACTGCTTTACCAATTGTTCAAGATAACCCCAATGAAAGTGCAAATATTGTGGTTCCAACAACAGCAAGAGACATTGATCTAATGGAAGATGAATGGGTTAAAGATCTCAAAAAAATGATTACAGAAACCAAGGGCGATCCATATGCACGAGAGGTTCGATTTAAAGAAATGCAGATGGATTACTTAAAGAAAAGATATAATAGAATTATAAATGGTGGTAGATAATGGGAATTTGGATAATTTTATTTGTTAGCTTTGTAATTATTTGTGTAGCTTCTTACTTTGCTTTTGATCAGTATAAAAGAATGGTTCAAGAAGCTAAGAATTACGAGCGCGGTCTGAAGATGGTTCCGATTCGAATTCATTTGCCACCACCGAGTGATGATCTTGAAGTTGGTGGAAGGGATGAGCGTGATGTTGTTGATGAAGTTCTTTCCGAAGCGCAGACGATGTATAATATTATTGCAAGTACGGCGATGAAAGGTTTTAAGACAAAACTCTATGGTCAGCGACATATTTCTTTTGAAATTGTTGCAAGCGACGGACTTGTTCGATATTATGCGGTAGTTCCAGCTGTTTTGACTGAAACGGTTAAACAAGCGATCTCGGCGGCATATCCTGCGTCAAGGCTTGAAGAAGTTGAGATGGAAAATATTTTTTCACAACAGGGAAAAATGCAGGGTGTAATTGGTGGTGAGTTTGAACTGAAAAAGGATTTCTTCTATCCAATTGCAACATATCAAGAAAGTCGTCGTGATGCAGCCCGTGCACTTTTGGATGCTTTGAGTGGAGTTCAGCGTGGAGATGGTGCAGCAATTCAAATAATGTTTCGACCAGCACCTGAAAATTGGACTTTAAAATCTAACGAAAAAGTTGAATTAATTCGAAAAAGTAAAAATAAGAATGGCGCAAAAACTCGCTCAGCAACACTTGATATTATGGAGGCACTTTGGAAACCACCTACATATGGAATTGTAAATTCTAGCGCAGAATCTCCTCAACTTACAGCTTTAGAGAGTGAAGAGATTCAAGCAATTGAAGATAAAACTAAATATCCTGGATACGAAGTTCTAACACGTGTCGTGACTTCATCTTCAACAGCTTCAAAAAGTCAGGCGATTCTTCAGTCGATAGTTACGGCGTTTTCATTGTTTGACTCACCTCGGTATAATGGATTTAAGTTTAATATGACGAATAATATCGATGAGCTTGTGACTGCGTATATTTTTAGGTTTTTTCCGCAAAGTGTGAGTAAAAATATTTTAAATAGTGTTGAGCTTTCGACGATGTTTCACCTACCTAATCAGAATTCAATCCCGACCGGAAAAATTGAGCGACAAAGAATTCGACAGGTTGATGGTCCAACCGAACCAATGAAAGAAGGTCTTTTGATTGGTGTGAATGAATTTCGTGGCGTTGAAAAACAAATTCGCCTAGGAGTTGAAGACCGTCGCCGACACACATATATTATTGGTCAGACAGGTATGGGTAAGTCAAAACTTCTCGAAAATCTGGCTTATCAGGATATTATGGATGGTCGCGGGTTTTGTTTTATTGATCCACACGGAGATTCTGTTGAAGAGCTTCTTGGAATGATTCCGCAATCTCGAATGGATGATGTAATCTATTTTAATCCGAGCGATACGGAAAATCCACTGGGCTTTAATATTTTTGAAGCTTCAAGTCCAGAAGAAATGGATTTTGTGATTTCGGAAACTAACTCAATGCTGAAGTCTCTTTACGATCCAGGAAATACCGGTGTTGTTGGTCCGCGAATGGAAAATATTGTTCGAAATGCCGCATTGCTGCTAATGAGTGATCCCGATGGTGGAACATTTATGGATATTCCAAAAGTTTTGGTTGATCCAGAGTTTGCTAAATCGAAAATTAAATATCTTCGAAATCAGCGAGCGATAGATTTTTGGACTAAGGAGTGGCCAGCTTCCCAAAAATCAAATGATGCTGGTGAGCTTGTTTCTTGGGTTGTTTCAAAGTGGGCACCTTTCGAAAGCGGTCTAATAAATAATATTATTGGTCAGAAAAAAAGCGCGTTCAATATTAGAGAAGTGATGGATGGTAATAAAATTTTGCTCGTTAATCTTTCTAAAGGTAAATTAGGTGAGGCTGCCGCAAAACTTCTTGGAATGGTTTTTGTTATGAAGTTTCAAGCTGCTGCAATGAGCCGCGCAGATACACCGGAGGATCAGCGTAAAGATTTTTGTCTATTTGTTGATGAGTTTCAAAACTTTGCTACTGATTCTTTCGAATCTATTCTTTCGGAAGCGCGAAAATATCGATTGAATTTGATTTTAGCAAATCAATTTACAACACAGTTGAAAGATTCAATTAAGGGTGCAATTTTCGGAAACGTTCCAAATAAGATTGTCGGACGAATTGGTATCGAGGATGCTGACATTCTTCAGAAAAACTTCACACCAACGTTCACTGCTGAAGATTTAACTAAAACGCCGAATTACAATTCTATTACAACGGTTCTAGTTAACGGTTTTCCGTCCGCACCTTTCACAATGAAGCTTTTGCCACCTTTCGGAAAATCTAATCCAGAAATTCGTGAAGGCCTTCGAAAATATTCGGCTTCGAAATATGGAAGACCAAGAGCAATTGTTGAAGATGAAATTCGAAAGCGCCTTAGTGTTAAAAGCGTATCAGTACAGCAATCATTGTCTCAACCTCAGATGAAAAGCCAACAAAAAACTCAAATGAGTTGGCAAGAGAGAGCTTTTTCGAACCAAAATAATGATAAGAATTTTTCAAACAGCACCAATAGCTCACAGAATTCTTTCCTAGACGGATGGTTGAAGAAGCGAGACGAAATAAGGAATAATCCTCCTAAATCAACATCGACTCCGATTCGGAATCAGGTAGGTATAACTAGTCAGAATATTTATCAGAAAGAAAGCTTAGCTCAGACTTTTCAGAAGAATATTATGCAAAGTCACAAATCAAGTTCTTATAACATTGGAGGCAATAATCCGCAGGTTCAGCAGAATATTCGAAATGATCAGATTCAAAGAAACGCTGTTATTCAAGATATTAATATAGCTAATATACAAAATAAAACATCAGTTCCACAAGTTCAAATTGGAGACAATAGTCAATTAAATTTGAAAAAATCTGAAAAAGCTGAAAGTAATGAGATAATATTTAAAATCAGGTAGTTAATACCTGATTTTAAATATTAAAAATTTTATAAATGATAGAGTTGTAAAATAAAATAAGAATATTGGTAAGAATATTGATTCGTTAAACTCTAAACCGTCAATAATTGCTATATATAGTAAAAGGTAGAAAGTTAGTAAAGATAGTAATAATGAAAGAAAAAATATTTTTGGCTTTACCATTATTTCTAAAGTATCAAGTAATCTTTCGAAGGTTTTTTGATGAAAGATTGTTTTAAGAATTTTATTCCATAGGTTTGAATCTTTATGGATAAAATCTAAAATTTTAGAGTAGTTTGTGTTGTTCTTCATCCTAGCTCCTTTAAATGTCGACTAAAAAATGACATTTCCTTGTATAATAAGTTTGTACGAACCATCATCATTATTGAAATAATAAATAGAACAATAATGAAAAATAAGGTATATGAATTATCTATAGTTAAAATTGATATAACGTCATTAAAGAATTGCGTTGTGGGGCATTTAATCTTATTTGATAAAGTATTTCCAAAAAATAATTTTATGTCGCATGTAGAAAATTTATTTTTTTGACTAATTACAGGAAATTTATTTTTCATTTTTAATGCAAATATTTTACTTTTAGAACTTGCAGGGTCTATTTGTTCGGTGTTCCAATAAATAGATTTACCTTTAAATTTATAATCTCCACCATCGAGTAGGTCTGCATATTTTAAGGTATCTGTTAGGTCTATTTCGAAATTCGAAAATTGAACTAAGTTAGAATTATTTTGGACTATTAAAGTATATGAAATAATGTCGTTCTGTTCAAGAATGTGTTTTGCTGTAGATTTAACATTGTAGAATAGATTTGGATTTGTTGTTGTGTTTTTTACTACACTTATCTTTTCGAAAGAGTTGTTTTTAGGCAATATTAATGATAAGAATATTGTAAAAAATACAAAAATAATAGTAAAAAAGCTGAAAGTCCACCAACGTAAATCTTTCTGGAGTTTTTTCTTATAATCATCAACTTTTGAACCCATTGAAGGGCTGCGATAATAGCTTAAAATAATATCTTTAAACATAAACCCACCTTACTTATGATTATATTTTAGCACATTTTTTGGTAAAAAATAAGCTTTATTTGAATTTTTTTAAAAAATACGGTATAATACAGATATAATTTATTTATGGAAATTCTGAATGAGAGGTAAGAATGTCTAAACAAAAAGAGAATAATTACGATGGATCACAGATTCAAGTTCTTGAAGGGCTTGAGCCTGTTCGAAAACGTCCTGGAATGTATATCGGTTCAACCGGATATGATGGTGTTCATCACCTAATTAAAGAGATTGCTGATAACTCTATAGATGAAGCTATTGCTGGATATGGCACAAAAGTTATTGTGCGAATTTTGGAAGATGGTGGAATAAATATTACTGATGATGGTCGAGGTATTCCTGTTGATGTTCATCCAAAAACTGGAAAAAGTACGCTTGAAACTGTCTTGACCGTTCTTCATGCTGGTGGAAAATTTGGTGGTGGCGGATATAAAGTTTCTTCTGGTTTGCACGGTGTTGGCTCAAGCGTAGTTAATGCGCTTTCAACAAAAATGATTGCTGAAGTTGTTAAAAAAGGCCAGCTGTATCGAATTGAGTTTGAACGTGGAGTCCCAACAACTGAACTTAAAAAACTCGGTAAAACTGACCGCGAAGATGGAACAAGTATTACGTTCTATCCAGATCCAACAATTTTTAAAGAAACAGTTACGTTTGACTATAAATGGGTTGTAAATTATCTGCGCCATCAATCTTATCTTACAAAAGGTGTTTACACGCAAGTCGATGATGAACGAACTGGTGAGCGTCAGGCTTTCTATTTCGAAGGTGGAATTCAAAGTTACGTAAAAAGTTTAAATGTTGGAAAGGAAGTTCTTTCTGATCAGCCTTTTTATGTTGAAAAGCAGGTTGAAGATTCTATGGTGGAGGTCGCAATTCAATATAATGATAGCTACAATGAGAATGTTCGCGCTTTTGCAAATAATGTGATAAACCCAGATGGTGGAACTCATGTTGTTGGTTTTCGAAGCTCTTTAACTCAAACAATAAATGAATATGCTCGAAAAAACAACCTTCTCAAAGAAAAGGAAGAAAATCTTTCAGGTGATGATATTCGTGAAGGTTTGACGGCGATTATTTTGGTCAAGCTTCCCGATCCGCAATTCGAAGGGCAGACGAAAAACAAGCTTGGAAACCCGGAAGTTCGTCGATATGTTCAACAAGTAATGAATGAATATTTTGGTTATTATCTTGACGAAAATCCTGCAGTTGCAAAAAAAATTGTGAATAAAGCTCTCCTTGCAGCTCGAGCACGAAAAGCTGCACGTGCTGCACGTGAAAATGTGATTCGAAAAGGTGTTCTTGATGGCTTAAACCTACCTGGAAAACTTGCAGATTGTTCTTCAAAGAAACCAGAAGAGTGTGAACTTTATATTGTTGAGGGAGATTCAGCTGGTGGATCTGCAAAGAACGGACGCGATGCTCGAACGCAAGCAATTTTGCCTCTTCGTGGTAAAGTTTTAAATACGGAACGTGCTCGACT
>CAURQO010000033.1:0-7020 GCA_963527165.1 uncultured bacterium
GTGGTTTTTCTGTTTGTTTCTGTCGTTGCCACTGATTTAAGTTTACCGCGAATTAAAAATTTTCGCAAGACCTATTTTTGACAAACACGCAAATATAGAACAAAGTTTTTATATATTTTTCCACAACTATGTGGAAAAGCAAGCCTTTTAACAGATATCACCTACTTTTCCACAATGCTTGTGTTTAATTGTTGAAAAATCAAATTATCGTGGTAATAATGCATTAACCAACGCCATATCATACTTTGTTGTCGACATTAAAATTAGATATGTCACAAACACAACAAGGTTAATTGCAAGTGAAAGAACTAAAACTGCACTTCGAAAATCTTGTGTAACTTGATCTACTACCACCGTTCCATCTTCCGCAATCATAATTCCATTATTTGTTAATAGTGTTTTAGCTTTAGAAATATCTTGCTCTTTTTTTGAAACTTTTGCAGTTTTTGTTGCAGATTTTTTAGTTGTAGTTTTTTTAACAATTTTTGTTTCTGTTTGTTTTTTTGTCATTTTATTCCTTTTTTATTTTATTTGACTTATTTAATCTTCGTTGTTTTGTATGTTTATATAATAGCATAAGTTTTTTAAAAAGTCAATAGTTTTATTTTAAAATATTTTAAAATATTTTAAAAACCCTTACCAACTTTTTGTTCGCTTGACAATTCTCTTTTTAATTTTATTTTATTTTTTGACATAATACTAAAATATTGCTAAATAAAAAATAGGCTTTTGTTGCCTATTTCTATCTTAAAGTGCACTTTCACCAAAAAGCTTTTTAATTCGTGCTTCGATCGAGCCCTTATGTCTTCCGAGCTCTTTACTTAATTTCGAAATAAGTTCGTTATCAATTTTACCATTTTCGAAAATCGCCTCTTGAAGCTTTGCATCATCGGTAAGCCTCCACGGACGATATGCATTCGGGTATTGCTGGCGCATTTTTTCTAGTTTTTCCGCCCAAGTTGCCTTTTTTGGTTTTTCTTCAATAATTTCGCCAGCCTCACGCTTTTTTGAAACTTCAACCAGATGTATAAAACGTTTTTCAGCCTTCAAGCTTTCTTTTTTAAGATGTGCATCAATTCTTTGCGCTTCGGAACTAACAATTAAAGCCGTTCGATTTATTCCGATCAAATAAAGTTTATCAAGCGAACGAACACGCGAAAGCGCCACATAGCCCATTCCTTCAGCAAAAGCTTTTCGAAGATCAATTCGTGCAGCATCGAGCGTCATTCCCTGACTTTTATGAACAGTAATCGCATAGGCCAATCTGAGAGGAATCTGCATAATACTGGCACGTTTTTTGTCACCGTCGCGCAATTCCCAAGCATCTGGAACCATTGTCACAACCCTACCGTTTTGAAATTGAACAATCGGATAATCTGTAAATTTTTCGAAATCAATAACTTCCCCAATCGAACCATTCACATAGTATCGATTTTGGGCATTTTTAACCGCCATTACTAAAGCACCTTTTTTGAGCCGCAAAAGCTCGGGTGCAAGAACCGATTTTTGTAAAGTTTCAACATAATTTCTCGCGCCAGTCGTGGTTTGTGCAAAGTGAAATTCCTTTTCGTCAAGCTCGGCGAGTTTTTGTTCATTAATCGTATCGACATCAATATTCGTAGTGTGAAGCTCGGTTAAGTTTTTCGAAAAATCTTCATTTTCAAATTCCGGCTTAGCATCAATACGGTTAAGCAAACTTTCAGCATGCTTTCGGCGCAAATCGTCCGCTCGAAGTGCATTTAAAATTTCAGTCAATTCACCGTCTTTCTGACGGTAATTTTCTTCAAGATAACAAACCGTAAAATCAGCGACTCGCCAAGCTTCAGAATGAATTGCAAAACCACCAGTTCGGCTACTATTTCGGTTAATTGGCGGCAGCTGAAAAAAATCGCCACACAAAATTACTTGAATTCCACCAAAAGATTTGTCGTTTTGGCGAATTGTGCGACAAATTTCTTCAACCATATTAAGCCGAAAATCATGCAACATCGAAATTTCATCAATCACTAAAATATCAGTATTTTTAATAATTTCCGCACGAGTTTTAGAGATTTTTTCGAAAAACTTCTTAGAAAGATAATCGTAAATACCAATTCCGCTCCAAGCGTGAATTGTATTTCCACCAAGATGGGTTGCCGCCAAACCAGTAGTAGCCGTAACACTAACTTTTTTTCCAGAGTTTTTCGCAAGCTTAATAAACTGGTTAAGCGTGAAAGTTTTTCCACTTCCCGCCGCCCCAGTTAAAAAGACATTCTCGCCCGAAAGCATAATCTCTAAAGCTAGTGCTTGTTTCATTTTTGAAAACTACTCACTTCCAATCATTCGTGGTGGCTCACCCTCTGGCTCATCAAGCAATTTTTTGCTCTTAATTTCATATCGACGACCCGTAATCTCACTCACAATATAATCTTCATTAATTAAATTTACAAACATATCAAGGTCGTTGCCATCCATAATAATAATTGCGCCGTTATCGTCAGTCATTAGTTCAAGTTGCATTTCGTCGGCATATTCCACAACTTTTTCTTGTGAAATTTCTCCAATTTCATCCATTTTTTGAAGTTTCGTGGCAGCCTTTTTATGTTCACGCACTAAAGTCTGCAAATCAAGCCCATCTGGAAAACTCAACTTATATTTTCGCTCAATTTCAAGCACTTTTTGATCAGCTAAAACCTGCTTTTTATAGTCATAATTAAAGAGTTTTTCGAATTTTCCCTGATTAAAAATAAAAATATCATTATTAACAATCAGTACCTGATTATCTGGTTGAATTTTCAAGCCAAATTCTGGCTCAAAAGCACCAAATTTACCGTTTCGAAATTCCCAAGCTGTCGCACCACGCAAAACTTGACCTTGCATAATTTGTTTGGCAACATAAAACTTCTCACCTTTTGGAGTTGTAAAACGTGCTAAAATCCCTTTAATTCGCTTAAAATCATGCTCGTTTTCATTAAATTCTACAATATCCGTATATTGAGTTTCAATTGTATTAATCAAAGCATCGGCATGCTGAACTTTTTGAAGCTCAGTTTTCAAAAGCACATCTTTGCTTACTCCACCATCCATTTCGTAATCACGCACACTCAAACCAGTTCCAGCACCCATATTCACAAAATTAATCATATCAAAAATAAATAGAGGCTTAATTTGCGCATTTAATTCACTTGTAAAACTCGTCGTAAAGGGTATAAAATTTTTATTAAACAGGAAAAACTCGACATCAAGCTCGTTTTTAATTCCATCTGTTAAATTTGCCCATTGAAAAATATCTGTAGGTTCGGTTTTCGAAACTTCATTCAAAATATTTTCAGTCATTTTTTCATTATCCATAGTTATATTTTACCACAAGCTCTTAAAATCTAAAAGAAATTTAATTTGGTTAGTTTTCGAAGCTATGATATAATTAAAAAATGAAAATTGCAATTTTAGGGCGTCAGCCGAGCGTTGGAATTGCCGAACTCGAAAGTGTTTTTGGCGGAGAGAAAATTCGTGTACTCGGTGATTACGCCTGTCTTATCGAAACCGAAAAACTTAATGTTTCGCATTTTGGATCAATTCTTAAAACCGGACAGGTTGTTTTTGAAGTTAATTCAACCGATTGGTACGATATTTCGAAAAAAATAACTCAAATTTTCGAACGCGATTTTGCGGATTTTAGTGGAAAAATCACACTAGGAATATCATCTTATGGTTTAAAAATTCATGCAAATGAAATTTCAAAAACCGGCACAATTATTAAGCATAAATTAAAAAATCACGGTGTTTCGGTACGAATTATCCCTTCAAAAACGGCAGCACTTTCAACTGCTATTTCACATAACAACAAACTTGGTTTGAGTGAGAAAAAAATCGAAATTTTAGCGGTACGCGGTGGTAAAAAAACGATTATTGCACTCAGCGAAGGCGCACAAAATATAACAAGCTACGCTAAACGCGACCAAAATCGACCAAAACGTGATGCTTTTGTCGGAATGCTACCACCAAAACTAGCGCAAACAATGCTTAATCTTGGAGCGGGTGAAAATCAGCCACAAATTCAAGCGCTTTTTGGCAGAAAAAATTTCGAAATGCCAGAAATTCTCGACCCATTTTGCGGAACCGGAACTGTTCTTCAAGAGGCAATACTAAAAGGTTTTAAAGCGAACGGTACAGATTTAAGTGAAAAAATGATAGAATTTTCGAAAGAAAATAGCGAATGGTTCTTACGAGAATTTAAACCACATGGCGAGATTGGTGAAATTTATCAAGCCGATGCCACCGACGAAAAATGGAGTTTCGCTAAAAATCTTTCAACAGTGGTTTGCGAAACTTATCTCGGTCAACCATTCTCTGCTCCGCCTTCACCAAAAAAACTGGAGGAAGTTCGCGAAATCTGCAACCGCATAATTTCGAACTTTTTGAAAAATCTAGCCACACAAATTCCAGATGGAATGCAAGTTTGTATCGCTGTTCCGGCTTGGAAAACCCAAAATGGCGATTTTTCACACCTTCCACTTGTTGACTTTTTAAATGAGCTGGGGTATAATAGAAAAGAATTTATGCGCGTTAAACCACAAGATCTAATATATTATCGCGAAGATCAAGTTGTGGCGCGTGAATTATTAGTACTAATAAGGAGTAAAAATGTCACACGTTAAATCGGGTGGTTCAAGTAAGAACGTCCATAATAACGCCGGTCAACGCCTTGGTGTTAAACGATTTGGTGGCCAAAAAGTTAACGAGGGTGAAGTTCTCGTTCGACAAACTGGTGCAGCTAAATTGGCTGGTGAAGGAACTTACATGAGCCGAAATTTCACTATTCACGCCAAACAAGACGGTGTTGTGAAATTTAAACAAATCCAAAAACGCAAATTTACTGGCAAAACCGAACGACGCACAGTTGTAGAAGTTGTAGCTGCGTAATTGCAATAAAAAAATGAGCTTTTCGAATGATTAGCTCATTTTTTATTTTATTGATTCGAATTAACATTCTTCATTTATTCCTAAATGTTCGCGAATTTTATCAATCACACCCGAAATTACCACTTGCGACTTCACAAGATAATCATCAATACCAAGCTCCTCGGCGCGCTTTCGATCACTCTCTTGGCTTAAAGCTGTAAGCATAATTATCCGCATATTCATCGTCTCTGGTGTGTTTCGCAACATATACAAAACATCAAAGCCTGAAATCTTCGGCATCATCGCATCAAGCAAAATCAAATCTGGTCGAATTTTTAACGCCGCCGTCAAAGTATGCTCGCCATCATGCACTTCAAAAACCTCAAAATCTTCCATTTCTAATCGAGCACGATAAACACTCGCCAGAACCTGGTCATCCTCAACCAATAGGATTTTCTTTTTTATCTCCATATTCTCGCCTACTTCAAAATTTCCATTGCTTTATTTTTCTGAATATCATTCAACAAATAGCTCTGCCCCTCTGGATTTTTAATCTCAATATCTGGTGAAATTCCATTATTCGAGATATTTTTGCCACTTGGTGTGAACCATTTTGCAATTGTAACCTTCAATAAAGCACCGTCCGGCATATCGATCGTCGTTTGAACACTCCCCTTGCCGTAAGATTTTTCACCCACAATTTGCGCAGCCTTATGTTCTTTCAGTGCTCCAGCAACAATTTCACTCGCACTCGCTGAAGAATTGTCGAGCAAAATCACTGTTTTAATTCCTTTTAATGGACTTTCGCCAGTTGCTCGAATTTCCTCAACAGTTTTCGAACCAGTTTTTTCGCTTACAATTAGCGCATTTTTCTCTAGCCATAAACTCGCAACGGTTTTTGCAGCTTGAACATATCCGCCACCATTTCCACGCAAATCCAAAATAACTTTCGAAATTCCTTCATTTTTAATTTCTTCAGCATACTTTTTCGCCAAAGCACCAGTTTCACTATCAAATCGATAAATCGAAAGTGTTGCAATACCGTTATTTTTTGATAGTTCAACGCTTGGATTTTCAATTTTTGCACGAGTCACTGAAAAATCCTTCTTTTCTTCACCGCGAATGACCGTAATTTTAACTGTTGTGCCAGAATCGCCACGAATTTTTCTACTAACTTCTGAGGTGCTTTTCTTTAAAACATCTTCATCATTAACTTTTGAAATTATATCTCCAGCCAAAATACCAGCGCTCGCAGCAGGATTTTTTGGTAAAACACGCACAACCTTAACAATGTCGCCGTCTTTTGCGAGTTCAATTCCGACACCAGTTCCAACATCACCGCTCAAGCTTTTGTTAAATTCCTCAGCTTCTTTTGAAGTCATGTATTCGGTGTATTTATCGCCAGCAGCTTCAACTAAGCCTTTAGAAGCACCTTCAATAATCTTCCGTCTGTCGATTTCTCCATCATAATTCAAAACTAATGCTTGATAAGTTTTTTCAACATTTGAAAAATCTATTTTCTCAACCTTTTTTAGCCCAAAAACTGGCGCAATTAAATTTCTAATATCATCTATTCTTGAACCACTTACAAAACCCAAAATCAGCGTAAAAGCCGAAATTAAAACTAACGTTGAGTGATTGACTTTTTTCCCTCTATCCATAAAATCCATTATATCATAAAAACACAAGCATAACAAAAAAATAAGCTCCGAAAGATAGGCTTAATATTTAGTGCTATAAAACAATCCTGTTTTATTCTTGCAATAATCCACCAAATTTTCCATTTTCTCTACTATTGTAGCAGGTTAGATATATTTTAGAAGAATGTTGAAATAAAAGAAAAGACCCACAATTTTTGCGAGTCTAAGAAGTTAGCGATTTCTACTTAATAAACTTTTCTCCCAGGCGATTGCCTTTTCTTGAACTTTGAGCTCATATGAAGTTCTTCCTTCTAGTTTCATATTTCTAATTTCTTCCCGAGCTTCTTGTAATAATTCCAATTGTTTACGTGCTGGATAAAGGGCAGTTCCAATTATTCTTATTAGATCCTTGTTAGCATCTAACAATTTATTATGAGTCTGAGCAGTATTTAGGGCTTGTGTTTTAGACATATCTATTCCTCTTTTCTAAAAATTATCA
>CAURQO010000034.1:0-6618 GCA_963527165.1 uncultured bacterium
TTCAACGAGTTTTTGTACATATTAAAAATCCAAGCGATCACGAATCTCTTCTTTCGGTAAAGAGGATTTGTGGAAAATTCCCTGGAATAAGCGAGGTAATTTTAGTTCTGGGCGACACTGAAAAATCTGCAATTCGAATGCCGTTTAAGGTTGAGCCTAACTCTGATCTTCTGAAAGGATTGGTTGGTTTACTTGGTGAAGAATGTGTGGTTCTGAAAGAATAATAAAATAAAATCTCCAGTTATTAACTGGAGATTTTTTAGGTTTCGAAATTATTTTTCGAATGGATGAGCGAGCTTAAGCTCTGGATGAGCCTCTGCGATTCGCATTAATTCGTTATATTTTGCGACTCGATCTGTTCGAGAGAGTGAACCGGTCTTGATCTGTCCACAGCCCAAGCCAACAGCCAAGTGTGAAATGGTTACATCTTCGGTTTCGCCTGAGCGGTGACTCATTACTGTGTTATAGCCATTGTTTTGAGCTAATTTTACAGCATTGATAGTTTCTGTTAAAGATCCAATCTGATTTGGTTTGATTAAAATTGCATTTGCAACACCCAAATCAATTGATTTTTGAAGAAGTTTTGAGTTTGTTACCATCAAGTCGTCGCCGACAAGTTGAATTTTTCTACCAAGTTTTTCGGTTAGAACTTTCCAGCCTTCCCAATCGTTTTCAGCTAGGCCGTCTTCGATTGAAACAAATGGATATTTTGAAGTTAGATTTTCGTAAAATTCGATCATTTCTTCACTTGAAAGGATTGCTTCATTTGCTTTTAGATCGTATTTTTCTTCTTTGTAGAATTCGCTTGAAGCTGGATCTGAGGCGAAAGCGATATCTTTGCCAAGTTCATATCCAGCGTCTTGAATGGCTTGTGAAATTAATTGAAGTGGCTCTTCGTTTCCATTTTGAACTTTTGGAGCATAACCGCCTTCGTCACCAACAGTTGTTGGGTATTTTTTTGATTTAAGAACTTTCGCAAGCGCGTGGAAAGTTTCAGCGCCCATTTGAACAGCTTCGAAAATAGTTTTCGCACCAACTGGCATGATCATATATTCTTGGATATCAGTTGCCCAGTCAGCGTGAGCACCACCATTCATTACATTCATCATTGGGAGTGGAAGGTTTGGTGTTGAGTCTGTTTTTTCAGCGATATATTGCCAGAGTTCAATACCTTTTGCATTAGCTACGGCTTTTGCGGCTGCAAGTGAAACCGCCAAAATTGCGTTTGCACCAAAGTTTGACTTATTTTCTGTGCCGTCAAGTTCAAGCATGATTCGGTCAATTTCTTCTTGGTTTTCGGCATTTTTTCCAGTCAAAGCTTCTTTAATTTGGTTATTAACAGATGAAACTGCTTTAGTTACAGCTTTTCCGCCAAAAGCTGAACCGCCATCACGAAGTTCAAGTGCTTCGCCCGATCCTGTTGAAGCTCCGCTTGGAACTGCTGCTCGTCCAAGAGCTCCATTTTCTAAAATTACATCTGCTTCAACTGTTGGGTTGCCGCGAGAGTCTAAAATTTGTCGTCCTTTGATATCTTTAATTATGTATTCCATAGTTCCATTTTAGCACCATAAAAAATCTTTCGCAAGGGCTTTTTTCGAAAATATAATTTGCCAAGAATTGTTCGCTTATGTTATAATATAGTTGATATGAAGATTTCAAGAAGGAAAGAAAATTTACTAGTTTTCTTTAAAAATCTTGCAATGACACTAACGGTTGTTGGTGTGGTTTCGGTTTTGGTGTTTTTAACTCAAGGTTGGCGGCTTGATGAGAAATTTGAAGTAGAGCAAACTGGTTTAGTACAGTTTAACTCTTCGATTTCAAACTCAATTGCGGAAATTGATAAAAAGAAATTGCCAGAAGGAACTCCCACAAAAATACTTGCAAAACCAGGAGTTCATAAATTTTCAATTTGGAAAGAAGGTTATCAAACTTGGTGGCGCCAAGAGAATGTTAAGGTTGGTGAAATTTTGTGGCTTAATTATGCACGGTTAGTTCCAAAAAAAATGACAGAAAAAAGCTTTTTGAATATTTTGAATTTAAAAAATGCGCATGTCTCACCAGACAAAAAGAAGATTTTCGCGATTGCTGAAGATACTTCCGGCGAGGTTATTTTTTGGCTGATCGACATTTCTTCTTCTGAGCCAAAAATTTCGAAAGTCGATTTTAGCTCGAACATTTTTGTGCGAAATTCAGAAAATGCAAATTTTGTAGGAAAAAGTAATTTTTATAAAATTGCTGAAAATCTCAAGATTTCGAAAATTTCAAACGATAACAAAAAAGCATTTGTAAGTTTTAAAAATGGCGATAAAACTGAATGGTTAGTTTTAAACTTTGAAAGCCCATCTGAATCTTTAAATTTGATGCAAAAATTCCACATTGATTTTTCTAAAATTACACCTTCGAATGATGATTTAACAAAACTTGTCGGAATTTCTGGAACAGATTTACGAGAAATTAACCTTTTGAATAGTACGATTTCGTCCGCAATTTTGAGTAATATTGTTGATTTTGAGCTTTACGACAAAGAGAATATTGCTTATATTCAAAAGAAAATAGCGAATGGTGATTTTTTAGTTGGGATTCGAAAAGGTGATAAAAATATTGAAATTACGAAAAATTTAAAAACGCAGCCAAAAATTGCTATTGGACGATATTATCGCGAGAGTTATGTCTATGTTGGAGAGAGTTCGAAAATTAATATTTATAAATCTGCTAGTTGGACAGAGAAGATGCGACTTTCAAAAACATTGGATTTAAAATTTTCACCAGATCAGTTAAAGCTTAACGGTGAATCACGAATTTTAGTTGCAAAAAGCGGCAAGAATATCTATTCTTATGATATTGAAACTCGGAATAACTACGATTTTTTGGCTTCGAGTAATGCGGAAATTAACTGGTTTGACGATTTTATAATCGGTGATTTTGAAGGTGAAAAGCTTTCAATTTATGATTTTGATGGAATGAATAAGCATATCTTATCGAGTGGAATTTTTAGCCTTCCTTTCACGCTTTCGAGTGATAGTAGATATATTTACAGCTTTGTTAAAAATGAATCTGGCGGATTTTCGATAAATCGTCTAAATATGACAACTGAAAATTAAAATTACACTTTTCGAAAGCTTGAAAAAACAAGAATTATATGGTAGAATATAGATATTATAGTTCTTTTTAGGAGGTGTCGAAAATGACAGATTCAGAGATGAAGAAGATTATTGGTGGTGAAAATTACGATTCATTTTGTCGGAAGGCTGATAATAATATGCACAGGACTAGCAAAGGAAAGCCGAGCAGCGGTGAGTATTTCTTCGTTCAGATTCAATTAGAAAATCTTCAGTCAATTAATATTGTCCCTAATTTTATAGAGAAGTTTGATGGATATTGTAGATTTTCTGGTTGGACTTCAATTGATGGTCACTATATTTCTGTGAGTGGCCGGTATGATAACCTTTTTGCTAATAGTTATATTGAATCTATGGGTGAATATTAGTAACGCTCCTTAGAAATGCCCGTAACTGGGCGTTTTTTCTTGTATTTTTGTAAAAATATTGGTAAAATCGTAAGTATTATGAATAAAAAATCATCTCGACTTTATTGTTTTTCACCAACTGTGATGCTGATTACTTTTATTTTTGAAAGTGTTTCGTCAGCTTTTGCAATTTTTAAATATAAATCAAGCAAAATTCGAACTTTAATCATTTTGCTTTTAATTAGTTTGGCGGGTTTTCAAGCTGCGGAATTTATGGTGTGTGGAACAGAGCATTTCTCTGGTGTTGATTGGGCTCGATTTGGTTATTTAGCAATAACACTTTTGCCGCCACTCGGTCTTCATTTAGTGCACAAAATTTCGGGTAAAAAATCCGGTATTTTAGTTAAATTATCATATACGACTTGTGTGGTTTTTTCGACATATTTCGTGTTTGTGAGTGGAAGTGTTTTTGCGGGTGAAAACACTTGTCGAGCGAATTATTCGGTTTTCAATACTCCAAATGGAGTTGCGACATTTTTGTATACGCTGTATTATTATGGCTGGCTTTTTATTGCTGTGTTTTTATGCTGGAATTGGATTTCAAAGATGTTAAAAGAAAATCATCGCGGAATTTTGCGCACAATTTTGTCTCGTTCGAAAAAACTTAACGGAATATTAAATCAGGAAAATTTACGAAAAATCTCGGCCTTAAAGTGGTTGATGTGCGGATATATTGCTTTTATTTTGCCAACAACAGTTGTGAATATATTGAACCCTGCAACTATTGAGGGAATCCCTTCGATAATGTGTGGTTTTGCGGTTTTGATGGCGATAACCTTAATTGGTTTTGTCGCTCCTCGCACGCTTGAATTAAAGAAAAAGTAGGTTTGAAATTTGCCAAAAAAATAAAGTTATGGTAAAATAAATATTAATATGAAAAAAAATCTTATTCTTGTTATTAATCCTCGATCGAGTGGTTTTGAGTTGATTCGAGAAAAGATTTTACCTTTTTTGGATAAAGCCCATTTCGAAAAAGGCAGTTTTAAAACTTTTGAAATTCAGCCAACTTCACCAATGGAGAATGCAGAAGAGTTAGCAAGGGGCCTTAAAAATGGTGATATTATTTTGGTTGCAGGCGGAGATGGAACAGCTCATATTGCAGCGAACGCTGCGGCGATATCTGGGCGAAAAAAGCTAAAAATTAAATTTACGGGCTTTGGAAATTTTAATGATTATGCGCACAGTTTTTCGAAAAATAGCGGAAAAGCAGCAATTGAGGCTTTCGAAACGCTAAAAGTTCAAGCGGAAATTCGTCCAATTGAGTTGAAAATTAATGGTAAGTTTTTTCGATACGCGCCACTTTATGCAACGATTGGTTTAACTGCGGAAATGGCTGAGATTTTTGAAGGGCGGCGAATTCGAAAAGTTTTGAAAAAGGTACATAATCGAAATATTCGTTTAATCTTTTCGCTTTTAGCGGCAACAAGATTTTATTTTAAAAATTGTCGAAAACATATTTTGAAGATTTCTGAAATTAGCACAGATAAAGAAGAATTTTCAAAAAAACCTGATAGGATTACAGATGTAGTTTTTATGAATGGGCCGCGAATGGCACGAATTATGCGAAGTTCAATCAATAAGAAAGATAGCGAAAATTTTGGTTTTGGCGTTCTAGATTCGGCGAGACTTTTTCGAAATTCACCATTTTTGATTAAAGGCGCTTTTGGTAAAATTCCGTTAAAACGTGCAAAATCGGCAAAAATTATTTTTCAAAAACCGCAAAATATTACAATTCAGGTTGAAGGTGAAGTTTGTAAAATTAAGAAAGTTGAAATGATTGAAGCTAAATTGAGTGATAAAAAAATTGAGATTTTATAGAGGTATAATGAACGAAATTGAATTGACGAAAAGATTAATTGAGATCGAAAGCGTTTCAGGGAATGAGTTGGAGATTTTGAAATTTTTGGCGGATTTTTTGCGTGAGAATTCGGCAGAAGTTTGGCAAAATGAGGATTTTACCGCAGGGCTATTTCGTGTTCGAAAATCGAAAAGTGTTTCTAAAACTAGGCGTGCAGTAATTTTGACGGGTCATATCGACACGGTTTCGGCTGGGGATTTAAAGAGCTGGAAAGACTCACCTTGGCGAGCTATTGAAACAGATGATAAAATTATCGGTTTGGGGGCGAGCGATATGAAAGGCGGAATTGGTGCGCAAATTATTGCTGGGTTAGAATTTGTGCGAGGCGACAATTTTGAAAGTGATTTTGATCTTTGGATTGTGGCGGTTTCGAATGAGGAAGTTGATGGGCGTGGTAGTCGAAATTTTGTAAAATGGCTAAATTCTCGTGTTGATTTTGAATATGAAGAAGTATTAGGAATTATTGCGGAACCGACAAATTGTGAAAATATTGAGATTGGTCATCGCGGAAATCGTTTCGTGCGTTTGAAATTTGCTGGCGAAAGCGGTCATGCTTCACAGCAGGGTAATTTTGCAAAGTCGGCTCTTTCGAGAAGTTTTAATTTTGTGAATAATATCGACAGAATTTTTACTGACTGGGGGTTGAAATATTCGAACAATTTTTTAGGACGTCCAAGTTTAGTTCCAACTGCTTTGAAATCTGGTGATGATAAAAGTCCGAATAAAACGGCGTCATCTGCTGAATTAATCTTGGATGTTCGAACAACGCCCGAGCTTGATCTTGATTTTAAAAAAGAATTTGATAATTTGGCGAGTGAGTATGATTTTTCTTGGGGGTATCACAGTAATCCAGTGCCTTCAAGTTTTGTATCTGAAAGTTCAAAAATTGTTGAAGATATTTTGAATATTTCGAATCTTTCGAAGGATGCAGTCTTAGTTAGCCCTGGGGCTACAGATCAGGGTGAGTTTGTGAATGGTTTGAAAAATGCTCAATTTGTTGTTTTTGGACCGGGTGAATGGAGTGAAGCACATCATCAGAACGAATTTATCTATAAAGAAAAACTTTCAAAATATAAAAACTGGATTATTGAATTTTTAAAGAAAATTTAAGAAAAACTCTTGACTCGGTTATTGTTTTTTGATAAAATAGTAACATACGCGGGTTTAGCTCAGTTGTTAGAGCGCTTCCTTGCCATGGAAGAGGCCAGGAGTTAGAGTCTCCTAACCCGCACCA
>CAURQO010000035.1:0-6522 GCA_963527165.1 uncultured bacterium
TACAGATAAGGTGACTTTTGAAACCAATCACTTTAGTATCTATGCTATGACTTTCAAAGTTGCCGCAAGCCGCAATAACGGAAAAACAGCAACACCTGTAACAGTTCATCAAGAACAAACAACTCAAACATCACCACAAACTGATGTGAAAGTTGCTACAAATACTGTTCAACCAACGGACGTATCACCGTTAGCTACAAGTAAACCGGCCGATACGAAGAAAGTATTACCAAATACAGGTGAGAAAAATTCAAACTTTGGCTTGTTATTTAGCCTTATTGCTTTCGTCGCAGGTCTTCTTGGCCTCCGTATCAAAAGTAAAGCCGAATAATTCAAAATCATAAAATCTATCAACTAAATTAGCCCCTCACTTGAGGGGCTTTTTATTTTATGTTATAATAATAATTATGAATAACCAAATTTTGCGCCTCAAAAATCAAAAAAAGAGCAATTCAGTAAAAATCATAGCACTTGTCGGACTAGCTGGAAGTGGTAAAAGTACGGCGACCACATATCTCAAAGAAAAAGGCTATCCTAGCGTATATTTTGGTGGTGTTATAATTAAAGCACTAACTGACCAAAATCTTGAAATCACACCAGAAAACGAGAAAAAAATGCGCACAAAATTGCGAGAAGATTTCGGAAAAGACGTAGTTGTAAATAAAATCGTAGAACAAATTCAAAATCTGATCAAATCCGGCCAAAAACGCATTATTGCCGACGGACTTTACACCTGGACAGAATATAAAATTCTCAAAAAACACTTCCCGACCGAGCTAAAAGTTATCGCGCTTGTTCCACCAAAAAACTTGCGCCACAAACGAATTTCGTCCCGCCCCGAACGTGCAATGAGCTTAGCCGAAATCAACGACCGCGACTTCAATGAAATCGAAACGCTCGAAAAAGGTGGCCCAATTGCAATTGCCGACTATTTTATCGTCAATAAAGGTTCAAATATTCAAACTCGCCTCAAAATTGATAAAATCCTCAAAGAAATTAATTTCTAAAACTAAAAAGAACCCGAATACACTTTCGAGTTCTTTTATTTTTTAAATATTATTACATCTTTTCTGGAACTTCAATTCCAAGCAAATCTAAACCGTTTGCAAAAGTTTTTGAAACCTTCTTAAGTAAGGTTAATCGCGCCGATTTTTTAATTTCAGAAGTATCCGAAACGCGAGTTTTTTCATAGTAGCGGTTCATTTCACGCGCCAAATCATAAAGATATTTTGAAATCTTGTGCGGCTCCAAATCTCGCGCTGCCATTTTTACAGTTTCAGGAAAGGCCAAAAGTTGCAAAATTACATTTTTCTCAGCTTCGAAATCGTAACTTTCAAAATCAACCAATTCGAAATTCTGCTCTTTTCGCAAAATATTATTTACGCGAACCGCCGAATATTGAACATACGGTCCAGAAAATCCCGTTAAAGCAAAGATATTTTCCCAATCGAAAAGAATATTTGTTCGTCGATCGGCTGCAAAATCTGAAAACTTAATCGCACCAAGCGCAATTTTCTTGACATCTTCTTCAGAAACATCTCGACCAGCTACGATTTCACGCGCACGCTCTTCTGCCTTATCAAGAAGTTCTTCCATCAAAACAACACCTTTTCGCGAAGACATTTTTTCGCGTGTACCGTCTTCATTTAACTGATCAATCACACCAAACCAAAGGTGATATAAGTCAGTTTTAATTCCAAGTTTTTTCGCCATTGCAAAAATTTGTGAAAAGTAAAATTGCTGTTCCGCGCCTACCGCATAAACAACCTTATCAGGAGCAAATTCTTCTTCACGGAACAAAATTGTTGCAAGGTCGTTTGTTGCGTAAAGTGCTGCACCATTACTTTTTTGAACCAAAAGCGGAACATCAAAACCATATTCTTCCAGAGGAACGATTACCGAACCATCTTCATTTTGAACAGCTACACCACTCTCGATTAGTTTTCGAACAGCAGCCTTACCTTTTGGCGCAAAAAAAGCTTCACCATATTCATAATCTGTCGAAATTTTAAGGCGCGCCATTACGTCATGAATATGTTTAAGGCTAATTTCTTTAAATCTGTCCGAAAACTCAATCGCTTCTTTGTCGCCTTTTTCGAGTTTCAAAAGCCACTCTTCAGCCTGTTTTTCTATCTCACCACCTTCACCCTGCTCTTTCATTGCGGCCTTGGTTTTAATATAAACATCACCAAGCTCATAAACTCCACGCTCAGCAAGTTTTTCGTCATTCGAAAACATTTTAAAACCTACAACCCAAATCCCAAAAGGCGTTCCGTAATCGCCTAGATGGTTGTCTGTAATCACTTTCCAGCCAGAAAATTCCAGCAATTTTTTAGCCGCCCAACCTTGATTCCCGGGCCGCAAATGCCCCACACTATAAGGTTTCGCCATATTTGGACTAGGCCCATCAATTAGCGCCAACTTTCCTTCACCATCATTATTTGAACCAAATCGATCGCTAAAATCCTGACTCAACAATTTTTCAAGTTCTTTAGCAGAAACTTGTAAATTCAAAAAACCAGGTCCAGCAATCTCAATTGTTTCAAAAATTTCGTTTTTCGAAAGCTCACCTAAAAGTTCATCGGCAATTTCGCGCGGATTTTTTGAAAGCTTTCCCGCAAGTTGCATAGCAATATTTGTTGCAAAATCACCAAACTCTGGCCGTGGCCGAGTCAAAGAAACTTCTACTTCAATGTTAAATTTTTCCTTGATTATCTGATTAATAATTTCTGCAACTTTATTCATATAATATATATTACCACTTTTTTATAAAAAATAAAATATGTTATAATAGAGTTTATGAATAACGATAAAAAATTGAATGGATTAACCGCAGCTGAAGTTCGAAAAAAGATTTCGCAAGGCTTGGTGAATGATTTTAAAATTGACAATAAAAATAGCCTTTGGGAAATTATTAAGCGTAACGTTTTTACAATTTTTAACTTCTTGAATTTTGCGATTGCGGTTCTTTTAGCTTTGGTTGGCGCCTGGAGTAATTTAATCTTTTTTGTAGTAATTATTTTTAATGCTATCTCTGGAATCGCTACCGAAATTCGTGCAAAAAAAATGATAGATAAGCTTAATCTGATGAGCAAGGAAAAAATTACAGTTGTGCGTTCTTCACGTGATCAAAAAATTGCACCCGAAGAAATTGTTCTAAACGATATTTTGAAGATTTCTGCCGGCGAACAAATTCCATCCGATGCTGTCGTTCTGAAAGGTGTTGCTGAAGCAAATGAAGCAATGTTAACCGGTGAAAGCGACCTAGTTTTGAAAGAAAAAGGCGCAATTTTGCTTTCGGGTAGTTTTTTGGCTAGCGGGAAAGTTCTCGCGGAAGTTTCGCACGTTGGTGCCGATAATTATGTATCAAAACTAATGACTGAAGCCAAGACACATAAGCCAATCAATTCAAGAATCCTCAATTCACTTGACAAAATCGCTGGTTTCACCAGTAAAATCATTATTCCGTTTGGCCTAGCTCTGTTTTTCGAAGCGCTTTTAATCAAAGCTCTACCAGCTAAAATAGCTGTAATTTATACATCAACTCCACTTCTCGGAATGTTACCAAAAGGAATTGCTCTACTTACAATCACTTCTCTTTTGACTGCCGTAATTAAACTCGGACTTCGAAAAGTTCTCGTTCAAGAAATGTATTCAGTCGAAACTCTTGCACACGTAGATACACTTTGCCTTGATAAAACAGGTACAATCACCGAAGGCAAAATGAAGGTCGAAGACATCTATTATCTTTCAAAAAAGTTTTCGAGCGAAGAAATTGATCAGCTCATTTCGATCTATACAAATTCCAGTGAGGACAATAACCCTACCGCACAAGCAATCCGTAAACGATTTTCAAAAATAAAGACAGATCACATAGCTGAAAATATTATTCCGTTTTCGAGTGACCGAAAATGGGGTTCAATGGAAATTTCTGGCGTTGGAACAATTTTTCTTGGCGCACCAGAAATGCTTTTCGGGGAGACTCTAAAACAAGCAAATGAAGCACTTTCTCGCGGTTCACGTGTTTTAGCTTTGGCGTTTTCGAAATCTAAAATCGACAATAAAAATATCGAAATGCCAACGAAAATTTCGAAACTTGCATTAATCGAAATTACCGATCCAATTCGTGAAGGTGCCAAAGACACACTCGAATATTTGCGCTCACAAAAAATTGATCTCAAGATTATCTCTGGCGACAACCCGATTACAGTTTCAAACATAGCCCAAAAAGCTGGTTTTGCAAATTTTGAAAGCTATATTGATTGCTCAAAAGTGAAAGATTCTGAACTCAAAAAAATCGCAATTTCAACGGCAATTTTTGGCCGAGTTTCGCCACATCAGAAAAAATTAATTATTCAAACACTCAAAAAATCCGGCCGAACAGTCGCAATGACCGGTGATGGTGTGAATGATATCTTGGCTTTACGCGAGGCGGATTGCTCAATTGTGATGGCAGAAGGCGATCCAGCAACACGCCAGATTGCTAATTTAGTTTTGCTTAATTCCGACTTCAACGATCTACCAGAAATCCTTTTCGAAGGTCGCCGAGTTGTTAATAATATTTCTCGAATTGCACCAATTTTCTTCATCAAAACAATTTATTCGTTCATTTTGGCAATTATCTGTATTTTAAGTGCGCTCCTCTTCGACAAAAATCTACTACTTATTTTTCCATTTATTCCAATTCAAGTTACACTAATTGATCAGTTTGTGGAAGGTTTCCCGCCTTTTGTGCTAACTTTCGAAAAAAATATTCAACCCGTTGAAAAAGACTTCATCAAAAAATCACTTCTGATGGCCCTTCCAAGCGCGCTAATGGTGGTATTTTCGGTTATTTTTGTTCGAATTTGGGGCGTATCAAACGGCTGGATCACACAAGAAATTTCAACCGTTTCATATTATTTGCTCGGTTCAATTGGAATGCTTTCGGTTATTCGTGCCTGCATTCCACTCAATTTTTGGCGGATTCTGCTTCTAATTTGGTCAATCGGCGCATTTATCGCTACTGCAATTCTCTTCCGCCCACTAATCGAAATTGGCGTACTTTCTGGCCGCGCATTCGAACTTTATATTGTACTTATGGTTATTTTTACAGCATTTTTCGTAACAATCGAATGGTTGAAAAAACGTTCAGAAAATGATACAATAAAAGCATAAACTGAATAAAAGGAGTATCTGAAAATGACAATTGACCAACAGTTTGTTGAATATATCGTTAAAAATTTAGTTGAAAACCCAGAAGACGTTAAAGTTGACCGTATTATTGACGAAAAAGGTGTTTTGTTAACTTTAAGTGTAAATAAAGAAGATTTGGGGCGAATTATCGGACGTCGCGGCGCAACAGCACAAAGTCTTCGCGCACTACTTCGAGCATTAGCACTGAAAAATAACGCTCACTACAACCTAAAAATCAATGACGGAGAAGAAAAAGTTGGGGTTGTGGAAAATTTAACAGATACACCTGTGGAAAACACAAGCACTTTCGCAGAACAAACACGAAAAGAGCTTGCAGAAATAGACGATGATGCGTTATAATAGAAATAGTTCAATTCGAAATTCTTAAGTGGAGTTTTGAATTTCGAAAGAACTGCGGAAAACAAAAAAGTCAAAGCTCTATGCGAGCAAACTAAGGAAAAGTTTGAGAGCTTATACTTGTTAAAAATCCAGCCGAGATACTGTGGCTGGATTTTTAGTCCCCCAATTTTGCAAAAAAGTTAAAAAAATGTTAAAATATTATTAATATGAAAATTCAAGTTATAACTCTTTTTCCCGAAATAATTCAACCGTTTTTCGAAAATGCAATGATGTGGAAAGCTCAAAATCAAGGTGTAGTTTCTTTTGAAATTATCAACTTGCGAGATTTTGGAATTGGCCTACGACGACAGGTCGACGACGTTCCTTATGGTGGTGGTGATGGAATGTTATTAAAACCCGAACCTCTTTTCGAAGCTGTTGAATTCGCAAAAAAAAGCTCACCAAATGCAAAAGTCATAGCAATGACACCGAGTGAAAATATTTGGAACCAAGAAATGGCACAAAAAAAGGCGGATTCTTGCGAAGACCTAATCATTCTTTGCGGAAGATATGAGGGTTTTGATTCGCGGATTTTCAAAATTGTTGATGAAAAAATTAGCGTTGGAAAATTCATTCTAACTGGTGGTGAAATTCCAGCGATGACTATTATCGATAGTATCGTGAGGCTAATTCCGGGTGTTCTTGGTGGAGAAAAATCAGCCGAGATCGAGAGTTATTCTAACGGCAATAATCTTGAATTCCCACAATTCACTCGCCCAGCAGATTTTCGCGGAATGAAAGTCCCTGAAGTTCTCCTCAGCGGTCATCACGCAAAAATAGATGAATGGCGAAAAAAATATTCAAAATAGCATTTTGGGCTTGATTTTTCGAAAAATATCAGCTATAATAGTTATATATTTCGAGAAAATCTCGGGGTGTGGCGCAGTTGGCTAGCGCGCGCGGTTTGGGACCGTGAGGTCGAAGGTTCGAGTCCTTTCACCCCGACCA
>CAURQO010000036.1:0-6420 GCA_963527165.1 uncultured bacterium
GCCCTGTCGTATTTAGCGACGAGGTGGCTGGATTTGCTTTCTTGACTCGCTCAACGGCAGATTCAAAAGAAACTATCAAATGGGAAGACGGCAACGAATATCCACTTGTAAAAATGCACATTTCAAGTGCTTCTCACCCATTCTTTACTGGTGAAGAAAAAATTATCGACACCGAAGGTCGTGTTGATCGATTCAAACGAGCCCAAGAAATGGCTGCTGCTCGTAAAGAAGCTTTGGCAAATAAAGCTAAAAAACAAGCTGCTGAAGCCGCTAAAAAAGCTGAACGAAATTAGTTCAAACATTAAAAAACCACTCCTGTATGGGGTGGTTCTTAATTAATTCTCCAATTGATCAAATCTTCGTGATTTCTCTTCAAAAAAAGATTGGCTTTCGAAAATGGTTTCGAACCAAAAAATCCCTTGTGTGCCGAAAATGGCGACGGGTGCGTGCTTTCAATTTTAAGATGTTTTGGGTTCGAAATTCTTTTTCCAACCTTTTGTGCATGAGCTCCCCACAAAATAAAAACCAGTGGCCTTTCGAAATCATTCAAAAAATCCAAAATATTTTCAGAAAACTCAAGCCAACCGAAATTAGCATGGCTTGCAGGTTTCCCCTTCTCAACGCTAAAAGAAGTATTTAAAAGCAACACGCCTTGACTCGCCCAATCCTCCAAATTGCCATGTGAAGGTATTTCAATTCCTAAGTCGTCGTTAAGCTCTTTGTAAATATTTTGAAGACTTGGTGGAATTTTTACACCTTTCTTCACTGAAAAACTCATTCCATGCGCCTGACCTACACCGTGATACGGATCTTGACCAATAATCACAACTTTGGTTTTTTCGATTGGACATTTTTCAAAACAAGAAAAAATCTCTTCACGCGCAGGAAAAATCTCTTTAGAGACTCGCTCTTGTTCAACTTTTTTCCACAACTCTTTAAAATATGGTTTTTTAAATTCGTTATCAATAAATTCTTCCCAAGTTTTAACCATAAAAATATTGTAGCAAAAAAAACGCCAGCTTTCAATTCTGGTGCTTTAATTTTTTGCGATTTTCTGGTATAATTATTTTATATGCCAAAAATTGATTTAAATCTTGATAAACTAAAAACTGAGCGCGAAGAAATTCAGGCTTTTTTAAGTGAGCCAAATGCTTATTCTTCACCAGATTTTTCAGCTAAAAACAAACGCTTCACCGAACTCGAAAAAATTATCGAAAAAGGCGAAATGCGCGAAAATCTTGAAAAAAACCTCGAGGAAGCACGTGAACTTGCCAATCTCGAAACAGGCGAACTCGCCGAACTTGCCAAAATGGAAATTACCGAAAACGAAGAAAAACTTGCCACACTTGAACAAGAGCTTTTCGAAATGCTTCTACCAAAAGATCCAAATGATGAAAAAAATGTGATTGTTGAAATTCGTGCTGGTGCGGGCGGAGATGAAGCTTCCCTTTTTGCAAGCGAACTCTATCGGATGTATTTGCGTTATTGCGAACAAAATGGCTTAAAAACTGAACTTTTGAGTGAATCTGCTAACGATGCTGGAGGGTATAAAGAAGTTGTTTTCGGTGTGAAAGGTGACGCTCCTTATTCGAAATTAAAATTCGAAAGCGGTGTTCATCGCGTTCAGCGAATCCCAGCGACAGAATCTCAGGGGCGAATTCACACTTCAACTGTAACTGTGGCTGTTTTACCTGAAGCTGAAGAAGCTGATATCGAAATTAACCCAAATGATTTGCGTATTGATGTTTATCGTTCGGGTGGACACGGCGGACAGAGTGTGAATACAACCGATTCTGCTGTGCGAATCACTCATATTCCAACCGGAATGGTTGTCACAAACCAAGATGAAAAGTCGCAAATTAAGAACAAAGAAAAAGCAATGGGTATTTTGCGTGCCCGACTTCTTCAAGCTAAAATTGATGAAGAAAATGCTAAACTTACCGCCGAACGCCGCAGCCTAATTGGTTCTGGTGATCGATCTGAAAAAATTCGAACTTACAACTTCCCGCAAGATCGAATTACTGACCACCGAATTGGTTTTTCACGAAGTAATATTCCATCCGCAATGAATGGTCAAATTTCGGATATTGTTGATCACCTTCAAGCTGCCGAATTGGAGTTTTTGGCTGCAAACGCTTCAAAAAATAACTAAATTATGAGAGAAACTGTTGGATCTTGGCTGAAAAAATCAGTCGAAAAATTAAGAACTGCTGAAATTGAAAGCGCTAAACTTGATTCTGAGTTAATTTTAGCGCGCGTTTTAAAGGTAAGGAGAACAAAATTACACGCAAATCCACAAAAAAAACTTTCAAAAACAGCTGTTTTTCATGCAAATAATTTTTTAAATAAACGAGCGAGACGGATTCCTTTGGCATATATTTTTCACGAAAAAGACTTTTTTGGGCGAATTTTTTTCGTGAATGAAAATGTTTTAGTCCCCCGTCCAGAAACTGAAACCTTAATTGAAATCACAAAAAAATATGCAAAAAATAGTGACAAAATTTTAGATATTGGTACTGGATCTGGAATTATTCCAATCACCCTAAAAGCTGAGCTTGGCAATGAGATAGAGGTTTTTGCTAGCGACATTTCAGTTCAAGCACTTGCCGTTGCAAACCTGAATGCTCAAAAAATATTAAATCAAAATATTGAACTTTTCGAAAGCAACCTTTTAGAGCAAATTCCGACAGAAATACTTTCAAAAATTACAATTATTACTGCGAACTTACCTTATGTTAATCGTGATTGGGTTGATTTTGAAAAGAATAACGAGCTACATCATGAGCCACAAATTGCTCTTTATGCTCGAAAAAATGGTTTAGAACTAATTTTTAAACTGCTTTACCAGGCGCAAGATTTACCTAAACTTGAAAAAATCATTCTTGAAGCCGACCCATCACAATTTAAAGAGATTGAAAAATATGCGAATGGCTGCGGTTTTTCGAAAATTATTTCCGAAAATTACACAATTACTTTTAAAAAATAACCCTTTCTAGGACTATTTTATTTTAGATATTCTTCTAAAGTTACGATAGATGTTGATTCTTTACCGTCTCTAATATAGGTTATTTTAACCTTATCACCAGCTGATTTTTCGCCAATCAAAGACCCAAGACTTATATTTTTTGAAATCTCTATATCATCAATTTTAGTAATTATATCGCCATCTTTTAGCCCAGCTTTCTGTGCAGGACTTCCAGAAATAATAGATCTACCATTCCTATTTTTAATTAATGCACCTTTCGAAACATTTAGGTTATAAGCTTTTTGAACTTGCGGATTTACTGAGATATAATTCGCGCCTAAATATGCTCGATTTGGAGTTTTACCTTCGCTAATTGACTTCAAAATCCCCTTAACCGAAGAAATTGGAATCGCAAAACCAATCCCTTGTGCTTCAGAAGCAACTGCAGTATTTACACCAACAACTTGACCCTGTGCGTTCACAAGTGGACCTCCGGAATTACCACTATTAATCGCAGCATCAGTTTGAATCATGTCTGTTAGAGTCTCTTTTGTTGCGCCATCATCGCTTGAAGCATTTACGGTTCTACCAACGCCAGAAATTATCCCACTTGTAACCGTTCCATCATATTCACCGAGTGCGTTTCCAATCGCAATAACCTGCTGACCAATATTTAAGGCCTTTGAATCACCCAATTCAGCCGCTTTAAGCCCTTTTGCGTTTGAAATTTTTAAAATCGCGATATCACTCAATGGATCAGTCGTGATAATTTTAACATTATCATAAGAATTTCCGTCATTCGTAACTATTGAAATATCCGACGAACCTTCAACAACATGCTTATTCGTTAAAATATAACCGTTTTCGCTTACAATAATTCCAGTACCAGCGCTCGCCGATCCAAAACCTGATGAAAAATATTTTGTGCCTTTTTGGCTTTTGCTCACAATTGAAACAACACTTTGTGAAACCTTGTTCGCAACTCCTTCAATTGATTTTGGATCTATTTGACCAGAAAAACTTGACACACCTTTATTGTCTGAAAAATTAAAATTGGCCGATTTGTTAGTTTTGTTTACTAACCCGGAAAAAATTCTAAACAGCCCCAATTGTATAAAAAAATATGAGACTAAAACAATCGCAATGATCATTGGATATTTCGTCTTTTTTGAACTTTTCATTGATTTAACCATAACCTCATTTTATCAAAAATATCTTAGAACAACCTTAAAATTAACTTTTCGCAACTGGAATTGAAGAGAAAAATAACAAAAGAGTCAAAATTAAAATTGTTGCAAAAATGATTTCCGGCAAAAAATCCTTCTTTTTATTTTGTTCAACTTTTTTATCATCCTCTGCCTTATTTTTAATCAACTGATTGAATGAGACAAAACTCAAAGCCGTCAGAATAATCGCAGATTGCGGAATTATAAAGTTAAAATATGGCTGAAAATTAATTTTATAACCAATCACTAAAAAGTTAAAAATCCAAGCAAGTTCCGCAATAATCATTCCCCAAAATAAGCTCAAAATTTCAATATTTTTATTAAAATTTGATGAAATTATATGACGCAAAGTTGAATATCCAATCAAGAAAGCGAAAACAAAAATTACAGATTGACCCCAACTATAAGCAACAGAATATAGCGCCGAAAATCCGAAAAATACAGTCAACAAAGCTTGAATTCGCATAAATAGTTCGTTCGAATTTGGCTTAATAATAGTTAGCCAAAAAATATACAAGGCAAGCAAAAATCCTTGTGAAATAATATATTCAACACCTGTCGAAAACATTAAAACAACGACACTTAATGAAAAAAATAAGTCAACAAGGTTGGATTTAACATTCGCAGCCCAAAACCTTGGTCGAACCGCAAAAGTCCGCCACTTACTAATAAATACCAACAAAATTGCGATCCAAGGTGTTTTCGTGATGTAAATTGAAAGCCAAACGATTACTGCTAAAATAATATTCAAGAAAATATGAGCAATATTTCCCCAAAAAGAATATTTTTTCGAAATTCTAATAAAATCCATACCTTTACTATTATACCACATTATTTTAAAAATAACCATAATTGAAAAGCTTTCGAAATCGTGGTAAAATAGAAAAATGAAGAGTAATTTTTGGCAACGGCACCCAATACTTGCCGACACTTTGGGAATTTTCGTTTTTGTTTTTTCCGTAACTTTGGGGACAATCTTAATTAATACTTTTATTTTTCAGAGTTTTACGATTGTTGGTTCGAGTATGGATCCGACTTTCGCTGATGGCGATAAAGTTATTATAAATCGCTTACCGTCAACTTGGGCTAATTTTACAAATACGAAATTCACACCAAAACGCGGCGAAATTATCGTTTTCGAAAATCCACAATTTATCAACGGAATGAAGGATCAATACATTATCAAACGTGTGATTGCCTTCCCTGGTGAAAAAGTGAAAGTTGAAAAAGGTAAAATGACAGTTTTTAACAATGACCATCCAAATGGTTTTAATCCTGACGATAACTTCAACGGTGAACCAAAAAATTACACAAGCCACGATGGTGAATGGGTTGTTCCAGAAAATGAAATCTTTGTTTCAGGCGATAATCGAATCGGCAATAACTCTTACGATTCTCGAAGCGGTTTAGGAACTGTTCCATTGTATAAAATTGTTGGCCCTGTCGCCTTTCGAATCCTCCCGATCAATAAAATTCGCAACTTTGAATACAATCAGCAATATTAATAAAATAACCCTTTCTGTGGGTTATTTTATTTCGAAAGAATTTCCTCAATCCGTTTTAACTCTTCCTCGGTTTTAAATTTAATCACAATCTTTCCCGATCCTCGCGCAGAAGTTTTAATATCAACATCCGCACTCAATCTTTTCGAAATTTGATTCATCGCTTTTTCAAAAGGATTTTTATTCAATTTTTTGGATTCATCCTTTTTAGATATTTCAGTTTGCTTTTTATAATTTACTAAAAATTGTTCAATTTTTCGAGAGCTCCAATTTTCTTCTATAATTTTTGGAAGAATTTTTTCGATTGTTCTTTCATCAATTTTCAATAGCGGTCGCGCTTGGCCTTCTTTTAATTCCCCGGAAATAACTTTTTCCTTCACAATTTTTGGCAATTTTAAGAGTCTTAAGGTATTCAAAACTGCACTCTCACTTCTACCACCAACACGCTCGCCAATTTGTTTTGCAGTTAAATTAAACTGTTTGCGAAGTTTTTGATATGCTTCTGCAGTTTCCAAAACATTTAGATTGTCACGCTGAATATTCTCGATCAAGCTTAATTCAAGTCGATTTTGATCCGAAAGATCGCGAACTATTGCTGGAATCTTATCTAAACCAGCAAGTTTCGAAGCACGATAACGCCTCTCGCCAGCAACAATTACAAATCTTAACCCCTTCTTAACAACCACAATCGGTTGCAAAACGCCGTGAATTTTTATTGAATTAGAAA
>CAURQO010000037.1:0-6098 GCA_963527165.1 uncultured bacterium
AGTATTTAGGGCTTGTGTTTTAGACATATCTATTCCTCTTTTCTAAAAATTATCATGAATAGTTTTCAAGAAATCAAAACCTTCATTAAGTAGATTACCGCTATGTTTAAGTGCTTGTATACGAATATCGATCATATTATTGCGTACAACTTTTTATATTATAACTTAACTATTCAACAATTACAATAGTGGAGGCATAAGATTACATTTAGAAAAATTTATATTTAATATTTTTATTGAAATTATATCTTTTTCTGAAATATTTTTACATAAAATACTTTATTCCATCAAAAAAATACCAGCTCATTTTTCTAAATAATTTAAAACAAATAATAAAAAGCGAGCCAGGTAAACTGACTCGCTAAATATTAATCAAAATATACATATGTATCGTAAGTGCTTGCAGGAACGGTCATTGTCGAGAATTGTCCCCAGCGTCCGTTCACAAAATAGTTGTATTGCGAAATTGTAACCATATTTCCATTAACAGCTTCAACCCAAACGATATGTCCGTATTGGCCACCACTCATCACACCAAATGAACCAACTTTTGGCGTATTTCCAGTTCGAAAACCTGCTCGACGAGCACTTGCTGGAACATCTTTTGCATTCCCCCAATATGCAGCGCTAATTCCTTTTGTTGCACGCAATTTCCACGCAACATAACTCACACATTGTCGGCATCCATATCCATAGCCATCTGTTCCATTTCCATCAGCTCCGCCATAACTCACAGCATTTGCGTCAACTGGACAGTTTGCATCATTCCAAGGATATAAACTTGTTCCGGCAATCGCTTGCGGAAGAGCACCACCACCAGCGGCCCTAGCAGCTCGCAAAATTTGTGCTTGAATTGCTTCTTGTTGTTGTTTTTGAAGTTCTGCCTTTTGAGCATTTCGCTCTTTTGCATATTTTGTATATTCAGCTTCATCATTCTTTGTCTGAGTGATTAATTCGTTTTGCTGACGAATTTTTTCCTGCAATGCAGACTCTGCTTGTTGCTGATTTGCTAATGCAACCTTAACTTCATCTCGTTGTTTTTCAAGATCAGCTTTTGCACGCTTAATTCCATCAACCTTTTCAACTAGTTGATTTTTAACCGCACTTTGATATTCAAAATTATCAAGAGCTTTCGAAAGATTGCTACTTCCCGCAATTCGCTCAATTGGTGTAATATCATCTTCAAGCGACATTGTAGCTAAAATTGAACCAAGAGCATCTCGATTTCGCTCGATATTTTCTTCATTCGTTTTAATTTCGAGCTGAAGTTTTTCGAATTGCTTTTGATAAATCGCGATCTGTGACTGAATCGTAGCTTTTTCTTTTTCAATTCCGTTTAATTCATTTTGAAGTGTTTGAGCTTTATTTCGAAGATCGCCCGCCCGAGATTCTGCATCACCAATCTGAGATTGAAGCGCCTTAATCTCCTTATCAAGCTGATCAATACTCTTTTCGGCCTGAGCTCCACCTTTCGGAATTGTCGCAACGACACCAGCCGCCACAACACCAAGAGAAATCGCGCTATTAATAATTAAATTCTTCTTTTTAATCTTTTTCATAACTGTTTTTCTTTTTGTTTTAAATTTATTCTATTAAAATTATATCACATTATTTTTTCGAAGACAAGCCCCTTTTTATATTTTTAGGTATTTTCTTGTAGCTGTAAATGCTGAAATAATACCAATTAAAGATCCGATAATGATTAGTCCCAAAACAACAAGAATTCCGTACATATTTAAGAATGAAATCACTGGTGAGACAATAATTCCATAAGCTTCAAGCTTGGTCTTGGAAAGAAAAATAATCAAATATCCAATAATTGATGCTAAAATTGCTGCAATTGTTCCGCAAATCACAGCTTCAACCAAAAATGGCCCAGCAATAAAACTCTTGTTCGCACCAATCAATTTCATCATATAAATCTCTTCTCGACGGTTAAAAATCGCCATTCGAATTGTGTTAAAAATAATTAAACTTGCAATAATTACAAAAATTGAACCAGCAAGAATTCCAATTTTCTCAGCAAAATTAATTGTGTTAGAAATATTCTTAATTACCTCATTCCGATCGCTCGCATATGTTGGCGGATGATCTGGGTCAAGGCTCGATTTTATCAATTTGTTATTTTCAACAAGATTTTTAAGCTCAGTTGAATCTGAAATATCAACGAGTTTAATATTAAAAATACCAAAAAATTCATTATTTGATTCAATCAAGGCTTTTCGAATATCTGCGTCGGCAGAATTTTTTCGCGCAAACTTATCTCGCGCTTCTTGCGGTGATGTGTAGGTTATATTTGTCACCGTTTTAAGACCACCGATTAACTTTTTCATTTTTTCAATATCAGAATTTGAAACACCCTTTTTCAGATAAATTGACATATCAACTTTATTTTTAATATCATCAACCGTATCCATTAAAATTGAGCGCGCAAGAAGTGAGCCAAAAATAATCACCAAAGTAACCGTCATCACTGCTGTTGCGGCGACCGAAAGCCAAGCATTTCGAACAAAGCTATTTGCGCCATATTTAGTAATTCGCCAAAATGTTAAAGTTCTGCGACGATGGCGTTTTTGCTGCATAATAACTTTAGAGTTCTGTTTTTTTCGACCTCGTTGTTGAATTATTTTTTGCTTTTCTTCCATTACTGTCTATACTCCCCTTGTGATTGATCATGAGTGATTTTTCCACCATTCAAAGTGATAACGCGACGTTTAAGTTTATTAACAATTTCAACATTGTGCGTAGTTAAAACAACTGTTGTTCCGTAGTCGTTAATTTTTTCAAGTAGTCGGATAATATCCCAACTGTGCTTTGGGTCGAGATTCCCAGTAGGCTCATCGGCGATAAGAATTTTCGGCTGACGCGCTAAAGCTCGAGCAATAGCCACACGCTGACGCTCACCACCGCTCAACTGATGCGGAAAATTACCTTCTTTACCCTCCAAACCAACAAGCTTAATCACTTTCGGAACAGTAGCTTTAATCTCGTGATTTGTCATTCCAGCAATTTCAAGCGCGAAAGCAACATTTTCGAAAACCGTTCGATTCGGCAAAAGCTTAAAATCCTGAAAAATTACACCAATTCGGCGTCGCAAAAGCGGAATATCTTTATCTCGTAATTTATCGTAGTCAATTCCACCGACAACAATTTTACCGCTAGTCTGCTTTTCTTCACGAGTAAGCATTTTTAAAAGTGACGACTTTCCGGCACCACTCGTTCCAACCAAAATTACAAATTCTTTTGGTTTAATATGAAGACTAATCCTGTTTATTGCAGGAGTTTTTGAATTCCCATAAACTTTTGTTACACGATCTAATAATATCATCACTTTTATTATATCAGCTTTTCGCAAAGTGTTCAAGCTTATTTCGAATTTTAAAAATTCACCCTCAATTTCGAGAGCGAATTTAAACTATTTTTTCGACTTTTGCTTCTTTTTAAGAAGCTGTGCGGTGTAATTTTCTGGTGAATCTGCGGTTTTATCAATTCCCAAAACTTCTAAAACATCCCATAACTCTTGCCGAATTTCATCAGGATTATCACCTTTTTTAACTTCTCTTTCAAGTTTAATGAATGTTCCTAATTTTTCAACATCATCCAAAAAGAAAGTCGTGTCTTCAACTTGAAGTTTTTGGCGATTTCGAAGGACTTCAACCTTCATTTCGAAACCTAATTGCTGAACAATGTGCGCAGTTTCAGCATAATTCAAAACAGGTGTTTCGTGAATTAAATCAACATTTTCAGCATCAATGTGGCGTTTTTGGATTAGCTGATACCAAGGTTTACGTTTTGGGTCAACAATTTCCGTCCGGATCATTAACTTTGGCAAATTTCGGCTTGGCTGATAACCGCGAGGTAAAAAAACGCGATCATTCTGAAAAATCACTCGCCCGAAATCGTGCCCTGTATCAGTTAATCTTTTAACAAAATCAACTTTATTTTTAATTTTTGCTTTTACGATAACTTTTTTCATAATTCAATTCTACCATATTTTTGCATTTTTTGCAATATCACTTATGCTTTTAATCTTTGACGCGCTTGCTCCGCCAAGCAAACTGTCGCCGCCATCGCCACATTCAAACTCTCGATTTCACCAACCTGTGGAATTATAACTTGATTTTTAACTTTCGAAAGCAAGTCTAATGAAACACCCGCGCCTTCATTCCCAAAAATCCAAGCTGTTTTTGTTGTAAAATTCTCATCATAAATTGATTTTTCAGCCTGAAGACTTGTTGCAAAAATTGGAGTTTCAACTTTCGAAATAGCCTCATTCAAGTCTTGATTTTCGAAAATTTGAAGTTTAAAATGTGCCCCCATTCCTGCCCTCAAAACTTTTGGTGACCAAGCCGAAACAGTTCCTTTTGAACAAATTATTTGTTTAACCCCAAAACCAACTGCGCTTCGCAAGATAGTTCCAAGATTTCCCGGATCTTGAATTTTTTCAAGAATAATCATATCTTTTCGAAAATTAACAGATTGAAATTCTGGCTTTTTAACTATAAAAAATACACCAACACCTTCAACAACTGGGCTAATTTTTGCGTAAATTTCTTGTTCAAGCTCAATAATTTCAGTATTCAAATCTTTACATTTTTGAACTATCTGCTTTACCTCGATACTTTTCGAAGAACTCAAAAAAACACAAATATCTGGCGAACCAAAAGTTTTCAACCATTCACCCGCCAAATGAACACCTTCAACAATTGTCAAATTTTGTTTATTTCGAAAACTTTGTTTTTTAGAAAGTTGAACAAGTTTTTTAACCAACGGATTTTGCGCAGAGGTAATTTTCTTCATTAAACCTCACTTGATTTTACGCGAATCTGTGAGGCGTCATCACGATTTCGAACACTCACCAATCCATCGCCTTCAACTGTTTCAAAATCAATCACAACAACTTTTGGCACACCAATTTCATCCGCTTTGGCGTAGACTTTACCAACCTTTCCGCTCAAATCAAATTCTACATTTTTGTATTTTTTACGAAGTTCAAAATAAACCTCTTTAGCTTTTTCAACTAAAGCCTCTTTGTTTTTCAAAAGTGGAGCCACAATGATTTTAGTTGGCGCAAGATTTTCGGGTAAAGCTAGATAAGTTCGAGTTTTGCCCTCGGATTCAACCTCGATATAAGCGTTCGAAAGAATCGCCATCAATAATCGTTCAACACCAAAACTTGGTTCAATAACATGTGGAATAAACTTTTCGCGAGTTTGTTTATCTGTATATTCCATACTTTTACCGCTTGCCCGTTGAATGTTTCCAAGGTCGAAGTCGGTTCGATAAGCAATTCCCATTAATTCTTCTTTACCAATTGGGTAATTAAATTCGAAATCTACCGTTCGTTTTGAATAGTGTGCTCGATCCTCAGCTGGAACTTCAAGTTCAAATAAAGACTCTTTTGGAAGACCCATTTTTTGAGTTAAAAATTCTCGCACCAAATTTAAAAGTTTTTCGAACTCAGCTTCCCAATTTTTAGGATTTACGAAATACTCAATTTCCATTTGTTCAAATTCTCGCGAACGGAATACAAAATCACGCGGACTAATCTCGTTTCGAAAAGCTTTACCTTGTTGCGCAAGCCCAAACGGCAAGCTTGGATAAAAAGCATCTACTACATTTTTATAATTCGTAAAAATTCCCTGAGCAGTTTCCGGGCGAAGATAAGCTACAGAGTTTTCGTTAACAACCGCACCAACATTGGTCTGGAACATCATATTAAAGCTACGGACATCGCTCAAATCATTACCTTTTGGCGATTTCAAACCTTTTTCACGAATAATTTCAGTAATTTTTTCATTCGAAAGACCTTCAGCTTCAATTCCAGCATCTTTCAAAAGGTGATCCGCTCGATAGCGTTCGCCAGTTTTTAAATCCTCAACCAAAGGATCGGCAAAAGTTGCAGCGTGACCACTCGCTTTCCAAACTTTTGGATTCATAATGATTGCTGCATCAACACCAAACATATCTTCACGGTTCTCAACAAAGAAATCCCACCATTCGTTCATAATTTTGCGCTTTAATGCTAAACCAAGTGGGCCGTAATCCCAAGTTCCGCGCATTCCACCATAAACTTCACTACCCTGCCAAATAAAACC
>CAURQO010000038.1:0-6045 GCA_963527165.1 uncultured bacterium
AATTACCAGAAAAACAAGTAAAACGGCTAAAAAGCTTGATTCAAGAAGCGGAAACGAATCTTGCAGCAGCCAAAGAATTGCTAATTAGCATTAGCGGTGAAGACAACATTGTAACAGCTCCAAGCAATTCAATTATTGAAAACCCACACGGTAAAATTATCGAAGGTGTTTTTGATGGCCAAACGATGATTGGTCCAGATGGAAAAAACTATCCCGTTCCAGCGAATTACGCTTCAAAATCAAAGCTTGTGGAGGGCGATATCTTGAAGCTTACAATCAATGAAGATGGTGGTTTTATTTATAAACAAATTGGTCCGGTTCCGCGAAAACAAATTATAGGAACACTCATCAACCACGATGGATCATTCTTCGTTGAAGCTGGTGGAAATGAGTATAAAATCCTGCTTGCTAGTGTAACTTACTTCCGATTACAAGCCGGCGATCAAGTTACAATCATTATACCAGAAGACAATACCGATACCACTTGGGCTGCGGTTGAAGCTTCATTTTAAAAATTTGAGAGATTTGTATTAGTTAAAAATCGTGCGAAACTATTGCGAGGTCGCACGATTTTTGATTTTACTTTTTTAATTTTCTAAAACTTGTCAAATATAAACGCTTATGTTAAAATAAATAAGTTAAATATTAACCTTAAGCACATTGACAAACCTAATAAATATTATAATATTACAACATAAAAAACCGCCTAAGCACGGGTGGGCATCGCTTAGACGGTTTTTTATCTCTTCGACTCACCCGTTAAGGCTCGAAAACTTCGAAGCTGAAAACCCACCAAAATTCAACATAGGGTTCGCCGGTCAAAGAGGTTATTATGTGCAATATTGATAATAAGATTCTTATTAAAAAGGAGGGGTAAAGAATTATTCAGACTATATTGCACACTATAACAATAGATAGAAGTTTCATTGACAAATTTTTAAAATATTTTATCAATGTTTATATATTATCATAAATTACAATTAATGTCAATACTATTTTACATTTTATGGAAATTATTCAAATTAAACCTTCAAATTTTGATTATTCGAAAGATTTACAACATATCCCAGATGCCCCAAAACAGCTTTTCATACGCGGAAAATTACCTTTGAAAAGAATAAAATCTGTTGCAATTGTCGGAACGCGCAAGCCAAGCTCTTACGGGCAAGAAATAGCAACAAAAATCGCTACCGAATGTGCACGAAACGGAATCATCGTCGTTAGCGGATTAGCCCTCGGAATCGATTCAATTGCACACCGTGCAACCCTTGACGCTGGTGGAGTAACCATTGCAGTTCTCGCAAATGGTGTTGATAAAATCTATCCACGCTCGCACGAAGCTTTAGGACAGAGGATTCTCCAAAATAACGGTGCGATCATTAGTGAATACCCAAATGGAACACCCGCGCAACCATGGCAATTTTTGGCACGCAATAGAATTGTATCTGGACTTGCTGATGCAGTAGTTGTGGTTGAGGCCGCATCTAGAAGCGGAACTCTTTCAACTGCAAATCACGCGCTAGATCAAGGTAAAGAAGTTTTCGCCGTACCTGGAAATATCAATTCGCCACTTTCGTCCGGCTGTAATCAGCTCATCAAAAATGGTGCAAACCCTTTAACCTCGGTTGAAGATTTATTAGATTTCTTAATTCCAGATCGTTTCGAAAAACAAACAGTTTTATTTAAAGGTGACACACCAGATGAAAATTCAATCCTTGAAATACTTTCAAAAAATGGTGCAACTTCAAGCGATGAAATCATCAAAAAATCCGAAATTTCAGCAAGTAATTTCAACCAAGCGGCAACAATGCTTGAAATAAAAGGGTTAATTTCAAATAACGGCGGCAATATTTGGAGTATAAAGTAGATTTTCGAAAGAAAATATGCTATACTTAGAATAATGAAAAACTTAAAAATTGGCGATTTTTGGATTTATAAATTTCGCTATCAAATCGGAATAGGAATTCTATCGCTCAGCTATCTTGCGATAATTATTTACACTTTATTTTTTGCGCCTAATGGCCTAACTGCCGGCGAAATTGAAAGCACTAAAAATGCGGCAAGTCTAAACTTTTCGAATATTTTTTCTAGGAATATTGTTGATTTTCCTTTTAGATTTTTACAAAAAATCAGCATCGATATTTTCGGATTGAGTAATTTCGCGATAAAATTACCATCAGTTTTAATTTCACTAATTTCACTAATTTTTATCACGAAAATTTCCGGAGTATGGTTTTCGAAACGCACATCTGTTTTAGCATCAATTATTGCAATTACTTCGAGCCAATTTTTCTTTATTGCACAAAACGGAACAAGTGAAATTCTTTACATTTTCTATCCGATTTTACTAATTTGGAGCGGTTCAGAATTCTTAAAAGAACCCAAAAAATACCAAATTTTCACTTTAATTTCAATTCTAGGTTTAAGCTTCTATACGCCACTAAGTTCTTATATTGCACTGGCATTTTTATTAACAATTTTAGCACACCCACATTTACGATTTATCATTAAAAAAACACCAAAATCGCAAAAAATCCCCGCAATTTCATTATTTATTGCTATTATTCTACCTTTATTAATTTCGATAATCTTTGATTTTTCTATTTTTAAAATTATCTTTGGAATTCCAAATTCATTCAATCTTTTCGAAAACTTAAAAAGCTTATTTTTGGCACTTTTTGGATTTTCAAATCCAATCAGTAATGGAATGATTTCGCCAATTGTCAATCCTGCAACAGTAATTTTGATTGCAATTGGGCTCTATTTTATACTCATCGAAAAACATTCAGCCAAAAGTTACCTGATTAACATCTGGACGGTAATTTTGCTTTTTATCTGTTTAATCAATCCGGCCACAATCACAATTCTTTTCACTCCGATCTTAATTCTTACAATCACAGGACTACAAGGTTTAATTAACACTTGGTATGCACTTTTTCCAAAGAATCCCTATGCACGATTTTTCGGTTTGATTCCAACTTCAATTTTTGTTTTTAATCTATTAATTACAAATCTTTCAGTTTTCGCTCTGAGCTATCAATATTCACCACAACCACTCTCAGCTTTCAGTCAAGATTTGAATATCTTACTTGAAAAAACAGATTCAAATCGAATTTTGATAGTTTCGAAAAATGAAGAAGAATTCTATAAAACGCTCGAAAAACAGGGGAAAGCAAAAATTAAACATAAGCTCGAAGATGCCGAAGTTATAGTTTCGAAAGAAACTTACGAAAATCTAAAAATCCCAGCGAATTATAGTGTAAAAAAAATCCTGGTTTCGAATCGCAAAAATAACGCCGATCGATTCTATATTTTATCACGCGGTTGATTTTTGAAGATTTTTTTGATAAAATTAAAAGAGTATTATTTATTTTAAAGGAGAAAATATGGCAGGAATTAAAGACCAAATGAAAATGGTGCGTGAACTTCAAAAAGCGCAGAAAGAACTTAAAAAAGAAATCATTGAAGTTGAAGCTGGTGACGGTGCGGTTTTAATTCAATTTACTGGCGAGTTGAAAGTTAAGAGCGTTAAACTCGACCCTGAATTGATTGACTTTGAAGATATTGAAGAGCTTGAACATTGGATTCAAATTGCGATTCGCGACGGGTTGGAAGAAGCTCAAAAAGTTGCGGCCGAAAAAATGCAACCTTTGATGGGTGGTTTGGGAAATCTTGGGCTTTAATCTTTTCGAAAGATAAAAATGTCACAAATTCTACCCGAAGCATTAACCGAAGTAATCGAAAGTCTCGGAAAACTCCCTGGTGTTGGCTCACGAACAGCCGAACGCTATGCTTATTATTTGTTAAAAAATAACGAAACCATAAGCGAAAAAATTGCCGAGAGTATTTTAAATTTACATAAAAATGTTAAAAATTGCCCGATAACTTTTGCTCTAATTTCGAAAGATGAAGAAGTTTCGCCGCTTTACACCAACAAAACTCGAAACAAAAAGCTAATTGCCGTGGTGGAAGAACCACTAGATATTATTGCGCTCGAAAAAACTAAAAGCTTCAATGGGACTTATCACGTTTTAGGTGGAGTAATTTCGCCGATTAATGGAGTTATGCCTGAACAACTCCACATTCGTGAGTTGGCCGAAAGAATCAAAAATGACAATGTTCAAGAGATAATTATCGCAACAAATGCCAGCGTCGAAGGTGAAAGCACTGCCCTCTATATTCAAAATTTCTTACGTGAAAAAGGATTTGAAAATCTTGTAATTTCACGACTTGCGCGCGGTTTACCAGTAGGAGTTGATCTTGAATATGCCGACCAAATTACTTTAAGCCATGCATTAGAAGGAAGGAAGGCGCTTTAATGGAATTCGAGAATGCAAAAAAAATAATCGAAAATGCAGAGAAGATTTGCGTTATTCAGGCCGAAAACCCAGATGGTGACAGTTTGGGTTCAGCTTTAGCTTTAGAAGAAATTCTGAGCGGCCTCTGTAAAACAGTTAAACTTTTTTGTCCGGTTGATATCCCGAAATATTTGCGATATTTTAATGGCTGGGATCGAGTTGAAACTTCAATTTACGAAAAATTTGACCTTTTCATTATCGTCGATACAACGAGCAGTACTTTACTTTCGAAAGTTATCGAAGATCCGCTTTATAAAAACCTCCTTGAAAAAACGCCAGTTTTAGTAATTGACCACCACACGGACGCGACACCAGATTTAACTTTTGACCACGAACTAATCTTGAAAGAGGCGAGTTCTGCGGGTGAAGTGATTTTTGAAATTTCAAACGCGAATAATTGGATGATTAACGAAACTGCCGCCCAAGATTTACTCGGTGCGATTTTTAGTGACACTCTAGGGCTTTCAACTAACAACACTTCTGCCAGAACTTTCGAAATCGCGGGTGAATTAACAAAACTTGGTGCGAATTCTGCTCGACTCGAAGAAGATCGGCGCGAACTTTCGAAAAAAGCGCCCGACATTTTAACATATAAAGGTGAGTTAATTCGACGAATTGAGTATTTTTTGGATGGAAAATTGGCTGTTGTGAGTATTCCTTGGAATGAAATTAAAGAATATTCAGACAAATACAACCCAAGCGTCTTGGTGATCGACGAAATGCGAATGGTGGAAGGTGTCGAGGCTTGCGTGGCTATCAAAACTTATCCAGACGGTAAATTAACAGGGAAAGTTCGAACAAATTCGCCAATAGCTGCAGATATCGCAGGGTATTTTGGTGGTGGTGGACATGCCTATGCAGCTGGTTTTCGTGTTTATGAGAATTATGATGAAATTCTGCGCGAACTGATAACTTGTTGCGATAAGATCTTTAATTGATACAGCTAAATTGTTAATTTTCACATTTGAAGGTTTTGCTAGTCCTCAGAGGCAATCTGTATGAAATCGCCTCAATTGGAGTAACAAAAATATCCCTGCAGAATCGTACCTACTGCGGGGATATAAATAAGACTGCTTCGCTATCACAAAACAGTCTCAATTATCAAATTGGTGACCTCACGGGGAATCGAACCCCGATTGCCAGGATGAGAACCTGATGTCCTAACCGTTAGACGATGAGGCCAGTAGTATAATTTTAGCAAATTTTAATAACAAAGTCAATATTTTTAAAGTTTTACAGTACAATAAATATTATAAAAATTAATATATAATGTAAATATGTATATGATTAAAAAAACAAAAAGAAAACGACGCAAGAACCATTACAAAAAGCGTCGTTAACAAATATTTATCAATACACTTATCACGTCCGAATCATCTAAATATTGCAGTATTTAGATGATTTTTTATTTTATCAATTTCTTGAAAAATAAAATTGCACATAAGTGGTAAAGTGCTATCTCAAAAAATTAAGACAACTGTATTATTTTATCACACCTTTAACATCGAGTCAATACTTTTAGATATTTGTATATATTTTCAGTATGTCACTAAATTTTATAGAGCTTGATTTTTTAATTAAAATCTGCTAAAATTATAGAGTTATTAATCAATGTTGGGAGGCGCGAGCCGTTATTACCACAGAAAGGATAAGAAAATGGCAAAGAAAAAAGCCGATCTTATAGAAG
>CAURQO010000039.1:0-5798 GCA_963527165.1 uncultured bacterium
AATTCTTCTGCACTTGAATATCGGTTCGCAAAACGTGCTCGCCAAGTTTCGAAATCTGGCGGCAAAATGAAAACCGCAACCACACGCTCGCTCATTTTTTTATATTCTGCAATTCCCTGTATATCAATATCCGTTACAGAAATCTGCCCGTTTTGATTTGCTTTTTCGATTTCTGCAACACTTGTTCCATAAATCTTTCCGTGAACAAATTTCGCCTCAATAAACTCACGCTTTTTAAGCATTTCTTCAGCCTTTTCTTTTGAAATAAAATTATAATCAACGCCGTTATGCTCACTTTTTCCATTATTTTCGCGCGGCTGACGAGTTGTATGGCTTACAATATCGCGATATTCTTCATTTTTTAAAAGATGTTTTTTGGTTGTATCTTTTCCGGCACCAGAAATTCCCGCAAGCAACAAAATGTGAGAATTCTCAACTAGCGAAATTGCTTCGGGTGGCGTTTGATAATTTTTTACAAGAAATTCAAGGTTATTCATCTTAGAATTATACTATATTTTCTGAATTTTGTCAAAAATTTCTTACTCAGACATTTCATTTAATTTTTGGTTTTTAACAATTTTCGAAATAATTTCAGCTGCAAAAAATCCAAGAAAATCCTGCTCAATTTTATTTTCGCCATTCATATATTTGTCAAAATCATAATTTTTGGCATTTTTAGAAAATTCTAAGAAATCTTTTCGAATCTCTGGCAAAAGTTTGATATTTTTTGAAATTCCAGCCAAATAAAATCCTCCGCCAACCGCCAAAATATCCATTAAAAATTTAATTTTCGCAAATTTTCACTTGCAATAGCTCAAATTATCGTGTTTTGAATATCAATATTACTTATTTCTAGGTTAGCCTTTTGAATATGCGAAAAATAAATATCAACATCACTTTTTTTTAGGGAATATTTCAAAAAGAATTATTATATTTTTCAAAATAATTATAAATTTTAGTTTTTAGTAAATTACTTATATCTGAATTAAAAAAATAAATTAATCATGTTTTCACCTCTATGCAAGAATCAAGACCCTAAAAATAAAAGCCCCTTTCGGAGCTCTTAAAATTTAGCGTTTGTATGAACATTCACTACATCGTCAACATCATCAAGCGCATCCATTAATTTTTCAATTTTAGCGCGAGTTTCGTCATCAGTGATTTCAACTTCCATATTTGGTACATATTGAAGCTCAGCTTCTTTCACAGTTAGACCTTTTTCAATTAGTTCTTTTCGAACTTTCATCAAATCTTTCTGATCTGTATAAACTACAATTTCACCATCTTCTTCGACTGCATCTTCTGCGCCAGCATCAAGAATTTCAAGTAGAGCATCTTCACCTGTTGCTTCAACTAAAATAACACCTTTTCGAGAAAATTGGAACATCACACTCCCCGCATCAGCAATCCGGCCACCATTTTTAACAAGCGCAGTTTTAACCTCTGGGAAAGTTCGATTGCGGTTGTCAGTTGCGGTTTCAATAATTAAACCAATTCCGTTTGGCCCATAACCTTCGTAAGTAATTTCTTCAAGCGCTGCTGAATTTTTATCCGCCGCACGTGCAATCGCTCGCTCAATATTAGCATTTGGCATATTCACCGCGCGGGCTTTTTCAATCGCAAGCGCTAAACCTGGATTCATATCCGGATCAGCGCCGCCACGAGCTGCAATCGCAATCTGGTTTCCGATTCGTGTAAAAATCGCACCGCGTTTTGCATCGTTTACACCTTTCTGTCGTTTAATTTTTGACCATTTATTATGACCAGCCATATTTCTCCTTAATTTTTTTCTATAAATCTACACCTATTTTAACATTTTTAGCGCTATTTTTCAAATTTTTTGAAACTTATTTCAAAATGCCCGAATTTCCAAATGAACATTTTATCTATTATTTAATCTTATGAGCAGCAACGCGTATAATTTCACTCCAACTCAAAAACGGTTGTGGAATTTCTGCAAGATCATGAGCTGTCATTTCATTTTGAATTGCTAAAGAAATCTGCGTAATTAGATTTATCGCATCCGGAGAAACAATGCTTCCACCAATAATTTTACCCTTTTTATCACAAATAATTTTCGCAAACCCGCTGTTAAAGTTCTCAACATTGCTTTTCGCAATCAGATTTAACGGGGCGATAGCAGTTGTATACTTCAAATCGCGCTTCAAGCAATCATCCTCGCTCATTCCAACGCTTGCAATTTCCGGCCAAGTTGAAATTGTTTGAGGGATATTCAAAAACTTAACATTAACTTTCGAACGCGGGTGTAATATATTATGTGCAACAGTTCTACTCGCCAAAAGAATTTCTGCCGTTTGCGAATTCGGATTAACCACACCGCCAACTGCAAAAATATGCTTCATTGAAGTTTGCGCGAATTCATTAACTATAACCCCCTCATTAGAGTATTCAACATGCGCATTTTCAAGACCAATATCTGTATTTGGAGTTCTTTCGCCAACAACCAAAATTTCGTCAACCCGAACAAATTTCTCAACTCCACCCCGCTGAAAAATCACACGCTTCATCAATCCGTCTTTTTGAACAGCTACCACGCGAGTTTGCGGCAAAACATAAACTTGGTTTTCTTCAACCAAAATATTTTCTAAGGTAATTCCAACTTCTTCATCCTCTTTTGGTAAAAGGCGTGCCGAGACTTCACTAATATAAACTTTCGTACCAAAAATAGCCAAAATTTGCGCAATTTCAACAGCTTCCGCACCACCACCAACAATAAAAATGCTTTTTGGCGGACGAATAATATCAAAAATCGTTTTAGGTGTATAATATCTTATATTTTCAAGATTTTTAATATCCGGCAAAGCAATCTTTGAACCAGTCGCAATTAAAAAGTTCTTTGCGGAATAATGTTTTTGGTTGATCGAAATTTCATTTGGTGTCAAAAACCTTGCCTCACCTCTAAAAGTTTTAATTCCTAAACCTTCGAAAAATTTCTGATTATCGTAAGCCCCTGTTCGTTCTGTTGCGATTTTCTTCCAGTTTGAAATCATTGGGAAATTGTAAGTCAAATTCGCCGAACGCAAACCCATCTTTTCAACCCTTTTAGCTTCGAAAAAAGCTTTTTCAACTTTCGAAATTGCCGCTCGCGGAATATCTGTATAGTTTGGAGATTCACCACCAAAAAGATCATTTTCTACAATAGCAACTTTTAGTCCAGCTTTAGATGCAATATTCGCAGCCGCAGAACCGCCAGCGCCACTTCCAAGAACAATTAAATCAAAATCAAATTTTCTCTTAGCCATCTCTACTCCTTAAATTATGCTCTTGAAATTTTTATATACATACGCTGCTTCTGGATGAATTTTATGCAAAATATCAGCTGTCTTCCTTCGAATATCACCACTCGTAATCTCCGGTTTATTCCTCTGCCAAACTGCAAATTCAAGAAGCGTTTTTTGAACAAATTCATTACTTTGCCCTTCTGGTGATTTTACGATTAAAAAAGTTTTATTCAAGCTCTTTTGTAACTTTTTATAATTGAATTTCTCAACTTTGCCTCCAGATTTCATAACCATTTTCATAATGAAACTCCCAAAAATTCTGGAGTAAAAATTACAACACTCATAATAAATGCCAAAACCAGCATTCCAAGCCCTGCCGAAAACTGCATAAAACGCTTATTTTTATTTCTCCAAACTTGTATTTCTGAAATTGGATGTCCACCAGAAATCATACACGCAATACTAAAAACTGGCAAGTTCGAAATCACAACATAAATAATTAAGATCGCAAACTGAAAAGCTGGCGAAAATTTAGTCGTCAATAACGAAACAATAACTAATGGCGCAAAATAAAACAAAATCTCACTAAAAACACCTACCATGCCAAGCGAAAATGCCTCAGCTGAATGGTCAGTTTTACTCGCGCGCAAACTTAGATATTTAGCCATTGGTCGCGGAATCCAAAGCTCTGTGCCATTTTGAAGTTTTTTTCCTCTTCGGTAATAAAATCCCCAAGTTGAAATTCCAGCAGAAACCAAAATTCCAATTAAAACAGCCCAAGTAATTTTTAAAAAAGCTATATTATAAAATATTTCTCCTAAATAAGCAAAAGTACAAAACATTAAAACAGTCGCAAATATCGAGCCGAAAACTAACGACATCGACAATTTAGTTAGTTGAAAATTCGTTTTTTTTCGACTCAAAGAATGCCCACCTAAAAGAGTTAAAATACTGATACTTAAATGAAAACTAGCGTGCACCATTGACGCTAAAATCACAATTGCTAAAATCATCCAAATATCCATAACCTTTACCTTAAATTATATTATAAGCACGAGCGAAAATCAAGAAAAATGTTTAAGTTTTTTCAAAAAACTATTGACTTTTATATTTTTTTGTGTTATTATAAATAGCGTAATATCAATTTTAAAAAACAAAAAAGGAAAAATAAATGGCACAACATGAGCGAATGGCATCCTGGGATCGCCACCGGACAAAAAAAGAACTTCGAAACTTCATCGACGCAAGAATTTCTCAATTTGATGATTTTGACGAATTAGTTTAAAAATAAGCTCGCAAAAATGCGGGCTTTTCTCTTGAATTTTCTTTTTTATTATGATAAAATATAAACATTATGGTAGCGTAGCTCAGTTGGTTAGAGCGTAGGACTCATAAGCCTAAGGTCGCAGGTTCAATCCCCGCCGCTACTACCAGAAATTATTTAATCACCTTTCGAAAAGGTGATTTTATTTTTTTATTAGCAACAAATAGTCAAAATAAAAAACAGCTCTTTTGAAAAACTGTTTTAAAAAATAATCTCTTGGTTGCGGGAGTAGGATTTGAACCTACGACCTCTTGGTTATGAGCCAAGCGAGCTGACCAGACTGCTCCATCCCGCGATATCTGTTTTATATTTTATCACGGATATTTTAAAAAGTCAATAATTTTCTGCTATTTTGTTGATTTTTGGGCATTTCCACCAAAAATAAAATTAATCCACTGGGTAAAATTCGAAGGTTTCGAAGATTCAGCTTTTTCCTTTTCCTTCTCTTCTGGATATTTTGAAAGAACCAAAACATGCTCACCCGGCAAAGCCAAGCCAAGTTTTTCCCTTGCCGCTAATTCTTGATATTCCGCACTTTTTAGATATTTCTGCTCATATTCGAGCGTTTTATATTTTATTTCATCAATCAGAGCTTGTCGCCGTTTTAATTCAAGTTTTTTCTGAATGGAATAATTTTTCTCCATCGCAGAAATATTTCCCCAAACCCAAATTACCGAAACAAAAATCACACTCGCCATAATTATATTACTCAAAGTTAAAACACTGTTAGAAAAATAATATTTCACACGGCGAATTTTAATTTTTAAATCATTTAAGTTTAATTTCACTATTTAATTTTAGCACATTTTTTGATATAATGAAATAGTCGGGGGATTAGCTCAGCGGTTAGAGCAGTCGTCTCATACACGATTGGTCGCTGGTTCGAACCCAGCATCCCCTACCAAATACGCCAAGTGGCGTTTTTATTTTGAATTTTTCAAAAAAATTACTCCTCGTGCAAAACGAAGAGTAATTATGATTATTCTAATTATTTCTTTCGAGAAACTGTCAAGAAACCGTTTCGTGGGTTTTCTTTTACGATTCGATCTTCTGGAAGGTCGCAAGGTTCACCCTTATCGTTATTCTCTTTTTTAGCGAAAAAGTAAATTGTTTGTGGTTTTCCACCGCGTAAAGTTACTTCACTTTTATGCAAATAATATGTAATTCCTTTTGAATTTGTTTGACTATAAGCCATTTCTATCCTTTCATTACTACTGTTATATATTTTCATT
>CAURQO010000040.1:0-5508 GCA_963527165.1 uncultured bacterium
TCAGCAATATCAAGAACCGAGACATCGAATGTTCCACCACCAAGGTCGAAAACAGCAATTTTTTCATCTTTTTTACCGTCTAAGCCATAAGCAAGTGCGGCTGCAGTTGGCTCGTTAATAATTCGTTTTACTTCAAGACCAGCAATTTTACCAGCATCTTTTGTCGCTTGACGTTGACTATCATCAAAGTAAGCTGGAACAGTAATCACAGCTTCGGTGACTTTTTCACCCAAGAAAGCTTCAGCATCAGCTTTAATTTTCGAAAGAATCATCGCTGAAACTTCTTCTGGTGTATATTCTTTGTCACCCATTTTCACAGCAACGCCACTACCTTTTTTGACAATCTCATAAGGCATGATTCCAAGATCTTTTTGGATCTCATCATCAGAGTATTTTCTACCGATCAAACGCTTTACACCGTAAATTGTATTTTTCGGATTTGTCACACGTTGACGTTGAGCAACTTGACCAACCAAACGATCACCTTTTTTATTGATTGCCACAACTGATGGAGTAGTTCGATTTCCTTCTGCGTTTGTTATAACCTCAGGCTTTCCTGCAACCATATACGCAAAAGCACTGTTAGTTGTACCGAGGTCAATTCCAATAATTTTTCCCATTTTTCCTTCTTTCTTTATTAAATTTATCCGTTCGATAGCTTTCCTAGTCAATTTCGATTTTCTTAGCCTATTCGGATTTTTCAGAAAACTTCTCGAAAGTTATTAACTATTCTATAAAGCGCGCCTCGCAATTCGTTTCACGCTTATATTTTGATTATACACTTTTAGCACTCACAAGTCAAGAGTGCTAATGTTGTATTATTTACAATATTTATTATTATTCTGCTTTATGCTATAGTTAATATTATGGATAACAATATTTTTTCATTACAAAATATCTCAATTAAAAATATTCTTTCCTTGGTAGAACAAGATAGAATAGCGATTCCTGAAATACAGCGACCTTTCGTATGGAAAAAGTCAAAAATACGTGACTTAATCGATTCCCTTTATCGTGGCTACCCTGTTGGCTATATAATAACTTGGGAAAGCGATTCAGCTATACTTAAAGGCGGTGGACAATCTTATGGTAAAGCTATTTTAATTGATGGTCAGCAAAGGATTACCGCCCTTTGTGCAGCTCTAGCTGGTAAAAGTATTATTAATAAAAATTATCAACCAGAAAATGTTTCCATATCATTCAATCCTATCGAAGAAAGATTCGAAACAAAAACTAACGCTACCGAACGAGGCGCCGAATGGATAGCCGACATAAAGACTATTATTGCTAGCGATTTCTCTGATCGAAAGTTTATACGCGAATACGGAAAGAAGAACCCTCACTTAACTGAAGACGATTTAGATGTAATAGCTTCCCGAATATTGAAAATAAAAGGTTTACTAAATATTCAAATTGGAAGAATTGAACTACAAAATAACGTCGATATCGAAACCGTAAATGAGATTTTTAATCGAATAAATAGCTCAGGTGTACCTCTTTCTAGCGCAGATTTTGCTATGAGTCGGATAGCTACATACGAAAAAGATCCTGGAGATAAGTTTGGTATGAATCTACGCAAGACTATAGATTATTTCGCTGAGATGAGTATTGATAAAACTGGAGAGTTATGCAAGAATATTAAAAATAACGATCCTGCATTTGCTAAAACCGAATCATTTTCAAAAATCTCCTGGATTGGTAATCAAGATTTTAAACATATCTACACCCTAGATTATAATGATGTCCTTTTAATATCGTCACTAGCTGAGTTTAGTCGAGGTGATCTAGGCGATTTAGTAGCCTTACTTTCTGGCCGCGATTTTGAAGAACGAAACTATAAGATTGAAATTAAGGATGCCGCATTTAGTAAATTACAAAATATAGTTTCACTTATTACCGACAAATATATGTTAGAAGGCTTTATACAAGATGTATTAATTGCAAGTGGCTATACTGATCCTAACTTTATTAGGGCTAAAAACACTATTAACTATCTTTATGCTATTTATTTACGACTTCGTAAATCAGGCAAGAAGTCAGCGGAAATCTCCAGAGATTTACGAAAATTATTAAATATCTCAAACCTTACGAGAAGATTGTCTAGCTCATTTAATACAATTATACAAGAAGATATAAAGAAGATTGATGCTCAAGGTATTACCCAATTCGTACAGAACCTAGAAGAGACACTCCTAAGCGATACCTTTTGGAATACTCAGCTTGTCGCCGAGCTAGATAAAACTAACTTATCAACTCAATACTGGTATACTTATTTAGTTGCTCAACAAAAGCTTCAAAAGCAAAGCTTCTTAAACAAGAGTATTTCATCAGGAGAAATGCTTCTAGAAGATATACATCATATCTTCCCTAAAGCATACTTGAGAAAAACAGGTTTCTCTCAAAACGATTGGAATAAGATAGCAAACTTCACTCCGCTTAAACGAGATACTAATATTTCTGTGTCAAGTAAATCTCCAAAAGAATATTTAGGAATTGTATCTGATGGTAAAGGTGAAACTATCTCAAGTGACATTAAAAATAAAGATGAGCTTCTTGAAAATCTCAAACATAATGCAATTCCTGAAACAGCACTGGATGGACAGTCTAATAATTATAAAAAATTCTTAATTGAGCGACAAAAGCTAATGGCAAAAATGATTCATGAATATTATAAAAACCTGTAGGTTTGTAATGTTATAGTTGATGCTATATTATTTACAATAAACATTAAATAGTATAAAATTGACATATTTAAAATAATATAGCTATAATTATATTGTCTAAGTTAGCAGCTTATCTATCTAAAAGCTTAGAAGTAGAGGTGTTAGTATCTCCTTCATGTAGTTTTCTTTTATAAATCAAATTCAATTTTAAAAGAAAATTTTGAAATAATACTAAATGAAGAAAAAGTTATGGAAAATAAGCTTCTTTATCCAAAGTGTAGATCAAAATATCATGTCTCTATATGGTAGCAGCATCTTACTTTACTAAAATATGACTATACCTGTATAAGTGCGGAGATTTTGGACATCTTTAGTTTAACTCTTTAAATGATGAGATTTTTTCTTTTTTAGATATGAATTTTATCAGTAAAACTTCAAATATACCCAATTTTCAATCTCTGGCGCATCGACTGATTTTTCGTGCGCAAATTCCAATGCATTTTCTTGACGATTTTGATATTCATTTGCTAACCTTTCGAAAAATTCAGCATTTCCACCAACCATTTTCAAAGCCCGAATCGCAATATCGTATCGCGAAACTCGATTTCTCGCCAACATATCAAAAGGTGTCGTTGTTGAACCTTTTTCTTCATATCCATTAATTTGAATACGCGCAGGATTTTCATAATCAAACAAAATTGATTTCAAAGTTTTAGCATAACCATGAAAAGCGAATAAAACTGGTTTATTTTTGGTGAAAATTTTTGCAAAATCTTTTTTCGAAAGCACATTTTCGAAAGTTCCAATTCCCTCACCACACAAAGCATGCGCATAGATCAGCCGAATTTTAATCTGTGGCGTATCGTGAAGTAAAACTTGAAGCGCTGCAACTGTTTCTTTAAAGACATAATCTCCACTTGCTGCCAAAATTAAATCTGGCCCATCATCTTCTGAAATTAAATTCCAATCTGTAATTTCTTGATTTTTCCAAGTATCAAAAACAAATAATCCACTATTTCTGAGCTGATTTTCAACATTTTTAGCCGAAAAATACCGCGGCTCGGGAGTTTTTCCCGCTACTAAAACATTTATATTATTTCGTGTTTTAAGCATTTTCGAGATCGCCACAACTGCCGAACTATCATCAGCCGGAAGAAAGATTTGTCCAATTCCATTTTCACGCCGCAAAACTTCATCAATAAAGCTTGGATTTTGGTGCGAAAACCCATTATGATCTTGTCGCCATCCAGTTGAAGTTAAGATGTAGTTCAAACTCGCCAAATCGCCACGCCATTTCACCTCTTGAGATTGTGCCAAAAACTTAGCATATTGATCCATCATCGAGGAAATAATCGGCGCAAAAGCTTCATACGAAGTTAAAATCCCATGCCGACCAGTTAAAATATAGCCCTGTAAAAGACCTTGCAAACAGTTTTCGCTCAAAATTTCCGTCACCCGACCATTTTTCGATAAATCCTTCTCCCAAGATTTAATTTCTCGCTGCCAAGAACGCGAAGTTTCTTTAAAAATTGCATCAAGCTTATTCGAATAAGTTTCATCTGGACTAAAAAATCGAAAACTCTCTGGATTTTTTTCGAAAACCTGTGCCAAAAAATCACCAATCGCATTCATTGTAAGTGATTTTTCTGCCAAGTTTTCGTTAATTTCTGGTAATTTTAATTCTGAAAAATTTAAATTCGCATCCACAAAACGATTTCGACCAATTCTACTAGAATTTTCAGGTAAAAATTCATCAATCCACCCCTTAAACTGACCTTTTTCAAAATCAAAAAGTTCATCAAATTTATATGATTTAAGCCAATTCTCAAGTTTTCGAAGTTCATCTTCATCACTTGCAGCTTTCAGAAGCGGAACTTGATGCGCCGCAGAATTTCCCTCAATTTTATCTCCGTTATTTTCCTTAACACCAGAACTTCCTTTTTTACTACGCATAATAATCATCGGTAAGCGAATAAATTTATTATTTCGCCCAAATTTTATTCTTGAAATATCACGAAAAGCGTTCGAAAAAGCATTTGAAAGCTCTAGGTCAAAATCTTCTGCAGAATATTCATCAACAATTTTCGGTTCCCAGCCAGCACCATGGAAAAATTGAATTAATTCAAAATCACTCATCGAACCAAAAATCGTTGGACCCGAAATTTTATAACCATTCAAATGTAAAACCGGTAAAACTACGCCATTTTTAACAGGATCTATCAACTTGCTTAAATGCCAAGCAGCCGCAATTGAACCAGTTTCAGCTTCTCCATCACCAATTAGAGTCGCCATGACAAGATTAGGATTATCAAGAGTTACACCAAATGCAGTCGACAAAGAATATCCGAGTTCGCCACCCTCCAAAATTACACCTGGCGTGAAAGGACTGGCGTGCGAAGGAAAACCGCCTGGCCAAGAGAAGTTTTTAGAAATATATTCAATCCCCTGGGTATTTCGTGTGGCTTTTTTATCAACTTTCGAAAGCGTTTCTTCCATAAACAAATTCGCTTGAAGCGCCGGAAAAGCATGTCCGGGGCCAAGCATAAAGGCAGTTTTAAGCCCACTTTTTGCAAATTCTAGCTGTTTTTGAATATTTAAAAGATGTGCATAAACATGATTTACGCCCGGGCAACTCCCCCAATGTCCAAGAAGTCGAGGCTTGATATCTTCAAATTCCAGAGAACGATTTAATAAAAAATTATTTTGCAGAAAGATTTGCGCAACCGTAAGATAATTTGTCGCACGAATAAACTTTTTAATATTTCCAAGATTTTGCCCACTATTCATACATTATATTTTATCATATTTATGCTTAATTTTAAAGTTTTTAAAATTAAAAACCGCC
>CAURQO010000041.1:0-5445 GCA_963527165.1 uncultured bacterium
ACTGCAAGGGGTGCTCCTTTTGTTATTTCAATTGAGGCGTTGCCCATATAGCAAAGTCTTAATTGAAATAACAAAAGAAAGGGATTTTATGGCAGTAGATACACATAATATCTATTCCGACAATGCCACAACAAAGGCAAAATTGGCTGAAATTAAAGGTTAAATCATCGAAGCTGTTATAAAAGGAATAGTTTCAGCTAAAATTAAAAAATACTTTTGGAATTGGAAACCCAAGCACTGGATCAGTAACTTACGACCGCTTGAAAAACGCTGTTTCGAAAGAATATGGCACAGCACGAGTTGTAGGAAAAAGCGAATCTATAAAAAAGCATTTTTTACCTTGACAAAACATTCAGGGGGGGGGGTATAATAAAAATATGAAAAAACATAAACATTATCAAGGATTTACAATTATTGAAGTAGTATTAGTTTTAGCTATCGCTGGACTAATCTTTTTAATGGTATTATTAGCACTACCAGCACTTAAACGAAAACAAAGGGATACACAGCGAAAGAATGATATGGCGCGGTTAAAGGCGGCTTATCAGCAGTATCGAGCAAATAATAAAGGGAGAAGACTTGGAAGTGTCTATAATGGAGAATATATGGCAAAACTCCCAAACTGGGAGAAATTTTTAAACGAATATCTTCGAAAAGACGGCGATATTTTCAGGGATCCTTCTGGTAAAGATTATTTCCTACAGGCAGGTTTATGGAATTTTGTACGAGGAGATGAACCTGGAACTGGTGTTATAACTTTCAACGACCGTATGGCCTGTGATTATGAATCGCCTAGAACAGAGGAACGAAATAAATCTGGAATTGGTGAAATCATTAGAATTCGGCTCGAAACTGGCGGCGTCTATTGTCTCGACCTTATTGAATAGTGTAAAATTAAAAACCCTCAATCTGAGGGTTTATTCTTTTGAAAGTTGAGCTTTTATTCCTCTTTGATTCGAATTACTTCAATTGTATTTTCTTCAAGAAATTCAACGCTAAATTTTCGCTTTTTCGAATACTGAAAACTATCGAAAATATCAAAACCGGTAATTTTTCCCTTGCCGAAAGATTTTCGAATTTGTGATAATTCTTCGAAAGCTTCTTTTCGAATTGGCAATTTTTCATCCTCAACCAAAACCGTTCTTGTGCGATTTGGTCCATCAACTGCGAATTTTAAATCTCGCATAAGTTTATCGCTGTCGCCTTCATAAAGAAGTTCATCGCCAGCAGAAGTACAAAAAACAAAATTATAAAAAGCCATAAAAAGCCCTTCTTTCTAATGTGCTACTCAAATGAGTGCTTTAATATTATACAACTTTTTCTAATAAAAATCAATAGCAAAAGAAAAAACCTCGCGAAAATTCGCAAGGTTAAGGTGATCAGAGTTTTTTGACTTCTGTGCTTTCACCGCTGCGGCAAAAAATTTCGAAATCTTTTTGCTCTGGTGAGTTTTGCTGAATTTGATAGTAATACGCCATATCGTTGATGTTTTGAGTTTCGAAAATATCGAAAATTTCTTCCATCAGCACTATTTCGTTACTAAAAATTCTAGCTCCGGCCGTTATTTTAAGGGAATCTTTTCTGTCAAGGAGCGTTTCAAGATTTTCCACGATTTGCTCCGCAGATTTACCCTCAATCTTAACGGGTTGAATTTTGGTGAGTTCAACCGAAAGTTGTTTATCACTTACGGTTTTATCGACCACTTTCACAAAAATGCTACTCATATGAGCCTCCATAAGCTACAAATTTCGGTGAACCGAGAAGCTTATTAATAAGATTTTATAATAAGTTTTTTCAAAATGCAAGCTTGAGCGAAATGGTTTTTAGGCTTGAATTATTTTTTTTTTTTTTTGATATTATGGTTGGGATATTATTAGGGAGATTATTTTATGATTTATATAGTTAGAATGAAATCAGCAGACGATGACTCAGTTTATGCTAACGCATATAATAGTTTAGAAGAATCAAAAAAGGCTGTTCGTAAAATAAAAGAAAGTATTCGTGATCCAGGAAATATTACTAGATGGTTTCATGGTTATAATAGTTATACTCTAACTGTAGATAACGTTGAAATTTGCACTGTAGATATTTTAAGTCTTAATAAAAAAGATGTTGAATTTCATTTAACTAAATGCGTTGATGGTGAATGGGTGGACACTCGAAGATTCTCAAGTCGAGAAAATGCTGTAAATTTTGTTCATCATATACTAGATGTTAATAATTATCAAGTGGAAGCTGGTGGAGACGCAAATGGAGTTTGGGATTTTCAAGATGAAGCGGGTGTAAAAGTTCAATATCGCGTATTTTTGGCTATTTATAAAAGACACCAAAAAACCATTAAAACAAATGAATATTCTGAAATTTTGGGTGTGAACCCTGATGCTACAGATGAAGAAGTCAAGAAAGCATATCGCCAAAAATCAAAAATTCATCATCCTGATAGGGGCGGAAATATGCAGGATTTTTTAAAAATTCAAGAAGCGTATGAAAATCTTATAAATGGCCTCGGTGGAGCTAATAAAGAGACTTTTTCTCGAGAATTATCTGAGCTTTGTGCTTGTGTTGAATTTGAGCAAGGTCATGTTGAGTCTGGACAAGAATTTAATCACTCGCAAAGACAGAATGATTATAGGATCATAGATGGTATTGTTAAATTTATTTTTATGATACCAGTCATGTTCTGTATGATTTCACTTTTAAGGCTATTTACTGGTAATAATCCTTTTATAGCAATGGAAAGTACTTTTTTTGCATCTATATTTTTTGCAGCAGTAGAGACTGTTCGCGAGGCTACTGGTATAGACATATTTAATGCCGTAAAAGGTAGGCCTCTTAAAAAGTAAAAAGCCGCTTTTTGCGACTTTAAGGTTTAGAGAATTTTATTTTTCAAAAACGGGGGAATTTCGAGTTCATCTTTTAAGAAATCTCTTCCAAAAGGTTTTTTACCAATTTTATCGCTGAACAATTCTTCTGGGGTTGAAAGATCTTCTTCAATCCGATGCGGAATTTCTCCTCCGTATAATATTTTTACGACTTTGAAATTCTTATCAACCCATAAGCAGATCCTTTTAAGAGCTTTTCTTGAAATAAATCGGTTCGGCTCTTCACCTCCAAGATAAACAATCTCTGCTGAACCACGAATCTCAACTAATTCTTTATCTAAATCATATGCTGAGTTGGGCTTTATGTGAATAACTTTGTTTCCGCTAGCTTCGAGCCTAAGTTGTGTTCCGGTATTTATCGCCTGAATTAGCGCTTCTTGCAAGAATGAATCTTTATTCATTTTAATCCTCCTGAAAAGTTCTAAGCAAAAGCTTGAATTTCTTAATTATATCAGAAAAAGTAAGTTTTGTCAATAAAAAGCTTTTGAAAAACCCTTGAAAGGTGCGATTTTTTTTGATATAATTGTAAGGTATTGGGATGTCGCCAAGTGGTAAGGCAGCGGGTTCTGGTCCCGCCATTCGGGGGTTCGAATCCCTCCATCCCAGCCAAATTAAGGACACGAGTTATTTTAGACCAACTCGTGTTTTTCATAATTTCCTTTCTTAGAAAGTATAAAAGAGCCGACACATCAGCAGTAGTGTCGGCTCTTTTACTATTTCAATTGAGGTGTATCTGTTCGGTAGGTTCCATAGAAATGATAAAAACTCTATTATTAAACTAATTGACTCACGAAATGGCGGCATCAGTTCCAAAATTCCTTGAATACTGCAAACAAGGTGAATTCAAAGAATCTAGAAGTGGCTGCTATGTAAATGGTCGCATAGTACACGATGCCTTTGTCTTCGATAAGAAGAAATCAGAGCTGTATTTAGTGCACTTCTGTTATTTTTTGTTTAACTTAATTTAGTCCCACTTCCAGCTAAAAAGTCTTTCAAAAAATGTTAGTGAATTTCGTGGAAGAACTGCATCTTTGCTTGGAGTTTCTTCTTTTGATGGAGTTCCAGCTTTTGCTGGATCCGGTGAAATCTGTTCGGCGAAAACGAGAAGTCGCTTTTCTGCTGTTCCAAGAGGAACGCAAGTGATTAAAGTAAGCATTGGCTTATCTGTTCCAATTTGAACTCGATTGACTTGATTTGGCATTACAACTTCAGTTCGAGTGACATTATAAGTGTAGCGAGTTCCATTATAGTTTGCGTAGATTACATCGCCTTGTTTAAGCTTGTCAAGTTGTGCAAAAATGAATTTATAATCACCCGTATCAAACAAATCATTACTTGAATGTCCACTTAAAACTGTATTTCCGTTTTGGCCGGGAACAGCATTTGCACCCGGAATTGAAAAATGCGCAACACCTTTTGCCATCGCTTTTAACTGCGAAGCGTTATCACTCCCAACTCCATAGACCACTGGAGCGTCAACATTAATTTTTGGAATAATTAGTTTCGGTTCTTGACCTACAGAGTTTGAAGAATTCGGACTGTAAATAGTTTGGCTTGCGTTTGAATTTCCTGGGGCAACATAAGCTTCAACCGATGCAAAAATTAAACGATTATATTGTAAAAATAAGAACAGGGACACGACAACAATTGTTGACAAAATTGGCATAAAATGTCGTGATTTTCGAATTTTTTGAGTTTGCTCATGTGCTTTTGCGGCAATATCTTTTCGCAATTTGGCTAAGGCTCGATCTTTTTTTTGCTCCTCAGTTAATTCTTCAATAACTTCGGGCTGAATATTGGATATCTGCTTTTTTTGCTGCTCAATTGCTGCGGAATAATATGTTTCATAATATTTCTGGTAATAATTCTGCCATGCTGCATGATAGCGCTTCCATTGTTCGCTTGGCTGTTCGTTTTGTGGAGTGTGTGAATTTCGAACAGCTTGTTGAGGTCGATAATTCACTGCACCTGATTGATTTTCAACCCTACGCACAATATTTTGCTTGTTTTGAAGTGGTTGAATAGCTTTATGACGCATCTTAAAATCGTCGGTTTCTTGACCGACGCCAGAATTAAAATCTGCTCTTGGCTGAATTTGAACTGGTTTCGAAATTTCACTAATCGATGATTTTATGATTTCTTCGCGGTAGTTTTCATCATTTTTTTGTACACTTTGATTTTTGAAAAGTTCTGCTAAATTAACTTTTTCGGGCTGAACTTTTTTTTGATTTTTTTGAATTTCTGCAATTTGCTCAGCATTGGTTTTTTGGTAGATTTGCTGAATTTTTTGCCTTCGAAAATCAATCGCCGCCCGATTTCTGTCGTTTGAAGTGGTGTTTTGCGATTGTCTTTGAGGAATGGTTAATCCGTTATTTTGGCTTTTTTTATTATTATCGTTCATTTCTCTTGATTTTTCCTTATTATTAGTATACAATAGATAGTGAGCTATGTAAATAGCCAAAAGCACAATCGTTTGCCGCGATGGTGGAATTGGTAGACACGCTAGACTCAAAATCTGGTGAGCACTACGCTCGTGCCGGTTCAAGTCCGGCTCGCGGTACCA
>CAURQO010000042.1:0-5294 GCA_963527165.1 uncultured bacterium
TTCTTCTTCAATTTTCTGTACACAAAAATCAAAAAAATGAGATCTTTCAACTTCACTCATCATTTTAGTTTTACTGCTTTCATTAAATTCCATATCTAAAAATCGATTTTTAGATACTTTTGAAAGAGTAGTTTTACCCAAACAAGGATAAGCCGAAATAATTCTAGTTTGCATTTATTTCTTTCAAAAAATTATCTTCACTCATAACTTTTACACCAAGTTTTTCAGCCTTCGAAATCTTTGTTTTACCAACTTTTTCACCAATCACTAAAAAATCTGTATTTTTTGAAATTGTTTTTTGAAATTTTCCACCTAAAGCTTCAATTTTTTCAATAGCCTGTTCGCGTGTCATTGTTTTTAGTGTTCCAGTAATTACAAAGCTCTTACCAACTAAAACACCCTCTATTTTTTCGAAATTTTTTACTTTCACACCAAGATCAAACATTTTTTTCAAAATTCGTAAATTTTCGTCATCATTAAAATACGCCAAAATACTTTCCGCGATTTTTTTACCAATTCCGTCAATTTCAAGCAATTCTTCAAGATTCGAATCGCACAAATTTTCAAATTTTTCAAACCTTTCCGCCAAAAGATTTGCTGTTTCACTGCCAATATGTCGAATTCCTAAAGCAGAAATAAATTTCGAAAGTTCTGGATTTTTCGAAAGTTCAATCGCTTGCAAAAGATTATTCGCCGATATTTCAGCAAAACGCTCAAGCTTTAACAGATCCTCTTTTTTAAGCATATAGATATCCGCCAAATCTTGAATCAAACCTTTTTCAACCAGCAAATTAACATTTTTTTCACCAAGATTTTCAATGTCTAATCCCGCTTTGGAAGCATAAAATGCCACCATTTTTTTCAAAATTAAGTCAGAATTCAAACCTTTTGCACGATACGCAACTTCGCCGTTCGGTCGATAAAATTCAATATCAGGAAATTGTTTCGAAAGTTTATCTTCAAAGTCAAACGATTTAGTATTTTTTGGGCGAAGTTCGGGTAAAACTCGCAAAATTTTTGGAATAATATCACCAGATTTAAAAACTACAACAGTATCACCAATCCGAACATCAAGACGCTGAATCTCATCAGCATTATGAAGGCTAGCGTGTCGAACAGTGGTTCCAGCAAGTTGAATGGGTGAAAAAACCGCAACAGGAGTTGCAACGCCAGTTCGCCCAACTGAAATCACAATATCTGAAATAACCGCCGTAACCTCCTCTGGCGAATATTTAAAAGCAATAGCCGCGCGAGGCTGTTTACCAACAATTCCAAGATTTAAAAATTGTTCGCGATTGTTAAGTTTTACAACTAGGCCATCAGTGTTGAAGGGGAGGTTTTTTCGCTTCTCCCCCCAGAATTCAATAAATTCAATAACTTTTTTAATACTTTTAGCCCGTGAAGCCTGTTCATTTACTGAAAAACCAAGATTTTTTAGTGCCTTATAGGCAAACTCATTTGTCGGGATCTCTTGTAAATCCTCACGAATAATATCATAAGCACGAAAATTCAGCGGTCTTGAAGCCACTACCGACGGATCGAGCTGACGAATTGTTCCTGCAGCTAAATTCCGAGGATTAGCAAACTCCTGTTCACTTTGCTCTTTTCGAGCCCGATTTATTTTTTTAAAATCATCCTTCAAAACAACAATTTCACCACGAATCTCAGTTCTACCCTTTTTTAAAAATCTAAACTCTTCATTGATCGAACCTAAAAAAAGCGGGATATTTTTAATTGTTCGAACATTACTTGAAACATCTTCACCAATAAATGAATTACCGCGAGTAACCGCACGCACAAATTCACCATCTTCAAAAATCAGCGAACACGCCAAACCATCCATTTTGATATCCGCAAAAAAATCCTCTTCAATTTCTGGATTAAGTTTTTTAATTCGATCAAACCAATCAAAAATATCCTTATAACTAAAAACATCATTCAAACTCAACATCCGAGTAGAATGCTTGACTTTTTCAAAACCGCCAATCATAGCATTTCCAACTCTTTGTGTTGGTGAATTTTTCGAAATTAGCTCCGGATTATCTACCTCGATCTTTTTTAGTTCTGAAAATAGTGAATCATAAACTGCATCTGGAACGCTAGGCGCATCCAGTGTGTGATATTCGAAAGAATACTTATTTAAAAGCTGAACTAAATCACTATATCTTTTTTTATCGCTGGTCGACATCCACTACCCTTCTATACAATAAATATACATAAACGGAACTTAGAATACACGAGAAACAACTCATTAATAACATTGAAATTGGTACAATTGGAATCTTAATAAAAAACTCATTAATCGAAATCAACCAATTCATCAATATTATTATTGGAATAATTATAACCAACCATAACAAAACCAGAACAAAAACCAAGAACAAAACTCGTTTCAAAATCGCTAATCGCCTCTGCGAAACCATGTCTCCAGCAATTTTTAAAGCTTTAAACGGATAAGTTCCAGGGATCGTTACAATAATCATCGCAAAAATTGATCCTGTAACCCAAGAAGCCGAGAGCGAAAATAACAGTAACATTGCAGCAAAAAACACCATTTGCTCCACTCCACTTGACAATATCCCTGTTGTTCTAGCAGCAGCTCCAACAATCGTTGCGATAAATACAGGAATCATCTGGAATAATATAACCGCAGAAATAACCATCATTGGAATTATAGGCGTACCACAAGAATATAGCGCATCCCTGAGATTATAGTTTTTATTGCCGTTCAAAATATTTCGGCAAATCTGAACCGTCGCCAACCAAATAAAAAGTATCAATATCGCAAAAATTAACTGCTGAACCTCATTCGGTGACTGAACCAACCCGCCACTAGTGAATGTCGCAGTCATAATTAATCCGGCTTTCCCAATTTCACCAAAAAAACCTTCAAAATTTCCATCATTTGTCGTATCGACTACCGCCTGAAGACTTGAAATAAAATTCTGATCCATTAATCCAATAAAAAGAATTCCCATAAGTGCAAAAATAAGAATAAGATTTCGAAAAATGGTTTTATTTTGATACATAAACCTGAAAACATCAACCATTAAATTCCAATAACCGCCAATTTTTAGCGGTCGAACATAATCTCGTCTTTTCGAAATTTTAAAACTTCTGTGCGGTCGACGAGCTTTAAATTTTCGAAATCGCTCTATCACATTTTTTCGAAAATAAATCCGAATTGAGATAACCCAAAAATATACCAAACTAATCTGTTTTTCGTTAGAGCTTAATATTTTTTTCTTAACCATTAAAACCTCGCACTATTTTCTTTTAATCTTTTAATTCGCTCTTCAATAGGTGGATGAGTTGAAAAAATCCTCTGAAAGAACCCTACTTTCATTGGATTCGAAATAAATAAACTTGCAGTTGTTGAATTTTGCTTTTTAAGCGGTTGATTATTTTTGAGTTTTCCAAGAGCACGTATAAGTCCATCAGGATATCTTGTTAACGAAACCGCAGTCGCATCAGCTAGGAATTCACGCTCACGAGAAATCGAGAGTCGAACTATCATCGCTAAAATTGGCGAAATCATAACAAATAATAAACCTAAAATCATCAAAATTGGATTCTGATTATCCTCGTCATCGCTCCAAAAAATAACCCTCATTATAACATCCGCCAAAAAACCGATAGCAGCCGTCAGTGCTACTGCCGCCATAGAAACTCTAATGTCATAATTTTTTATATGTGAAATTTCATGAGCTACAACACCTTCAATTTCCACTTTATCCATATTTTCAAGCAACCCAGTTGTAACGCAAATAATAGAATCTTCAGGACTCGTTCCGGCCGCAAAAGCGTTCATTGAATGATCATTGATTATATATAGCTTCGGCATAGGTATTCCAGCGGTTATTGAAATTGACTCAACCGCAGAATAAAACACCGGCGCATCTTTTTTCGAAATAGATCTTGCACCATTCATTATTAGGGCAATTTTTTTAGATATTTTATATTGAAAAAAAGTATAAAACACTGTAAAAATAAATGTCCAATAAAAAATAGATCTGTCGTTCAATATATACGAAAAATATAACCCAATCCCTGATATAATCGCAATAAATAGTGAAAAAATTATCACTGTATTGCGTTTATTTTCAGAAATTGAGCTATACATCCTTAACAAACCCTAATTAAATTAGAATTTTACTTGTGGTGCAGATTCGATAGTTTTTCGATCTTCTACCTCGAAGAAATCTCGCTTTTCAAAACCAAGTTTTTTAGCAAAAATATTAGTTGGGAAAGTTTTAATCTTAATATTAAGATCTCTAACCCCACCGTTATAAAATCGGCGAGCACCTTGAATTTTGTCTTCAATTTCTTGCTGTTGTTGCTGGAACTGAACAAAACCTTCATTCGCCTTCAACTCTGGATAGTTTTCAGCAACCGCAAACAATCGTCCAAGAGCTTGAGACATCTCACCTTCAGCTTGTGCGGCAGCGGCAACATTGTTTCCGGCATTAAGCAAGCCAGCTCTCGCATTGCTTACATTTTCGAAAACTTCTTTTTCGTGAGTTGCATATCCTTTAACAGTTTCTACAAGGTTTGGGATTAAATCAGCTCGATATTTAAGCTGAACAGCAATATCACTCCAAGCCTCTTCAACTCGTTCGTTCAAGCGAACAAGAGCGTTATATTGACTCCAAACAAAAATCCCGATTAAACTAAGAACGGCAACAATTATAATAATTGCAATTGGCATTTTATTCTCCTACTATTGTTAAAATTTGGTGCGCAAGGCGGGAATCGAACCCGCACGACTGTTTAGGTCAAGGGATTTTAAGTCCCTCGCGTCTACCAATTCCGCCACTCGCGCGTATTTATATTTTAGCACGCCTCAACAGCAAAAGTCAAGGCGTATAGAACAATTAAGCTTCGTCTTTATCCAAAAGTGGCGAAATAACCATAATAAAAAATGAAAATACACCAAGAACTAAGAATGTAGCCCAAGCTTTACCCATAGTTTCAGCAAGATAATTGTCGGACCAGATATTAGCTAAGCTAATGAACGCACAAACCATCGCAGTAAAAATATTAAACCAAATAATCGTTTGTCGAATAGCTACCACAGTCTTGCTATACTTTTTCTTTGGTTTTGGTTGAGCGACAATAACTGAGTGAGTATTTACATTTTTTGTATCTTCTTCACCTTTTCGAATTTCGACAATCTTCTGATTTTCTTCTTGCATTACTTCTTTCCTTTTGTTATATTCTGGAGGCACCTACCGGATTTGAACCGGTGTAAACGGTTTTGCAGACCGCTGCGTAACCACTCCGCCAAGGCGCCA
>CAURQO010000043.1:0-5215 GCA_963527165.1 uncultured bacterium
AAATCTCGAACACGTGAAGCACCAACACCAACAAACATTTCCATAAATTCTGAACCTGAAATCGAGAAGAAAGGAACTTTTGCTTCACCAGCAACAGCACGTGCAAGCATCGTTTTACCAGTTCCTGGATTTCCAACCATCAAAACACCACTTGGAATTTTTGCACCCATTTTTTGATATTTTTTAGGATCTTTCAAGAAATCCACAACTTCATATAAATCCTGTTTTGCATTCTCATTCCCCGCAATATCTTCAAATTTAATCTTCTTTTTATCTTCACCATAAAGTTTTGCTCGAGATTTTCCAAAATTCATTGCTTGAGAGTTCTGACCATTTGCAGAACGCATAATAAACATAAAGAAAGCAACAATAGCGACAACAGGAATAATTATAACTGCAAGATTCCACATTACTTCTGATGAATTATCAACTGGCATAACTTCTACAGTAGTTTTACCCTTTTCAAGACCTTGTTCATAAATTGTTCCGCTCTCTTTAACCGATTTTTCAGTCGCTTTCTTTTCACCTTTTTTGGTAATTTTTACATCGTTTCCTTGAATTTCAAGTTTTGAAATCTCACTTTTATTTGCACGCGAAATCACATCCGAAATCGCAACTTCTTTCAAACCATTTGAAAAAAAGCCTTGACTCAACCAAACTCCGCCAAAAATAGCTATAATTACTACCCAAAAAATAACATTCAGAGTTAGCTTCTTAAAATTATTATTTCTCTTATCTTTCATCATCTTCCTTTCCAATCATTCAACTCTTACTATTTTAACAAATTTTTAAAGCGTTTTCAACCAAAAAAGAAAAAGAGGCTCTAATGAACCTCGTAAATTATTCACCCCTAATTCGAGCTAAGATTTCATTTAGATAAAATCCCAACCGACCTAAAGTGTATATTCTCGCGGCTAACGCTTTAAGTCTATTACCACGAGAACTAAACTTTTTAGCAACTTTCCTACCTAAAATTTTAGCATAAGGATAGCCGGCATAGGCCATTATTCTCAAGCTATGAAACTCAGCATTTAATTGCCAAGTTTCAGCAACTCCGCCATTGAATTTATTAAACTCACTATCAAGAATTATATATTCCTCGACTATTTGATTAATTTCCTCAGCTCTACCGCTATTCCTTAGGAATTCAAAATCTACTCGAAGCTTTTCGTCTTTTACAAAAAGACCTTCAAGCTCACAACCTTTAATCTGAGCGAAGTGTTTATCCGCCAAAGATAGCAGCTCCATTGCTCTATTGAAGCGTTTGTCATCTTTTTTATTGCGAATGATAATCTGAGCCTCATTGCGCAACAATTTTACTTCAAGATATCGGCGTTCTCTAATATCAGCTTTTTCTAAAGCTAATATTGCTAGTTGAACCACTTCATCAGACCAATAGATCTTGTGAAGCTTTTGTTGAGTTAAAGCCATAAAAGCAATTAATTCAACTATCTCCTCTGCCGACATTTTCTCAGTATCGGCATAGTGAATTAATTTTTCGAGCTCTTTATATTTAGATTTCTCGAAATACTCGATAGCCTTTTTATGATTGTACTTAATCATTTTACCACCCCCTAAAAATATGATTATACCTGAATTATACCATAAATTAGGTATCTAGTCAATATTAAAGCTCCAGTGATTTCTAGAAAACATAACTTCTTGCCCACCTAAAATTTGTGTTTTTGATCCATTTTTAAAAGTTCGAATTGAACATAATAAATTAAAAATCTGCTTCGATAGCGGAATTTTACCAGATTGCCGAATCATAATTTCGCGCAGGATTTCATAACAAACTTCATCTGAATTTGTGCGAAAAAACTCTCGCTCAAATTTTTCCCCATTACCAATTTCAAACAAAATCTCTTGAGTTATTTTCTCAATTTCACGGCGAAGTTCAATTTGCCTTTGCCAAATTTCAAAAATCGATTCCAGATCTTTTTCACTAAAATTCAAAGTTTTTCGAATTCGATTGCGTGCATATTTTTGACTAAAATTAGTTGAATCCTCTCGCCAAATTAAACCTCGACGTTTTGCTATTTTTAGAATTTCTAATTTCGAAAATCGTAAAAAAGGACGTTCAATACCTGGTGAATCAAAACATGCTACCGCTCGCCAACCACCACCGCGCGCCAAATTTAACGCAAAAGTCTCCGCCAAATCATTCTTATGATGAGCCGTAAAAATTATAGCATTTTCTCGTTTAGCAATTTTTCTCAAAAAAATATATCGAGCTTTTCGGGCTTTTTCTTCACTGGAATTTTTACCCAAATTTCCGCACTCAAATTCAAAACGCAAATCATATTTTTTTGCTAATTCTCTAACAAATTCCAGATCATCTTCGCTTTCTTTACCGCGAATTCCGTGTTCAAAATGTGCAATAATTAAGTTTTTTCGAACCCAATCTTTCCCGTTTTTCTTCTCGAAAAAATTCCTCAAAAAATCAAGCAAAACAATTGAATCAACTCCACCAGAAACTGCCACAACAATTTTCTTCATACAACAATTTTACCATACTTGAAATTATAAATCGATTATGTTAAAATTTAAATAATGAAAAATGGTGGGGAAAAATCGAAAAATAAAGAAGTTAAATTCGAAAAATCCGTGAGTTTTGCGGCTGAAAGCATTATTGAAAATGCTTTAAATTTACACGCAACAGACGTCCACATTGAACCGCGAGAAAATTCAATTTTAGTGCGCTTTCGAATTAATGGTGTTTTAAAAAATATCAATAAATTTTCGAAAGAGATGTCGCCAAAAATTATAAAATATTTCAAGCATCTTGGCGGGCTAAATTTTAGTGAAAAAACTTTTCCACAATCTTCAACAATTCAATACGGCGATGCAAGAATTAGAATTTCAACGACTCCAGTTTTCTTGGGTGAAAAGATCACACTTCGTCTTATTCGCGCACGAAAAAGCGTTCGAAAACTAGAAGAAATAGGTCTTTGGGGTGAGAATCTTCAATCTATTCAGCAAATTTTACGACAACCTCGCGGAATATTTTTCACTATTGGTGAAGGAAATAACACGACCAACTTCGCAATTTTAAACGAATTAAATTCAAGTGAAAAAAATATCGTTACGATTGAAAAAACGATTGAAAAAACAATTCCAGGAATAAATCAAACCGAAATCAATCCAAGAATTGGACTTGATTATTTCGAAATGACAAAATCTGCTCTCAGTCAAAATCCAGACATTATTTACATTGATAATCTAAAAGACTCGAAAACTACTGAGCTAATTTTTGATGCTTCAATGCGTGGAAAATTCATTCTTGCAAGCCTACCCGTTCAAAAACTTAGCGAAGTTATTCCATTTTTGAATTATTTAAAAATTGAACCATTTTTAATTAGCGCAAATGTTCTTGGAATTTCTTCGCAATTATTAATTCGAACCGTTTCAAAAAAAGCCACCTCTCAAACGAAGATATCGAAAGAAGAATCTGATTTGATTTTACAAGAATTTAAAACTACTGGGCGAAAAATTCACCAATTTGAAAAAGATTTTCGCGATAAAAACCATAAACAAAATTCACTTAGGACTTCAACAACTTCTATTTTAGAGTTACCAAAAATTCAAAAAAACATCAAACCCGAGCTAGCTTTTTCTGGAAATACCGGAATTTTTGAAGTTTTAAACTTAATTGAAGGCGAATTTTCGAAAGAAATCAAAAGTATTCTTCCACTAAAACCAACATCAGTTGAAATTGAAGAAATCCTCTCGACAAATAATTTCAAAAATATTAAGCTCGATGGACTTATAAAAACAATCCAAGGTGAAACAATTCTACCAGAATTAATGCGGAAAACTGGATTTTAAACTAAAAATTTGTTAAAATTGTAGTATAATTATGTTAATTTTAGCTTCAAAATTATTAAACACGCCAATAATGGGGCTTCAAACTGGATCGCAACTTGCGCTAACCAGCGATGCTATTATCGATCCAAGCAATTTGCAGATTTTAGCTTACCGATTGAAAGCAAATTCTTTTTCAGGCGAAGAAATGCTTGTTCGAATCGCCGATATTCGAGAGCTTTCAAGGATTGGTTTTATTGTTGATTCTGGCGAAGACTTTATTCTACCAACAGATGTGATTAAAATTAAAGAAATTCTCGATTTAAATTTCGATCTTTTGAATTTAAAAGTTGAAGACGAAAAAGGAGTAAAGATCGGCAAAATTATTGATTATACTTTAAGTTTGTCAGATTTTTCAGTTCAACAATTACTCGTTAAACGACCGATTTTAAAATCACTCAATGATCCAGTTTTAACAATTCACCGCTCGCAAATTACAGCAATTAACGACGAAATTCTAACAATTCGAGCCGAAAAAGAAGTAAAACCCCAAAAGCGCGCTGAAAAAACCGAAAATTTCATACCAAATTATATCAATCCGTTCAGAGATTAAAATTCATCTTTCAAAATAGCTCGTTTAATCTCATCAAAAGAAAAACCTTGTCGCACCAAATATGCGATGAGTTTTTTTTCGTCTGTGTATTTTTTTGCTTTTTTAGTGATAATTTTTTGAATTTCCTCACCATCATTCCGGATCGATTTACTTAAAATTTGCTCAATAATTTCTGCAGAAACACCTTTCGAAAATAATTCAGATTTTAATTTTTTAATTGAACTTCCTTTTCTTTGGTTTCGGTTTTCAACCCAAAATCGAGCAAATTTTTCATCATTAATATATTTTTTCTCGATTAATCTATCTAAAACTTGATCAACCGAAAGTTTAGAAACTCCTTTTTTCTCATAAAATTCACCCGTTTTGCGATTTTTTAGTTTTCGATTTAAAGTTTTTTTCCATAAATAATCGCGAATCTCTTTCTCAGAATGTGGCCTCATTAAGCAATAATTTAAAGCTAAAGCATAAAGCTTGCCAAATTCACTCTGCTGTTCAAGATTTTCAATTTCAGCTTTCGAAAACTTTGCACTAATTTTAATATTTAACTGTGTCAGCTGAAAAATATCCAAAGAAAAACGATATTTCCCATTTACAAAAATATTAGCACGATTTGGATTTTTAACTGCTTGTTTTATATCCGTAATCGTAAAATGTCCATCTTTAAAAACGTCTTCTTTTCGAAAACTCTTTTTTGTAACTTTTTCTTTAAAATCATTCTGATCAAAAATATCTAAAGCCATAATTTAAAATCAAATTAGCCCAAATTTATCGGGCTAATTATTTTATTCTTCAGTTTTT
>CAURQO010000044.1:0-5088 GCA_963527165.1 uncultured bacterium
GCTTTATCTAATTCTTCAAAATCTATATCTCGCATATTTTTCCTTTTATTTTTTTACCGTTTCAAAAACTTTTTCTGCAATCTGGGTGAATTTTTCGACATTCAAACTTGCGCCACCAATCAATAAACCATCAATTCCATTAATTTTCGCATAATCCGTCGCAAATTCAGGCTGAACACTTCCACCATAAACAATCTGGATATTTTCTGCAGTTTTAGCACCATAAAGCTGCTTAATTTGATTTCGAATAACCTTCACCGCTTTTCGAATATCGTCCGGATTGGCATTTACGCCAGTTCCAATCGCCCAAACCGGCTCGTACGCGACAATAACTTTTGAAATATCTTCACTTGAAACATTCGCAAGTCCACCAATCAGCTGATCATTCAAAACTAAAGCAGTTTCGCCGTGATTTCGCTCGTCAGAAGTTTCGCCAATACACAAGATAGGCCGAATATCATTTCGAATCGCTGCCGCAACCTTAGCGCGAATATCCTTATCCGTTTCGTGAAAAATATTTCGCCGTTCAGAATGACCAACTAGTGCATATTGGACAATTCCGCGCAACTGCGAAATCGCAACTTCACCAGTAAAAGCTCCGTGATCGCGCCAATAGAAATTTTGCGCTGCAAGCTTAAACTGTCTGTGATTAACCTGCAAACTTAACGATTGTAGAGTGAAAGTTGACGGAGCTAAAATAATCTCCATCCCGCGATGAATTTGGATTTTTTCACTTAACTTATGCAAAAAAATGCTCGATTCTTGCATATTCAAGTTCATTTTCCAGTTTGCGATAACAAGTTTTTTATTCATAACACCTTCATTTTATCATTTTATTTTATTTTTGTAAATTCTTATGCTTTATCTTCTAAAACTTCAAATCCTGGCAAAATTTCTCCGCTCATTAGCTCCAAAGCAGCACCACCACCAGTTGAAATTAACGAAAAATCGGCAATTTCAGAATTTTGATTCAACCAATTTAGCACAAAAGCAGAAGTATCACCGCCGCCAACAATAGATTTTACGCCGTTTTTTGTAGCTTTCGAAATCGCCAACGAAGTTCGCTCAGATCCTTTCGCAAAATTGTTAAATTCCGCATAACCGATCGTTCCATTCCAGACAATCATTTTCGCATTCGAAATTTCTCGCTCGATTCGCTGAATTGCCCTTTCGCCAAAATCAAGGATAATTTCATCTTTCGAAACCGCCACAACAGACTTTTCAATCCGCTCAGTTGTTTCTGAAAACTCTCTCGCAACCGAAACATCTTCTGGTAAAATTATAAAATCTCGCAAATTTTCAAAACCAACTTTTCGCTCCGCCAATTGAAAAATCTGCTCAATAATCTCATTTTGGCCATCTTCAATTCGACTTTTTCCAACTTCAATATTCAAATATTTCAAAAAAGTGTTCGCCATAGCGCCAGCAACAATAATCTTATCGGCTCGCTCAATAAATTTCTCAATTAACGGCAATTTATCTGAAATTTTCGCACCGCCCATCACTGCAATAAAAGGCCTCTGCGGATTTTCGAAAGCTTGCGAAATAGTCGAATATTCTTTTTCAAGCAACAGTCCTGCTACGCTTGGAAGTTTTTTTGTAATTTCACTAGTTGAAGTGTGTGCACGGTGAATCACACCAAAACCATCTTGAACAAATAAATCTGCACCGGTAACTCGCACTAAAGCATCGGCGAATTCAGGCAAATTCTTCTTTTCGGCTTTCGAAAATCGCAAATTTTCTAACATTTCAATCTTATAATCATCGTCCGCATCTTTCATTGAAACTGAATATCGAGTTCGTGGAAAAATTGGTGTTGTATGAAAATTCATCGGAAAATCCAATCCTTCATCACGTAAAAAATCTCGCAAATGATTAAAAACTGGACGTAAAGAATACTTACGCGCACCGTTCGAAAGATGTTCTAATTCATCCAAATCAGCAATTCCCTCTACCGAATTTGGCCGCCCCATATGAGAAATAATAATAATTTTTTTCGCACCGCGCTCGATTAAATTTTTAAGTGTTGGTAAACTGGCACGAATTCGAAAATCGTTCAAAATTTCAGCCTCACCGCTTTCAGTATAGGTAATTGGAACATTGTAATCAGCTCGAAGCAAAATTACTTTTCCACGCACATCAACGTCATTAATTGTTTTTTTATTAAACATATGTTTCCTTTTTATTTTGCAAATTTTACTCTTATTTTATCACGTTTAAGTTTAAATTTCAACTTTTTTCAAACTTTTTTCAAAAAACTATTGACTTTTTGATTATTATGTGTTATTATATAGACATAATCATACAAAAAACAAAAAATATCAAAATAAAAATGATTATGGAAAGGAACTATTTTGTTCAAAGTTATTCAAGTAAATCAATCTGAAGAATCATATTCAATAAACGTTCGAACAAGTCGCGAAAAATAATTAAGGCTTTCGAAAAAACAAAAAATCGCCCTTCTGTCCTTGGGGCGATTTTTAAATATTTAGCAAAATTGTCAAATTTGATTATTTCGAACTTTTTGCCATTCGTTTTCGCTCGTTTGAGTCCAAATAGCGTTTTCTAAGTCGCAAATTCTGCGGCGTAACTTCAAGCAATTCATCATCTTCAATAAAATCAATACATTGCTCAAGGCTTAAATCTGTAAATGGCGTAAGTTGAACTGCGCCATCAGAAGATTTTGAACGCATATTCGTGAGATGTTTTTCTTTCACAACGTTAATTTCAAGATCTTCTTGACGATTGTTTAAGCCTACAATCATTCCAGCATAAACCTCTGTTCCCGGGCCAACAAAAAGCTCACCACGGCTCTCTGCACTTTGGAGAGCGTAAGGCGTCGAAGTTCCTTTTTCGAAAGCGATCAATGCGCCATTTCGGCTTGAAGGTATTTTTGCGCCCATTTCTTGATAACCGTGTGGCAAACTATTCATAATAATTGTACCTTTTGTAGCGGTCAACATCAAGTTTCGAAGACCAATCATCGCTCGAGTTGTAATAATATATGTTAAACGATTTGAACCTGTTGGTAAGTTTTCCTGTGCGCGCATTTCAGCTCGTCGTACCCCCATTTCTTGACTAACTGCACCAACAAATTCTGGCGCAACTTCAATAATCAATTCTTCAACTGGCTCTTTCTCGACACCGTCTTCTTGAATTGTTACCACTTGCGGACGACCAACTTCAAATTCGAAACCTTCACGGCGCAAAGTTTCAATCAAAACCGAAAGATGAAGTTCACCGCGACCAGAGATAATAAATCCGATTCCATTCTCCTCAACTTGAAGCGAAACATTTGTCTCAAGCTCTTTTCGAAGACGATCACCAATCTGACGAGAAGTTGTAAATTCACCCTCACGACCTTTCATTGGACTGGTATTTGGGCCAAGATACATTGAAAGTGTAGGTTTTTCAACCTCAATCGTTGGCAAGGCTTCAGGATTATTTGCATCAGCTAAAGTTTCACCAATTTCAGCTTCAGCAACACCTGTAATCGCTACAATATCACCCGCAAAAGCTTCTGAAATTTCTTCACGATTTAAACCCCGATATGCAAAAAGCTTATCAATTTTTGCTTTTTTAACAGTTCCATCTCGTTTGATTAGCGAAATTTGCTCACCAGATTTAACTTTTCCACGAGAAATTCTACCAATCGCATATTTTCCCAAAAAGTTATCATAGGTTAGCGAAGTCACCAATAACTGAAAATCACCGTCAAGTTCAACTTTCGGTGCTGGAATTTCATTAATAATCGCATCAAAAATCGGTTCAAAATTCGCATCTGCCTCTGGATTTTCTGGAACTTCTGGCCAAGCCTTACCATCGCGACCAATCGCATAGTATGTCGGATATAGAAGCTGATCATCGTTTGTTGCTAATTCTAAGAACAAATCTGAAACTTCGTCATTCACCTCTGTAATTCTACGAGCAGGCTTATCAATTTTATTTACTACTACAATCGGCTTCAAACCAAGCTCAAGAGCTTTAGAAAGCACAAACTTCGTTTGCGGCATTGGACCCTCTTGAGCATCCACAACCAAAATCACACCGTCGGCCATATTTAGCGTACGTTCAACCTCACCTGAAAAATCTGCATGCCCCGGTGTATCAATAATATTAATTTTATAGTTCCCGTGATAAATCGAAGTTTGTTTTGCTGTAATCGTAATTCCACGCTCCGATTCTTGATCACCAGAATCCATCAAAAGTGTTTGACTCATTTCAGCCTGATTTTCACGGAATGTATTACTTTGCTTTAAAAGCCCATCTACCAAAGTAGTTTTCCCGTGGTCAACGTGAGCAATAATTGCTACATTTCGAATATTTTCTGATTTCATATTTTCTCTCTATTAAAAATTATTATAAAACTTTAAATATTCTACCATTTTTTTCGCTAAAAATCAACTAAACTATTTAGAGAAATTACGCCACCAAAGAATTTTATTCGTAATATTAAATAGCAAGTTCACTCGCCGATCATAATTTAAAATTATCAAATGCGTATGTTGATGTTTAACAGTTTTTCGAACGTTTTGCGCTGCACGAGCGTAAATTGAAAAACCTAGGGCTTCATATTTTGATAAAATTTCAAAATATTCTTCTCTTTCTGCTGGTGAAAAATCACTAATTGTTTCAGTGAACCTCTTTGGAATTATGAGCAAATGTTTCTCAACTTCAAAGCCATCCCAAATCTGATACGGAAATAAGTTTTCAACCAGTATAAAATACTCAAATTTCTCTACAACCAAGTTATTGTGCATCGCTCTGTCATAAAAATTATAATATTCACCCTCATGCTTTTTATTTTTTATATATTTTTCATATTTTTTACCAATCCCGTTAGGCTTTCTTGTATCCATTCTTTTTTATCTTACCTTTCAACCATACATATTTAATACATATTTATCTATACAATCTTAGCATAACTTTTATATTTTTCAAAAAAATGAAAAAAGTTGTTGACTTCACAAAAAAAGTCTGCTAAAATAGTAATTGTTCGGGTGATTAGCTCAGTTGGCTAGAGCATCTCGTTTACACCGAGAGGGTCTGGGGTTCGAGTCCCTAATCACCCACCAATTGAAATTATAT
>CAURQO010000045.1:0-4978 GCA_963527165.1 uncultured bacterium
GCGCGCGCGGTTTGGGACCGTGAGGTCGAAGGTTCGAGTCCTTTCACCCCGACCAGTACGAGATTGTTGCAGACATAACTTTGACGAGTTATGTCTTTTTTTATTATGAAAGACAGCACCTACCGAGGAGAAGCGGTAGGTGCTATTTTATTGTTCTGATCGAGGCAATTTCTGTATAAATTACCTCCGAGGATTAATAAAACCGCGTAAAAAATACATACTTTAACAATCCGGCAATTATTTAATAGAAGTATTCCCTTTTGAAAGCAGGCTAATCAGTAATAATTTAGAGCTTAAGCAATTAGATTGGGAAACTTCAAAACATAACCTTTAGTGAGCGGTTCGAGTTGAAGAAAAGAAGATTTTCCTCTCCTAACTCTTCGGCTTTAACCGCTCACTAAAAAAGGAACAAATTTTATGAAAAATATTAATGAAACCGAGTTCGAAAAAATCAAGAACTCTAAAAATGAACTCAAACCAACAAAACAAAAACAAGGAGAAAAAACTATGAAAAATTTGAAAAAAGTAAATTACAAAAAAATTATTGAAACTGTTAAAACAATTATCATTTACACAGCGATTGTAGCTGGTGTGGCTTTCTACCTCGGAATGAAGCACGGCGAAAACAATGCTAAAATCCAGAACGATAAGATTGCGGAAATAGTTCAAAATTTAAACGTAAAAAAGTAGCTGAAAGCGTTCCATCACCAAAAGTCGAAGCTGCGGTTCAACAACCAAGCCAGCGCGAAACTGTGGAGGTTTCGCCTCGCCCTATTACTGCAAGTTCAACATAGAGTTCACTTGCTTTGAGATCATCGCCCATTGCTTGGTAATGTTTAGCTAAAGCAATACCTTTAGCCATAGTTTCATCATTAGCTACACGGGTATTCTCTAGTTCGTTAAATACTCGTTCTGGGCTTTCTTGTACAGATTTAGTCGCCTTATTCCACAGTTCGCTATTCTTTTTTGGTGTATATTTCAAAGATTCATCACCAGCATGCATTAATTTTACGAAGTCTTTTGGTGGAGTGTCTGTGTCTAATACAGTTTCAGCGAATTTGCGGGTTTTTTGCTCTATTTCAGCTAAATCACCTTTCGAATCTTGAGCAATCTTGAAAGCTGGGCTTTCGTTATATACTGGTGTATTTTGCTTGTAATCCTGTGCGAATTTGCCAGTCTCGGCCTGTGCATAGAATTGTTTTAAAGTGTCTTGCTGCAATCCTAAAATACCCTTAATTGCTTCTATAATTCGGTCGTAGGCTGCAAGCACTCTTGGTGGAATTCCTAATTTCGCACCAAGTCGTTGGCTATCTTCACCAGCTAAAATACCGTTATAGTAATCACTAAAGCCATCTGCTAGATATTCTTCCGCAAAAAGGTTTGCACGCTCTTCGGGGTTCATATTAGCAACTTGTTCTGCGTAATTTTCACCATATTTTGCGTTTAGAGCTTCATCGCCAATAGTGTTTCGAATATCTGCAAGTAGCTCTGTTCGGTTATCGGCACGTGTTAACAATTTGTGTCCAAGCTCATGGTTGAGTGTGTTTAAATCGCCATCGTTAATGGTAATTTTACCAGTTTTTTCATCAAAGAAACCTTGTGCACGGTGCTCCAATTCGTTCGCCCATTCATTGAAAGCAATATTCTGGTCTCCAGTAAGCTCTTGGTGGCGAGCTTGAAGGTTCTCTTTAGCTACTCTTACCAAATTCTCAGCTTGCGTCTTTTTGAACTTCAAATCGTCTAAAGCGTTTAATTTAGCCATACGGTCAGCGTTATCGCCTGCTCTATATTCAATAGTCTCCACGCCACGATTCTTTAATATTGCTCTCGTCTCGTCGTCTAGGTTATCTGGAATAACTGCTTTTTTGAACTCATCCAAACCAACCATTCGTCGCATTTTAGCTTCAAAATAAAGTCTTGGATCGCTATCTAGTTCTTGTTTATAGGCATCAAGCAGGGCAATTGATTTAGCCGTTAAACCTTCAGTATTCCCTGTATTTAGATAATCTGCAATTTTCTCTTTTATTTGATAAAAATACATCCCTTGCTCACTTAAAGCATCTTCTATTTTATCTGCTAGTTTACGATTTTTATCTCGTATTTGGTCTAATCCCTCAGTATCTATTTTTTGTAATAAATCTTGCTTATTTTTAATAGCTTTTATATTCTTTAACTCTTCTGCAGCATAAACATAATCTGGCGATAAGCTATATGAACGCTCGCCACCCTTTAGCTCACTTTTATTCATCTTTTTCAAGATATTTTCAGAGGTGTATGGTTTATATATCGCATTACCCACGCTAGTTTCACCCATCAGTAGCCTTTTTTCAATTTCTAGCATGTTATGCATTTTCTTGGCATAGTCTCTATATTCTGGCTTATTAAAAATATCCTCCTTTAGATATTCGCTATATTTATCTGATGGCACATTAGCAATATTATCCACCCCTGCCTTATTTGCCATATACGAATCTCGGTATATTTTACTATCTAAGCCATCACCAATAACGTCTTTAGGGTAATTTAATAGCTGAATTGGGTCGTAGTTTGTTTTAGCCATCATCTCTTTATATTCATTTGGTATATTTTTTACTTTATAGTCTGGCTTAGGTACTCTTGGTGAATAAATATCGTTATCGAAAACCTTTACTTTATTTTGCCTATTTTTAGGGTCTATGAAATCCTTATCCCCTACTAATGTAATATCTCCATAATTCTCTCCTGTAAATACTTCTGGTTTAGATATTGCAATACTTGGGTAAATCGCCCCTCCCATAGCATCCGTTGCCTTTAGCTTATCTGCCGTTAGAGTATGTGTCGCTAGCAGGTCTTTATTCTGTTCTGCTAATTTATATTTAATGTTGTTGACATCATTACTATTTTGTGCTATATTAGAATCATAAGCGTTCGACTTTAATTCAGTGTCGTTGCCATTGGCATCATAGCTGACCAAGTCGGGCGCTTTTCTTATATTTGAATTATATATAGTCTTGGTATCATTACCATTATTTACCGCTACATCAAGTCCCATATTATAGCGTTTACCAGAAATATTAATTGGCGTATTGTAATAGTTAAAGCCATCGGGTGCTATCTTGTGATTTTTAAAGTCTGGCGCAGAGTGTGTTTTTGTTGAATTTTCGATTATTTGATTAATTCGAGGTGTAGTACGCATTTTAGCCATAAATAAATCATCAGGAATAGGCGTTGAGGTTCTTGTCATTTTTGAGTTTCCGGCTCGACTTAAAGTTAGAGCATCACCGTCACCCGTCATATACGGATTATTTGCTCGTAAATCTTGAAGTATATTAAAACTACGCTCACTCATTCGTTTACGAGTGTCGCCTGTAAATTTACCTAAAACTGCATCCTTATTGTAGCCCATTTGGTCTGGGTGAAGTTTTGAAATGCTCACTTCGCCATCTGCCATATTGTTGCTCTTATATGGATTCTTCACCGATTCCATCCCACCAAAGGCCATCTTACCAGCTCCGCCCATAATTCCACCCATAAGAGCGCTTTCAGCGACACCTTCATGGATGTCTTGTTTGTTGTCGAAAAGCTTTTTGGTGAAGTTTTCGGCATATTGCTGTGCGCCTTCTTCACCAGCTTCGCCCAATGCACCCGTGATAGCTCGTCCAACCATATTTTTTGCAAATTTGCCACCAATTTTACCCGTAAGGTTATCTATTCCAAGCTTTTCAATCGCAGCTTGAACTCCGGCATTAGCGGTTGAAGCTAAATAGCGAGAAGCAAAGCTACTTGGTGTATATGCTTCACCTTTTGCTGCTGCTTCAGCCTTTTTGCGAGCTTCAATGTTGTCTAAGTGGTCCATCATATCTGAATGTGCCTCAACACCATGTACTACCGCTGGAGCAATACCACCAGTTACAGGGGTCATTGCGGAATCAATCGCCATTCTCGCTCCAGAACTACCCAAGCCATATGCCATTTTATTATCTTGATCAGTTAAGCCTGTTGCATCATTGAGTGTTTTTCGTACAATGTTCTTTTCACGGTCTGCTCGCACACGGTTGATCAAATTGTTCGCAAATTGATTATCTTCATCAAAGAGTTTAATTGTATTAGCGCCAAGTTCAGTGATCGCTCCAGAAACTTTCGGTACAGTTTCCACTACACTGTTCGCTGCACCTTTCACTGCTGAAACTGGTGCAGAAACAGTTTGTTGAAGATTATTATTGTAATTTTTAGTGAAATCACTTACCGCTGAAGCATTTTTATTGATATTCTGGCTAGTCTGCGCGATGTTTTGTTTCACTTGCTGATCATCTGAGCCATATTTTCGGAGCATTTCAGCATTTACTCGGTTTTGAATGTTCTGGTTAATGGTATTCTCTCGCATTTGAGCTGTTTTACCACCACTAAAAATATCATTCAAGAAGTTCGCCGCATGGTCTGACCCTTGGTTGTAGCGGTCTGTTTCTTCTTGCCGGTATTTATTTGCCAACTGCTGGCGTTCCTGTTCTCGGTTCATTTGTGGCTGTGGTTGAACGGGTTGCACCGGTTTCACTGGGTTCAAATCCACCGAACTCTTTGCAAATTCTTTTGGCTGTTGTGGCTGGGTGGGATTGCTTAAATTATTCGCAAAATTATCTCCCAGTTTTGGTGTATTGTTAAAACTCACCGCAGACTGTTGCTGCTGTGGTTGCTGTTCATCTTCTCGCTTCTTCTTTTGGCTAAAAAGTCCGCCAAAAAAGTCGCCAATACCTTTGAAAATATCCATCTCTTCTCCTTATCTTGTCGCTGCAAAATAAAAAACTGAGCGACGCAAATATTAATATTTTGCTAATCGCTCAGCGCTCTGAGTGGATTATTTTATAGTTTTATTATACCAGAATTCTCTATAAAATAAAAGAAACCCGAGCAGGGCTTCTTTTACAGAAAACATTCACACTCGATGCTACAAACCTAATTTTTCGCTCCTCATTTTCTCCCACGGACTTCGAAATTTCAGTTT
>CAURQO010000046.1:0-4576 GCA_963527165.1 uncultured bacterium
CTTGCTTGCTTGCTTGCTAATCAATTTTACTTCTTTATTGTTTTCAATCATAATATTTACCAATATTTTACCACACTAAATATCGCTTGGCAAAGGAAAAGTGCGCGCAAAATCCGCGACTTCACGTTTGATTTCAGCAAGCTTTTCAGAATTTTCACGATTTTCGATTGCAAGCTTCATCCATTCGGCAATTTTTGACATTTCAGATTCTTTCATTCCACGAGAAGTGATTGCTGGCGTTCCAAGGCGAATTCCGCTCGGTGTAAACATCGATAAAGTGTCATTCGGGATTGAATTTGCGTTCAAAGTTAAGCCTATTGCATCCATTGCGTGCTCAGCAGCTTTTCCATCAATTCCAAAACTCGAATAAACATCCGCCAAAATCAGATGATTTTTTGTTCCGCCAGTAATCAATTTAAAACCTCTCTTCGAAAGCTCATCTGCCAAAACTCGTGCGTTTTTCACAACCTGCTCAGCATAATTTTTGAATTCTGGTTGAAGTGCTTCATAAAACGAAACCGCCTTTGCTGCAATTGAATGCATTTGTGGCCCACCTTGCGTTCCTGGGAAAACCGATCGATCGATCAAAGTCGGTAGATTTTCGAGCGTTTTTTCTGGCTTTTTAAGCGGATTTCCAACTTTTCCTTTCGAAAGAATCATTCCACCACGAGGCCCGCGCAAAGTCTTGTGCGTTGTTGTTGTTACTACATGAAAACCGTAATCAAACGGATTTTTCGAAACTCCACCGGCAATCAAACCTGCAATATGTGCAACATCCGCCATCAACATTGCATTATGTTTTTTGCCGATTTCTGCAATTTTTGCATAATCAATCTCACCAGGATACGCTGAAAAGCCCGCAAGGATAATTTTTGGTTTGTGCTTTTCAGCTAATTCTTCAATCTGAGCATAATTAATCTCGCCATTTTCATCCAAACCATAGCGAATAAAATTATAAATCTTTCCACTTCGTGTCACCGGTGAGCCGTGCGTCAAATGTCCACCTTGCGCCAAATCCATTCCAAGAACTGTGTCACCAACTTCAAGCCAAGCATTATAAACCGCCTCGTTCGCATTCGCACCACTGTGAGGCTGAACATTCGCGTGATCAGCACCAAAAAGTTCCTTGGCACGCTCGATTGCTAAAGTCTCTATCGCATCTGTATTTTCTTGTCCGCCATAATATCTTTTACCCGGATAACCCTCGGAATATTTATTTGTTAAAACCGAGCCTAACGCTGCCAAAACTTCGCGCGAAACATAATTCTCACTTGGAATCAACTCCAAACCTTCACGCTGTCGATTTTCTTCATTTTCAATTACGTCAAAAATCTTCTCATCAAACATAAAACCTCCTTAAAGCTTTTTAAAAAGTGCAATTCTCTTTTATATATTATACCATAAAATCCAAAATTCTCCTAATCAAGTTTTTTCGAAATAACTCTTGCGCTTATTATATCATAAATGGTATAATAATTTTATGAAAGAAGAACAAGCCTATCTAGAGAAGATTGGAAAATTAATCCAGGAATCTCGCCTCCACCAAAACTTAACCCAGTCTGAACTTGCCGAAAAAGTTGGAACTTCACAAAGCGCAATCAATCGTATCGAAAGTGGTAAACAAAATATCACTCTCGAAATGCTTACACGAATTTCAGAAGAACTTTCAAGCGAAATTATATCAGTAAATTCAAATAAAAAAACCAATTTTCGCGTATATGGAGGGCACGAACTTTCTGGCTCTATTGAGGTTAAAACTTCAAAAAATGCCGCTGTTGCACTACTATGCGCATCACTTTTAAACAAAGGAAAAACCACTCTTCGCCATGTTGCTCGGATCGAAGAAGTTAATAGGATTATTGAAGTTTTAAATTCAATTGGCGTAAAAACAAAATGGTTAAATCAAGAAAACGATCTCGAAATTATACCACCAAAAGAATTATCTTTTGAAAATATGAATATCGAATCCGCCAAGCGAACACGCAGCATTTTGATGTTTTTAGGGCCACTTTTACACCAATATTCAAATTTCAAAATCCCCTTTTCAGGTGGCTGTAATCTTGGTACACGAACGGTTGAGCCTCATCTTTCAGGCTTAAAACACTTTGGCGCGAACATTATCGCAAAAACTGATTTTTATGAAATTTCAAATAATCCACAAAAAGTTTTAAAACCAATTCTTCTAACCGAGCGCGGTGATACTACGACTGAAAACATTATTATGGCGGCAGCACTTTCCGGTCAAGAAATCACGATTCGAAATGCCAGCCCAAACTATATGGTGCAAGATCTATGCTTCTTTCTTGAAAAGCTGGGCATTAAAATCGAAGGAATCGGTACAACAACGCTCAAAATTCACGGCTTGAAAGAGATCGAACAAGATGTCGAATATTTCGTCAGCGAAGATCCGATTGAATCACTAACTTTTGTAGCAGTAGCGCTGGTCACAAATTCAGAAATCACAATTAAACGTGCACCGATCGAATTCAATGAACTCGAACTCGCAACCCTTGAACAAATGGGTGCAATTTTTGAAATCAGCCCCGAATATCTTTCGAAAAATAAAAAAACGCGACTTGTGGATATTACAGTTAAAAAATCAAAACTTCATGCCGCAAAAGATAAAATCCACGCTTTACCATTCCCAGGAATTAATATGGATAATCTGCCATTTCTTGGATTGATCGCGACCATGGCAGAAGGCCGAACATTAATCCACGATTGGAGCTACGAAAACCGTGCGATTTACTTTACCGAGCTTTCAAAATTGAACGCTAAAATTGAATTAGTCGACCCACACCGCGTTTATATTTCTGGCCCAACGAAATGGAAATCGGCCGATGTTATCGCACCAAGTGCACTCAGGCCAAGTGTGGTGGTTTTAATCGCAATGCTTGCCGCGCCAGGAATTTCCACCTTGCGAGATGTTTACAATATCAATCGCGGCTATGAGGATTTTGCGGAAAGATTAAACTCACTCGGCGCAAAGATTGAAACTTTGTTTTCATAATTAAAAAGACTCCCGAAAATCGGGAGTTATTTTTAGTGGATGCCTTTGTGTGATTCACGATATTTTATCGCATTCACAAGAATAGAGTTTGCAGCAGGAAAATCAAATGTTGCTTTATCTTCAAGTTCTTTAACAAGAAAATAGATAAATTTCAAGTTGAATTTAACACAAGAAATTCCACTTGGCTTTTCACTGTTTAAGATCTCAAAAATTGTCGACAACTCAATATCAACATCAGAACTTTCCGCTCTGTAATCCTCTTCGAGCAGAGCTTCGGCAGCCTGAATTAATGAAAACCTAATAGCGTCAAGTAATTTAACACTACTGCGTGAAAAAACATTTCCACAAAACGATGGGTGATGAGCAATAAACTCATGTAAAGTATTTTTAAAGCTATCAAGCATCTCTTTCGAATTATTAATTTCTGTAAGGTTCAATTTAACCATTTTTATTCCTCCTTGGTAAAAATATACTAATATTATATCATACTTTTAAATTTTAGTCAAATAAAAAAGAGCTCCTTGCTCAAATTTCACTTGGGGCGAATGATGGGGTTCGAACCCACGGCCTCCGGTGCCACAAACCAGCGCTCTAACCAGCTGAGCTACATCCGCCACAACTCTACTTATTTTACCACACAAAAAATCAAAAATCAAGCGTTAAAATTTTGGTCGAATCGATGGTTGAAAGCTTCGAACAACGCCCTGTGCTTGGCTTCCTACACCAGAATGAAAGCCTGCCATTCCAGATTGACTAACATTATTATATTTTTCACCCATTCGTATTTTTGTTTCGCGATCAATCCTATTGTTTGAAAGCGCATTTTTTTGCCGATTTGAATTAGACTGAAAACGCCCCATATTCTCTTCTCTTTTTGCTCGTATTCGATCAAGTGATGAAATTGAATCTTCCATCTTTGTTTTTTGCGCCATTCTTAATTGACCGAGCTGCGAATCTTGATACGAACGAACTTTAGAATTTCGATAATCAATACTTTGCCGTTGCGAAAAACTCTGTGCGCTCGCCGCACCGATGCTACCACCAGATTGAGCTTTTGCGTATCCACTCGAATGCGCAACTTCTTCCAAATTTGATTTTACAACATAATCATTCAATTTCATATTACTATATTACCATAAACGGAATATTTTTTCAAAAAAGTCTTGCTTTTATAAAAATTATTTGCTATAATGATTTTATGCGGGCGTCGTATAACGGCTAATATACCTGCCTTCCAAGCAAGTGATGAGAGTTCGATTCTCTCCGCCCGCACCATTTGATCTTTTTTGTTTTAGCACAAGCCTCCATCCGTGGAGGTTTTTGCTTTTCAAAAAATAAACATATAGACTTTTTTCAAAAAAACTGATATAATTGTTTCAGGTACGCCCCCGTAGCTCAGTGGATTAGAGTAAGAGGTTTCTACCCTCCTGGCCGTAGGTTCGAGTCCTACCGGGGGTACCAAATTATTTTATTTTATAGAAATTATTTTTTGCTAAATATTATTTATTCTCAGCATAATTATTATAGCTTTTCTTTTAACTATATTTTTTTGGCGCACCGTATACC
>CAURQO010000047.1:0-4517 GCA_963527165.1 uncultured bacterium
GGTTTAGAAATTGATTATTTTGTAGATAAAAAAGATAAATTTGGACTTATGGACGCTATAAAATCAATTTCGCAATCTGATAAAATTGATAGCATCTTAAACGAGGATTAACGGCTTATGTGAAAATTAAAATGTTAGTCCAAAAATCGCAAACAAAAAGCGAACAAAAATAAAATCAATATTAACTTTAAAAAAGGAGATGAAAAATGTTTGAACATTTTGGAACGATCAACTTCCCAGAGAATTTGAACACTCAAATTATCACTGGAATTGAAAGCGCATTTTCAAACGGTTTGACTTTCGTTGCCCCTATTCTTGTAGGTATGGTAGGTATTACTATCGTGCGAAAGGTTATTAACCGCGGAAAGAACGGACGAGTTTAGTCCCCTGCTTTCTTTAAATCCTGAGCAAGATTCAAAACTGCTCAACTTTAATAATAATTTTAATTTTAGAATTAAATTAGCTTAAATTGTAAGAAAATAAAAGTGATTTGCACATTTTAAATTTAGTATCTGTAACAGAAATGAAGGCAGATTTTCAGTTGATATAGTTGGTGGAGATTTGAAAACAATTCTAATAGTTCGAACGATTCAAGTAATAATGGCGGTGGTTTTGATATTTTAGGTGTAATTAAAGCATTTTTTAAACCCATGATTGATTCAATCGCGCAAACTTTAAAGTTTGTTTTAAAATTATTTTAATAAATTAAGACGAAATTGCTGTAATTGCTGCTTTTGAGCGCTGATTTTTATTCCAAAGTTGCCACACAGCAATTTTTGTGGGAATTTCGCCCGACCAAATCGCTATCGGCGAAAGTTTTCCAAGGTTTAAAGGTGAATCAAGCGGTGTTGAAAAAACTTCTCCGTTTTCCGCGATGATAAAATTTGCGTTGTTTAAGGTTAAGATTTGTGCTGGATATGAAAAAGTAAACTTGTGCAAAATATCAGCAACATTAGAGATGTTCATCGAAAAAGTTAAAACTTTCGGGTAGAAAATTTTCAAAAAGATTTTTTGAAGTTGTGCAAAACTTGCTAAGATACTAATATTTTCCTTGTATAGAATCTCGCTAAATGAATCTAAAAGGATATCGATCGCGTCGCGCGCAATGAAAATTGGTTTTTCGCTTTCGAGGATGAATTTTTCGAAAAGAATTGCGGTTTCGGAATTTTTGTTTGTGTCACCAATAAATAAAATTGAATCTGCCCATTTTTCGCCAGCTTTAAAATCCGCCCAGGAATCGTTCGAAAATCCGCCCGAAAGATTACTTTTTGCGAAAATTAGCTCGGTTGAATCAATTTTAATGTCTTTTCTTAAACTATCGGGTAATAAAATCCGAACTTCACCGACACCAGTTTTGAGTGCGGTTTTATGGGCGATTGCCAAACTTCTAAAAGCCCCTGCCCCACCCCCAACGATTAAAAGTTTTCCGGCGTGTGATTTTTGCTCAGGCTTGCTCCATTCGATTTCTGGGAAAAGTAATTTTGAAGACTGAACACGCCAAAAATCAAACATCCGCAACCTCTAATGAAATTGGGCAATGGTCGCTACCAAGGATTTTATTATGAACTTCAGCTTTATTTTTTTGCGAATTTAAATCTTTAGAAACTACAAAATAATCGATCCGCCAACCAACGTTCCGTTCGCGAGATTTTGCAAAATGACTCCACCAAGTATAAACTTCAGCTTTTTCTGGATTTTGAATTCGAAAAATATCAACAAGGTCTGCTGAAATAAAATTTGAAAATCCTTGGCGTTCTTCATCTGTAAAACCATGTTTTCCGCGATTAGATTTTGGATTCGAAAGGTCGATTTCTTTGTGTGCAACGTTTAGGTCACCACAAAAAATTACTGATGTTTTACTGAATATTTCTTGCAATTTTTTGTTAATAATTTCTAAATTTTCACCAAAATCTTTTTCAGAAAACTCGCCCTTTTCCAGCCCTTTAGAAAACTCCAAAAAAGCCGCGTCCCAATTTTCACGCAATTTTAATCGACCTAAATCGTTTTTTGTATTTGGTGTGTAAACAGTAATTAGCCAAAAATGTGTAAATCTGGCTGCGCAAATTCGACCCTCGGTTGAAGAATCACCAAAAGAATCAGCTAGATTGAATTTGCTTAAAATTTGTTGCGGAAAATTTCGCAAAATCGCTTGTGGTTTTTGCTTTGACCAAATTGCCGTTCCTGCGTAACCTTTTCTTTCAGCGTGAGAATAAAACTTAAAATATTCGGGATATTTTTCGTCAAAATTCTCTTTTGAAATTTGCGATTGGTCGATTTTAATCTCTTGAAAACATGCGATATCAGGATTTTTCACACTTAAAAATTTAGCTAAATTTCCTTTTTTTTCGACTGCACGAATTCCATTAATATTCCAAGAAAAAATTTTCATTTAATACCTCTTTAACATTCTCGCATTTTCGCGTTCAGATTGGCGACGTTTTAAAGTTTCGCGCTTGTCGTATTGTTTTTTACCTTTTCCGAGTGCAATTACAATTTTAATAAAACGCCCCTCAGCTAAGATTTTTATCGGAACAATTGTTAACCCAGATTTTTTTTGTACTGAAAAATCTTCAATTTGTTTGCGGGTTGCTAATAATTTTTTAGGTGAAGTGTCTATCGTGTCAGCTTTCGAAAGTCCTTCGCCCTGATTTTTTAATGAAAAACTTGCATTATTGAGCCAAAGTTCTTCACCTTTTCTTCCATTTCGAAGAGTCACGAAAGCCCCCTTCAAGCTAACGCGCCCATCGCGAACTGCGCGAACTTCAACACCGCGTAAATTCATTCCAGCAATAAGTTCGTCGCCAAGTTCATAATCGAACCGCGCTCGACGATTGATAATATTTTTAGCAGAAGTTTTTGGCTTTTTCATCTTAAAAATTATACCATTTTTAGCCATTTTTTTCAACCAAGCATATTAAAATTTGAGAGAGAGTCGTAAGTTGCTAAAAAATATATCAATCAAAAATATAAGCTATAATCTATTTTTTCGATAAATCAATTAAAAATTTTGCACCAATCTCACTCTTTTCTATTTTATATTTGATTTTGTAATTTGTTAAAATATTTTTAACGATATAAAGTCCAAATCCGCTACCTTTTTCTTTATTTAGGTCAAAATTTGTTTTAAAAATTTTAACATTTCTACTATCTTTAATTTTTTGATTTGAATTTTCAATATAAAACCAGTTATTCTTGACGCCGATATTTATTTGACCGTTTTGGTCGGAATGTTTTACGGCATTACTCACTAGATTTGAAAGAATGATTTCTAGTGCTGTTTCGCCAATATAAATTTCTTCTTGATTTAGCTGATTATCTATTGAAATATTTCTTTGCTTGGCTAATAATTTATAGTTATCTAAAACTTTTTGCAGCACCTTATTAATATTGATAAACCTTTCATCATTTTTTAGATTTTCGAATGAGGAAGTTGATAATATTTGAGCGATATTTTGAGTTAGTTGGTCAACGATATCAAGACAATCTTTGATAGACTTTTCTTTGTTTTTGTATTTACCAATACCATATTTCATATTTTCGAGAATTATTTTAAGACTAGCTAACGGAGTTTTTAGCTCGTGGGAAGTGCCTCTAAAAAACTTGCTTTTTAGTTTTTCGAGTTTAGTAATTTCTTGATTTTTAATTTCTAGGCTATCAATTGATTTTAGGAGTGTTGAATATAAGTCGTTTATTTGGCTTTTTAGAGCGCCAACTTCATTTATGGAATTAACTTTTAATTTAGCGTTTCGGTTGAGTTTCATCATTTGAGCAGTTGTAATTTTAATTTCATTGATATTTTTGGTGATAATTTTGGCATAAATTAATGAAACGATAATTGAAAAAAAGAAAGAAAACAAAATTGAAATTGGTAAAAATTGAAAAGTTAGCTCTTTTGCATCTTTGTTCATATCTGTTGTTGAGATAAAATTAACTAATATTTTTTTATTAGAATCAGTGTACACTTCCCTGTCTTCAATAACTAAAGAGTTATTATTGCTGGTTAGATCCGCCTCAATCTGATTATCGATTTTAAGCTCATTTAGATGGTTGTTATCTTTTATAAAAGCTTTAACTTTGCTACTTTTAGAATATAGCTCAAGTATCTGTTTAATGCTTTCGATATTTTTGCCGTGGATATTTTTGGTGATTTGGTCTGCTTTTTGAGTGATTTCTTGCTTGCGATTTTCAAGGTAGACTTTTGGGAAAATTAAGTAAATTAACGCATGAATTAAAATTGCTAAAACACTTAACGTAGAAAACATATATAAAAACATCTTTGGGAAAATCTTCAAATTTCTCATTTTATCTCCAGTTTATAGCCAACATTACGGATAGTTTTAATACAGTCAAGTCCGAATTTTTTGCGTAGATCTTTTATATAAACATCAATTACTCGGTCGAATGGTATGTTCTCACTTTCCTTCCAGACATTTTCTAAAATCTGCTTTCTAGTTAAAGCTCTGCCTTCGTTGAGTAATAAGTATTTTAAAACCTCAATTTCTTTTGCGCTAATTTCT
>CAURQO010000048.1:0-4505 GCA_963527165.1 uncultured bacterium
AATCTTTTGGTACTACAATTTCGCCCTTAATCCACGGCTCACGAATTTCAGAAATCCTTGTTTGATCTGGTAAATCAGCTGCACTCTTAATATCTAATTCTTCACCTGTTGTTAAAATTACATGGTAATCAGTCGAAGGGTTTGTAACCACCAAGTCCAAATCATATTCACGCTCCAAACGCTCGCGCACAATATCCATATGAAGAAGTCCAAGAAAACCAATTCGCACGCCAAATCCTAAAACTGGCGAATTTTCCGGCTCAAACTGTAATGCAGAATCGCTCAAGCTTAACTTTTCAACTGCGTCTTTCAAATCTTGGTAATCTTCGTTTGAAACTGGGAAAAATCCAGCATAAACAAATGGCTGAACATTCTGATATCCCGGTAAAGGTTCGCTGGCAGAATTTCTCACCAAAGTCACAGTGTCACCAACTTTCGCCTCGCGTGTAGTTTTTAGGTTTGTCACGATATAGCCAATTTCACCTGAACCCATTTTTTCGAAAGGTGTCATTTTTGGTTGAAGTTTGCCAATTTCAAGCGCTAAACCTTTCGAGTCTGTCGCCATCATTTTAATTTCATCACCTTTTTTTAGCTCGCCAGAAAAAATTCGGACATACAAAATCACACCACGATAGTCATCATAATAACTGTCAAAAATTAAAGCTTTTAGTGGTTTCATTTATTGTCTCCAAATATTTTTTCAAAATCTTGTTTTGCCTTAGCTGAATCTTTTCGTGAATAATTTATAAAAATATAAATTCCATCATCAATTTCTTCAGTCATAACAGTACCGCCAGGTGAAACTTTTGGCTCACGAAAAACCTTCGCTCTATTTCCGTGTTCATTAAATTCCTTTTTTTCACCTAAAATATTTCGAATAACCTGCGGATTTTTCTTGTGATTCTCCTTAACAAAATTAATAAAATCCCTACGCCCAAGTTCCTCTTCTTGACGTTCCACAATCTCCTCGATTTCCTTTTCTGAATCAACTTTTTTAGGAAAAATAACTTCACCCTTCAAAGAATAAAAAAGCTGCTCAACCAAGTTTCGATCTACTGCAAAAAATTCAGTCTCCGCAATTCGACTCTTGCTAAAAATTTCATGAATCATCTTTTCTTTAGCCTGATAATTTTCAGTTTTAATTGCAATAACCCTCTTTAAACCGGCTATATTATCATAACCATTTTTTTCAAGATTATACATTCGACTTTCGAAATTATCATTGCTTGAAATTCCAATTTTATAAACGCCTTTTATAACGGATTTCATTAAATATATAATCCCAACTTTATCGTCAGTCATTATTCAACCTCCTTTGGAGACGGAACCCGTTCAATCACCGCATTTAAAACACCTTCAACACCCATTCCAGTCTTTGCTGAAATGTGTAAAATTTCACTCTCTTCACAACCAAGTAAATTAATTACTTCTTTCGAAACTCTTGGAATATCAGCTGCTGGCAAATCAATTTTGTTTAAAACAGGAATAATCTTTAGATCAGCAGCCATTGCAAGGTAAACATTCGCAAGCGTTTGTGCTTGAATTCCTTGCGAAGCATCTACCACCAAAATAGCACCTTCACAAGCTTGAAGTGAACGCGAAACCTCGTATGAAAAATCAACATGCCCTGGTGTATCAATTAAATTGAGCTCAATATCCTTCCAATTCATCGTTACGGGCGCAAGTTTAATTGTGATTCCTTTTTCACGCTCCAAATCCATTGAATCCAAAAGTTGAGATTTCATATCACGTTTTTGAACTGTTCCCGTGATCTCCATCATTCGATCTGCCAAAGTTGATTTTCCGTGATCAATATGTGCAATAATACAAAAATTTCTAATATTTTCCAAATTCATAAACTTTCTATATTTTAACATATAATTAAAAATCAGGCAAATTATTTAACCTTAAATTGCACAAAAATTATCTTTTTAATTTGAGCAATAATTGGTTCAGATTCTTCTAATTTCAAAATTTTAGCAGACAAAATATAAACCACAGAACTCACTAAACCAATAAAAACAAATTTTGGAAAAGTCGAGAAAAAGCGTAAATCCGAGCCCATCAATGGCATTTGAGCTACCAAAAAATAGCAAACAATGCCAGATAAAGCACTCGCAATAATCATTCGAATTATCCCTGAAATAAATTCCACATCAAAAAGCCCATCAATTATTTTTCTCATCAAAAATAACAAAATAATTATCTCCAAAACCGCACCGATAGCCTGTGCCCAAGCTAAACCATAAGCACCAAATTTAAAAACTAAACTAAAAACAATCGCCAACACAATATTCAGGCCAATCGCCACCAAAGAAATATAAAACGGTGTTTTTGTGTCTTTCATCGCATAAAAACTCCTCGCCGCAATATGATAAACAGACCTTGCAAAAATTGAGAGCACCAAAACCCCCAAAAGTCCAGCAATTAAATCATCGCCACCATTTTTAATAAAGCTTACAATATAGCCTCTCAAAAAGAAAAACATCACCGAAACTGGTAGAGCAAGAAAAACAATCATTCGAAGCGCAGACTGTAAATCTTTTCGAAAGAGATCTTTACGTCCAATCGCCAATCGCTCAGTAAGATTCGGGAAAAATGCAGTCGAAATCGCTACACCAATCAAATTAACCGGCATCATTTGAAGTGTTAAGCTTTGAGAATAAGCACGTACTGTCCCTGACCCCATTCGACTCGCCATATTTGTTTCAACAATTGAATTTACATAATCTAAACCTTGATCCATCGAGCGAGTTGGTAAAAGTTTCATTACTTGCTGAAAACCTTTATTCTTCCAAAAAATCTTGAATTGATATTTAAAATCAACCCCAATTAATCCAGCCGCAGCAATAAGTAGTTGAAGAACTGATCCAAAAGCAACACCAATCGCGACACCCATAATTCCACCCTCAAATATCTGAATGCCGAAAATATTAATCCCATTTGTGAAAAATACCGTTCCGATAATAATTCCAATATTGTAAATTGCTGGAGCAAGTGCCGAAAAAGTAAATCTCCCAATCGCCTGCTGGATACTCGTCAAAACTGTTGCAATTGCAAAAAGAAACGGATTTATCGCAATTACCCGCATCATCGAAACCGCCAAAGCTCGCGAAGATTCACTTAATCCTGGACCAACGATATATTTCACTAAAGGTTCAGCAAAAATAATAATCAGAACAGATGTAATTAGCGTCAAAAAAGCCAATAAATTCAAAACACTCGAGCTTAATTCCCAGGCAGACTTCTTATTTCGATTCGCCATTCGCTGGTTAAAAACTGGAATAAATGTCACGCTCAAAGCACCAGAAACAAGAATAAAAAACATAAAATCCGGAATCGTAAATGCCACTGTATAGGCGTCAATTCCATCTGGATAAGAATCTAAATAATATGAGTTTAAAAGCCTATCACGTAAAAAGCCCAACAAGCTCGACAAAAGAGTCGAGCTCGCTAGAACTATCGCTGCAAATTTAATCGTTAATCTTGAATTAGCTTTCAAAACAATTGATCTAACTTTCGATTTCATAATTAATCGTGAAGTTTAACTTCCTTTGGCAATTTAGTATTTTTCAAAATTTCAGCAACTTCTTTTTCGTCTAAAGTTTCTTTTTCAAGAAGTGCATCAGTCAAATCTTTGAGCGGTTTTTTATTCGCTTTCAAAATTAAAGCTGCACGATTTACCGCCTCTTTAATCAATTTCGCAATTTCTACATCGATTTTTTCTGCCGTTTTTTCAGAATATGGTCGTTCACGAGTCATCTTATCGAAGAACATTCCTGAATTTTCTTCGTGGAAAACTTGATCAAGTAAATCTTCACCCATACCAAATTCAATCACCATATTTCGAGCAATATCTGTTGCATTTCGAAGATCACTAGAAGCACCTGTCGAAATTCCAGCTTCGCCATAAATCAACATTTCAGCCTGGCGTCCGCCCATTGCGCGTGCTAAAATATCTTTATATTCAAAAATATTTGTATAACTTCGATCTTCGGGTGGCAAGAACCAAGTGACTCCACCAGTTCCGCCGCGAGGAATAATTGTAACCTTATGAACAGGGTCAGAATCTGGCAAAACATGACCAACCACAGCATGACCTGCTTCATGCCAAGCAGTAGTTTCGCGCTCTAAATCACTCATTACCTTCGATTTTCGCTCTGGACCAATCGCAACCTTTTCGAAAGCTTCAGTTAAATCATCATTAGTAATAACTTCACGATTATTTCGTGCCGCCAAGATTGCAGCTTCGTTAGCAATATTTGCAAGATCAGCACCAGCCGAACCCGCTGTTTTCTTTGCTAGAGCATTTAAATCAACCGATTCATCAACTTTTTTATTCTTAAAATGAACCTCTAAAATTGCCAGACGATCTTTTCTTTCAGGAAGAGAAATTTCAACACGACGATCGAATCGACCAGGTCGAAGAAGTGCTGGATCAAGAACGTCCGCACGGTTTGTTGCTGCAAGAACAATAACACCAGTATCTTTTTCGAAACCATCCA
>CAURQO010000049.1:0-4500 GCA_963527165.1 uncultured bacterium
CACGGTGCCGAATTATAAAAAACTCCTCCTAACCGGTGGAGTTTTTTCGTAGTTTTAAAGATCAGTCTTGAATTTATAGAAGAAAAACAATATAATATATTTATGGAAAGATTTAATGATAAAATAGAAACAGAAAATAATAATGAATATTCGAAAGAAGCTTTTGACGAGGCTGTAAAAGTGCTTGGGTCAAGGTTTCATGAAGACTGGCGCAAGACTCGTTTAAATGATAATGGCACTTTTGAGCCACGATTAAAAACTACTAAAGATCAAGAATGGATTTCCACTCACGGAACTAATGAGGTAGATATTGCTAACTCAACTTATGATGAACTACCTGATGACTGGAAAGGTGAGAATAAAGCTGCTGCAGAGGTTATTGCTAAGATTTTCAATGAATATAGTGGCAATATTGAACTCGAAAACCCAATTATTCGATCGCAAGTTGGTAATAAAATACACGACGCCTGGCTTGAGAGAAATGGCGAATGGGCACCGGAAGAACAGAAGCTATCATTTGATGATCTTTCTATTGAAGAACAAGAAAAAGACCTTGAACAAATTAGAATAGCAAAGGAAGTTTTTGAAAATTAGTTATTAACTATAAACTACTAAAAAATAGCCTTTTGGGGCTATTTTTTAAGACTATTTTTATATTCAAATAATTCACCTAATTCGATAGGGAATATTTTTACTTTTTGGTTATATTTTCGAATTTTACTACTTAATTCATTATATTTTTCAAGAGGAATTTCTATGTGAATAATATCTTTAAAAGTAATATCTTCTAAGGAACGAACTTCAGTTTCGCTAAATATTTTTGGTAGTTTTACAGTTTTTCTTAGTTTTTTAACGCCAATAATTACTGGAAAATTACCTTTAATGTCGGAATATTTTTCAAAAGATTCCCATGTATTTTGACAAGATTTATTTACTTTCCCGCTCCAAGACTTACTTGAATTTATTTTATTCTTTTTTCTCCAGTTGAGAATATTTACGAGTGAGCGTGGGGCGAATATTGTGTATGCTAAAATATACATTTTTGCATAATGTCGCACAATCCAAAAAATACTATTACCGAAACGAAAAGTTTTAGGATTTTTAAAATTATGATTGTCTGCATAGCATCTAGCAATAATTCTTTTATCTACCAAGGAAATAGATTTCATACTGAGTTTTTTAGAGTGAATTACTAAATAATCATCTTGATGGACCTTTAGACCTTTTTTTAAAATACTTTCAAAAATTGGTGCAATTTTTCCACTATAGTCATATTCAAAGCCACCAGTTCCATGCCAAAAAAATACGTTTCTAATACTATTTTTGTACTCTCTAAGCTCACTTTCACTAAAATTTGGTAAAGTATTCGAATATTGTTTCTGAAGCTTTAAAATCATCTTTCTTTGAAATTTAGTTTTTACTGATTTTGGCAAGAAAAATATACAAATCTGCTTAGGTAACTTGCGATAAAACTCATTATTTATTCGAAAAATCATAATAAAATTATAACATAAACAGATTATAAGTACAAAAATATTATAATAAAATAAAAAAGCTCTTATGTAAATATTGACAAAAAGCATAAGTTGTGCTATAATTAAAACATAATCAGCAAAAAAGATTAGAATTAATAAAATCAAAGGAGATTAAATGGCTGGAACAAAAACTGGTGGTGCAAAAGCTGCCGCAACAAATAAAGCAAAATACGGAAAAGATTTTTATTCACGAATTGGTCAAAAGGGTGGTAAAAATGGAACCACTGGTGGATTTGCCGCTAATCGTGAGCTTGCAAAAATCGCTGGTCAAAAGGGTGGACGAATTAGTCGTCGCGGACCTGCTACAACAAAAATTTCAATGACTGAAGAGTCTGAAGAATCAAAAATTGAAGTTCGCGTAGCTTAAAAAGGTATATAAATAAAATCACGCTTTCGAAATATGGCGTGATTTTATTTTATTTTATTTTTTGCCGCAAACTTTTAAAACGGGAGTCATTATTTTGCCAAACTGTTCCACAGGCAGGACATTTATAGCTTAAATCTTGCTGCTGAAAACCATTAACTTTACAATTTGGACAAAGGCTTCTTTTGTGGATCCAGTCGCGATATGTGTCGAGTTTTTGTTCAGCTAAAATTGAATTAAAGCAAAACCCGTATTGACCTGTAATGGTATTTTTAACTAAATCCCAAGCCTCAGTTTCCATTTTTAATAGCTCAATGTCGAGCCAAAAATCTTCGTGTCCAAGCAGTGCGTGAGCTAATTCGTGGAGGATTAACAAGTGAAAGTTTGAAGAATTTAGATCGAAAAAAATTGTATTTTCTTTTTTTGACCAATAAAAATCGTCGCTTTCTTCAAAATTGAATTGTGGAAAATCTTGACGTAACCTGTTTGCAAATTCTAGATTCATAAAACTATTTTAACACAATTTAGGCTTTTCGAAAAAATGTTAAAGCTGTTCTTTTGCAAATTCGTAGCAGCCATAAATAACAGCTTCTCGCGGTTTTTCTGCTTTAATAATTTTTGGGCAAGAAATTCCTTCGGGAAGATTTTCTTTGATGAGTTGGTTTAAAAACAGATCGAATTTTTCGAAATTTTCGCCAAGACTTCCGCCGATCACAATCACATCAGGCTGAATTATTGGGATTGCCACCAGAAAACCACGTGAAACTCTATCTGCAATTCTTTTCCATTGTCGTGGGTTTGAAATTTCGCTCGCATATTTTCCATAAACATTAAAAATTGCCCGCGCACTGGCGATTTCTTCCCATTCTTTTATTGCACCGTCAAACTCGATTGGAATTCGACCAATTTCGCTATTTTTTAATCCTTGGTTAATTTTTCCTGAGGTAATTATGCCTGAACCAATTCCTGTGGAGAGTGTGATATAAAGCATGTTTTGATGCTTATTTTTAAATTTTTTACTTTCGAAAAATCCCGCGAGATTTGCATCGTTTTCAATAAAAATTTTAGGTTGAGGGAATATTTTCGAAATCTCAGACTTAATGTCGAAATTTTGCCAGTTTAAATTTTTCGCCCAAACAACAATTTCATTTTCGATTATTCCAGGCTCGGCACAAGAAATAGCTTTAACTTCACCATTTTTTATCTCTTTTGAAAACTCTTTTTTGATAATTTTTTCAATAATTTCAATATATTTTTGTTTTGATTTTGGTGTTTTAAATTCGAAAGATTTTAGAAGCTTTCCGTTGTCAGAAAAGCTTGCTAATAAAGTTTTTGTTCCACCTGTGTCAATCGCGATAATCATAAGCATATTTTACACCGAAAAAGCTTAAATTTCAATATTTTAAGACGCTTGATTTTTTGAGCGTAAAATGTTAAAATGGTATCAATCTATTGGGCAGGTTAATTTTAGCTATGTTCAAAGAAATACAATTAAGGAAGGAGTCTTAAAGACTAATGGCTGAAGCCAAAAAACTAACTATGGACGAATTGTTGGCGTCTGCTCCAGAGAGCGCAAACCAACTAAATCAAGGCGAAACTGTTGAAGGAACGATTCTTTCAGTTCGTAAGCACGAAATTCTAATTGACCTTGGCGCAAAAGGTGTTGGATTTGTTCCTCGCCGTGAAGCTGGTCATTCGAAAAACCTTGTTGAAGGTGAAACAGTAACAGCAAGCGTTGTTGATACTGAAATGGACAACGGAATGTCGTTGCTTTCTCTTCGAAAAGCTGCTAAAGATCGTGGCTGGGAAGAGATTATCGCAAAAATGGAAAACGGTGAAACTATCGAAATTATTCCATTTGATGCAAACCGAGGTGGATTATTAGTTGAATACGAAGGAATCCGTGGATTCTTACCGGTTTCTCAACTTTCAGCAGAACACTACCCACGCGTTGGTGCAAGCGATAAAGATGAGATTTTGAGCCGATTAAATGTTTTGATCGACAAATCAATCAGTGTTCGAATTCTTGACGCAGATCGCAAAACTAATAAATTAATTTTCAGCGAAAAAGAAGCTGTTAAAGATGGTCTCAATGAACGATTCGATAGCTTGAAAATCGGCGATGAAGTTGAAGGTGTTGCGACAGGTGTTGTAGACTTTGGTGTTTTTGTAAATATCGAAGGAATTGAAGGTTTGGTTCACATTTCTGAAATTTCTTGGGAACGCGTAAATAATCCAAAAGATTATGTAAAAATCGGTGATACAATTAAAGCGAAAATCATTGCAATCGACAAAGATCGCCTAAGTCTTTCAATGAAACAGCTAACTGAAGACCCATGGCTTTCAGAAGTTGAGCAATTCAAAAAAGGTTCAAAGGTTGAAGGAACTGTAACTCGAATTACACCATTTGGTGCTTTTGTAAAAATCAGTCCAGCGATTGAAGCTCTTGTTCACGTTTCAGAACTTGGAAAAGGTAACGATATCAACCCAGAAAACATCTTTACTCTTAACGAGCGAAAAGAATTTGTAGTTATCGATATTGACAAAGAGAATCGAAAAATTTCTCTTAGCCTTGCAAAATAATTCAAAATTATTCTTGCG
>CAURQO010000050.1:0-4243 GCA_963527165.1 uncultured bacterium
AATGAAAAAAGAAGATATTATAACCTTACCTAACCAAAATTTGCGCAAAAAATGCGAACGGGTTCATATTATTACAGATGAAGTCCGCCAAATTGTGCAAGATATGATTGATGCTAGCCTCGACTGGGAAAATGCCCATCCGCACGAAATTTCGGCCGCAATTGCTGCACCACAAATCAACAAACTTTATAAAATTATTATCGTTCGAAGTGATTTGGATGATAAAAATAATAAAGAATTTACCGCCTTAATCAATCCTGAAATTACAAAATTCGAAGGAAAAACTGTTGAAGATTTCGAAGGCTGCCTTTCAATTAAAGGAATTTATGGTAAAGTTCCGCGAGCTTCGAAAATTCGCGTAAAAGCGCTTGATATTCACGGAAATGAAGTTCGAATTAAAGCCGAAGACTTTCTTGCGCGCGTGCTTCAACACGAGATCGACCACACAAATGGTGTTCTTTTCATCGATCATATCCGTGATAAAAAAGACGCTTTTTACCGACTTGACGAAGATGGTGAACTGCAACCATTAAATTACGAAAAAGATATCAGAAATAACACTGATCTTTGGGATGATTTAAATGAAAAATAAGCCAATTATTTTCTTCGGAACTGAGGAATTTTCAGCAATTTCGCTCCAAAAATTAATTGATGAAAATTTCAAAATTAGTGGAATTATTACCAAGCCAGATTCAAAAAAAGGTCGCGGACAAAAACTCCAAGCACCAAAAGTGAAAAAAATCGGTGAAAAATTCAACATTCCAGTACTTCAACCGCAAAAAATGAGTGAAATTGTTGATTTTGTAAAAACTTTTGAAAACCCAGTGGGCGTTTTGGTTTCTTTTGGGCGAATTGTTCCGCAAGAAATTATAGACTTATTCACACCAGCAATCGTAAACGTTCACCCTTCACTTCTGCCAAAATATCGCGGCCCAAGCCCAATTGAAAGCACAATTCTAAATGGCGATGAAAAAACTGGTGTTTCGCTGATGAAACTTTCGAAAGAAATGGATGCGGGCGATGTTTATTCACAAGAGGAAATTCAACTTTCGAAGACCGAAACCGCGAGCATTCTTTATAAAACTTGTGGTGAGATTGGTGCCAAAATGCTTGTGCGAGATTTACCAAAAATTATCTCCGGTGAAATCAAAGGGCAAAAACAGGATGATTCGCGAGCTGAATATTGCCAACTTCTTAAAAAAAGCGATGCTCTTCTTTCTCAAGATAGACAAACCGCAGAACAAGCCGAGCAACAAATTCGTGCTTTCGAAATTTTTCCAAAAAGTAAACTTCAAATTGGTGAACATCTTGTTATAATTAAAAAAGCTGAAGTTGTGAGTTCTAATGCAAAAAATTCACCTCTAACGCTAAAATTTGCTGATGGCGAGTTTTTACAAATAAAAATGCTCATTACACCAAACGGAAAAGAAACCTCTGCAGAAAGTTTCATAAACGGCTACCTCAAATAGTTTCGAAATACAAAAACCGTGCAATTAAGCACGGTTTTTAATTCAGCCAAAAATTTTGTCAATATTTGCTTTAAGTTCGTCTTGCATTTCTTGCATTACGATTGTTGTGATTTGATTGAAATCTGGACGATTAATTTCAAGCCACTTCATCGAAGCGAATTCCGAAATAGTTTGACGATTTTCTTGCCCGCCATTCTGCTCAACGAGTGCAAGAAACGCACGATCATTTCGAAAATCTGAAACGTTTGAAATTAGCCAACTATCGACAAATCCGGGAGCATCATCGATGATTTTTTCGAACTCTTCAAGCTTTTCGTTCGAAAATCCATCCGTTATTCGTTCACCAACGCGAGTTTCGAGTTCTTCCTGGACATGTTGTTTAAAAACTACAGCTTCTTGTGGAGACATTCGCTCTATGCCGATTCCTTCAAAAAATTTATCGTCTAATTGAAACATTTTCTTTCCTTTGTTTAGTTATTTCTATTTTAACACAAGCGAAATAATTTAGCAAATTTTATTTATTATTACCTATACAAATCCTATCAATCTTGAGCATAATAATTATAACCAACATATAATCATATCCTCCAACTGTGAATATTTTTAGAGATATTACACTACCCTCCATAATAAGATTCATAAACATTAATAAAAATCCTATAATAATTATAATATAGATTACTTCCTATAAAAACTTCCAATCTATTCTATAAACTTCACTGATCGAAGAACCGTAAGCGGTTTATTTATCTGTATATCCACATTTTTTATTAACTAATCGATTATAAAATCTCATCCCTCCTCATAAAAAGTAAAAAAACCGCTCGAGATTTTCGAACAGTTTTTGCAATCAAATTACGCTTTAAGTTTTCGAGCAACAACCTCGCGAGTAAAGAATTCAAGTTTGTCGCCAATTTCAAGCTGAATTTTCTTTTTAGTTTTAAGCGAAAGTCCACACATTTCACCTTCAACAACATCTTTTGCTTCCTGTTGTTGGCGCTGAACATGTGAAACTTCAACCTCTGCAATTTTCTCTTTTTTGCGAATTACACGCGCAAGCAATCCGGTATAGATACGGCCCGATGTCACTTCTCCGCCCGCAATGATTTCTTCTTTCATAGTACGGAAAACACCTTTCACGTCTAGAGAGCCGATTTCAGTTTCAATAACTTCTGGGGCAAGAAACTTCTCCATTTCTACTCGGGCGTCATCAAGAAGTTCGTAAATAACTTTATAAATTCGAACCTCCACATGATCACGAGTTGCAATCTTTTTGATTGCAGGTGGTAATTCAACATTAAATCCATAAATAATTGTTTTTTCGCCAGCCGAAGCTAAATGAACATCATTTTCGGTGATATTACCAATTCCGCCACCAACAACATTCAAATTAACTTCACCACCAGTTTCAATTAAACGTAAACTATCCGAAACAGATGTTAACGAACCTTGAACATCCGCTTTAATAATAATATTAAAATCTTCAGCATCATGTTTTTGATTCATCATTTTAAGTAAATCCGCACCAGTAACATTTGTTGTCGCAGCATTTTGAGCGGCTTCGATTTTAGCTTTTTGCGCAAGACTTCGAGCTTCTTTTTCATTTTTAACAACCTTAAAAACATCACCAAACTGAGGCAATTCTTTAAACCCAGTAACTGTTACCGGGGTTGATGGACCAGCTTCTTTTATAGACTCACCTCTATAATTTTGAAGTGTTCGAATTTTAGCATAAGTCGTTCCAGCAACCAAAAATCCTCCCTGTTCAAGCTCGCCATGTTCAACTAAAAGCGAAACAACCGAACCTTTTCCAACTTCCATGTGAGATTCAATTACAAGTCCCTCGGCCGGAATATCAACATCTGCACGCAATTCTTCAAGATCTGCCGTCAAAATAACCATATCAAGCAAATTATCGATTCCGTCGCCATTTTTTGCTGAAATTGGAACCATCGTCACATCACCACCCCATTCTTCTGGCATTAAACCACGTTCTGAAAGTTCGGCCATTACACGATCTTTATTTGCAGTATCTTTATCCATTTTATTAATTGCAACAACAATTTTCGCATTTGCATTTTGCGCAAAACGAATCGCCTCGATAGTTTGAGGTTTCACACCATCGTCAGCAGCAACGACAATAATAACAACATCTGTTAAAGTTGCTCCGTGTTGTCGAAGCGCTGCAAAAGCTTCGTGTCCCGGAGTGTCGAGCAAAGTAATCTTTCGCCCTTTTCGCTCAGTTTGATACGCTGAAATATGTTGTGTAATTCCACCAGCCTCACCAGAAACTGTTTTTGTTCCAAGAATTGTATCAAGAAGAGTTGTTTTTCCATGGTCAACATGTCCCATAACTGCCACAATCGGAGGTCGAGGTTGTGCATTTTCAGAAACTTCATGCATTTTATTTAACCGCGAAGTAACTTCATCATTTTTGGCTTTTCTTTTGAGTTTAACATTAGTAAAACCAAGCTCTTCAGTTACGATAACTGCTGTTTCGAAATCAATCCTCTGGTTAATTGTTGCAACAATTCCATTCTTAAAAAGTTCACCGATTAAAGTTGTAACAGGGAGATTTAAAACTCCGGCCAATTCATCAACAGTGATAGAATCTGCGATATTTATGATTTTCTTCTGACTCATATAACCTCCTCTGGTTTTTATTTTCTTAAGCTGAAGTTCGGAAACCGATTTATGAAACCGATTTCCGATTATTCAACGCAAGAATAATTTTGAATTATTTTGCAAGGCTAAGAGAAATTTTTCGATTCTCT
>CAURQO010000051.1:0-3841 GCA_963527165.1 uncultured bacterium
AAGGAGACGAAATGTCTAAAAAAATTGCAATTAACGGATTTGGGCGAATTGGTCGAAATGCCTTTAAGCTTGCTTTTGAGCGAGATGATATTGAAGTTGTCGCGATTAACGATTTAACGGGTACAAAAACTTTAGCTCATCTTTTAAAACACGATTCAACTTATGGAACTTATCATTATGATGTTTCTTATGATGAAAATTCGATTTTTGTTGATGGAAAACAAATTCGCGTTTTAGCAGAAAAAGATCCTGCTCTTTTGCCATGGGGTGAATTTGGTGTTGATGTTGTAATTGAAGCAACTGGTCTTTTTGTTCAACCCGATAAAGCTCGTGCACACATTAATGCTGGTGCGAAGAAAGTGGTTATTTCTGCACCTGCGAAAGGTGAAGGTGCGAAATTTATTGTTCTCGGTGTAAATGAACATGAATTGACACGCGAAGATGATATTATTTCAAACGCAAGTTGTACAACAAACTGTATTGCACCGGTGATGGCAATTCTTGAACGTGAATTTGGAATTGAAAAGTCGCTGATGACAACTGTTCATTCATATACTGCTAGCCAGCGAATTTTGGATGCACCTGCGAAAGATTTGCGCGAGGCTCGCTCGGCAGCTGAAAATATTGTTCCAACCACAACTGGTGCGGCGATTGCTACGGCAAAAGTTATTCCTTCGCTTGTTGGAAAATTCGACGGGCTTTCGGTTCGCGTTCCAACGGCAGTTGTTTCTTTGAGTGATATTACAGCTGTTTTGAAACGGGATACTACAAAAGAGGAAATTAACGAAGTTTTCAAGCGTGCTGCCAATGACCCATTTTATCAAGGAATTTTAACTGTAACGGAAGAACCTCTTGTTTCGACTGATTTTAAGGGAAATTCACACAGTACAATTGTTGATCTTGAATTGACTAATGTTGTTGGTGGAAATTTAATAAAAGTTGTGGCTTGGTATGATAACGAATGGGGTTATTCAAACCGATTGGTTGAAATTACAGCAGATGTAGCTGCGAATATTTAAGGAATTTAAAATGAAGATTTTTATTGGCGCGGATCATAGAGGTTTCTATCTTAAAGAAAAAGTTTTTGAATATTTAAAAAAAGCCGGATATAATATTGAAGATATCGGCGGATTTGAATACGACCCAAATGATGACTTTCCGGAATTTGCACGCGTGGCGGTTTCGAAAATTCGCGCCAATGAAAAAGATGACCCGCGGGCGATTTTGATTTGTGGCGGAGCACAGGGAATGGGGATGGCAGCAAACCGATATAAAGGTATTCGTGCCTCTGTCGTCTGGGAGCCTGAAGAAGCGAAATGGACTCGAAACGATAATGATAGTAATGTGATTTGCTTGCCGGCTCGTGTTTTTGATAAAGACGAAGCTGAGAAAGAGTGGAAAGAAACGATTGATGTTTGGCTCAAGACTCCATTTGCGGCAGCTCCACGATTTATAAGAAGAAATAAACAGATTGATGAGGTATAGATGTCGATAATAGCACCAGCAATTTTAGCAACAACTCCAGAAGAGTATAAATCTCAGGTTGAAGCGATTTTTCCGTTTGCCGAAAGGGTTCATATCGATATAACTGATGGTGAGTTTGCGCTAAATTTAACTTTGCCAGAAACGCAAATTTGGTGGCCACAAGAGTGGAAAGTTGATATTCATATGATGGTTGCGCGACCAAGCGAGCATATTGAAACGATTATTAAGCTTAATCCAAATATGGTGATTTTTCATGCTGAGGTTGAAGAGGATCTGGTGCCAATTCTCGAAAGGCTTAAAAATGAGACGATGATTAAGCCAGCGGTTGCACTTCTTCGTTCAACTGTTCCAGAAACTGTAGCACCAGCGATTCAAGCGGCTGAGCATGTTCTTGTTTTTAGCGGAAATCTAGGTGAAATGGGTGGCCGTGCAAGTATGATGCAACTTGAAAAAATCCGCTTAATCAAACAAATCAACAACAATGTTGAGATTGGTTGGGATGGCGGCGCTAATTTTTCGAATGTATTTAACTTAACCCAATCTGGTGTTGATGTTGTGAATGTTGGTTCGGGAATTATGCAGTCGCAAAATCCTGAACAATCTTATCGTCAAATGGAAGCTGAAATCAACCGAAAAGGAGCAATTTAGAGGTGAATATTCCAAAAATTCTTTCGATTGGTGCTGCAACGCAAGATGTTTTTTTGGATAATTCGCCTGAATTTAGATTGATTTCAATGGCGAAAGATCAAGATGTGGTTGAATTTGATCTTGGTTCAAAAATTGATGTTCGAAATATTGAGATTTCGAGCGGTGGTGGAGCAACAAATGCTGCGACAACTTTTGCGCGCCAAGGTTTAAGCTCGGGTTTTATGGGTGTGATTGGTAGTGACATTTCTGGTGAACAAGTTTTAAAAATGCTTGATGAGGAATCGATCGACACTTCACGTGTAGAGTTTTCGAAAAGATATAACACAGATTATTCAACAATCTTGCTTGCACCTAACGGTGAACGAACAATTTTAACTTATCGTGGGGCTTCAGGCCATATTTATGCGGATAATTTCGAATTAAAATATGGTGAATTTGATTGGGTTTATGTTTCGAATTTAGCTGGAAGGTTTGACTCGCTTGCGAAAATCTTTAAAGAATCCACAAAAAAAGGCGCAAAAATTGCTTGGAATCCTGGAAAAAATGAACTGGCTGAACCTGAAAAGGTTCGAACTTTATTGCGAGATGTTGAGATTTTGATTGTAAATAAAGAAGAGGCGAGCTTAATATTTGAAGGAATTTCAGCGGAAGAATTGGTTAGAAATGGTTCAAAATTTGTGCCGGTAATGATTTTAACAGATGGACCTGACGGTGTTTGGGCGATTTCTGGAGATAAAATGATTCGCGCAGGAATGTATGAAGATGTGCCTTCAGTTGATCGAACTGGTGCTGGCGATGCTTTTGGTTCGGGTTTTGTGAGTCAATGGGCTCAAGGTGCGAACCTTCAACAGAGCGTTTTGTTTGCGAGTGCAAATTCAACGGTGGTAATTCAACATCTGGGTGCAAAAAAAGGAATTTTGTATAAAAATGCAAAACTTCATTCGATGCCGATGCAGGAGATTCAATTATGAGAAGTTATAAACTCTCGGAATTACTAGGATTGAGTGGTGCTTATGCGAGAAAATTTGATTTTGGTGTTTCGAAAATTGAAGCAAAAAAGCCGGAACTAAAAAGTGTTTCAGCGCAAATTATGGCAGAATTATATCGAAAATCGCATGAAATTGAGCGCGAATTGGGATTTTCTGGCGATAATATTTTGATGATTGAAGCGTTTTTAGCGTTAAAAAACCAGTTGAAGAATGAGGATTTCTGGCAAAAATTTGGTAATGCGGTATTTTTTTGTGAAGACGGTGTGGTTTCGGTAAATAAAAAAGATGTTGAAAATAACCAAAAAGAAAGAAATGTGGCAAATCATTCGAGAGATTTTTTCGAAAAAGAATTAAAAAAACAAATTCTTGAGAAGTACCAGCAGGAATTTTCGAAATATTCAGTAAAGCAAATAGAAGAAAAATTATTTTAAAAGGAGAAGAATGAGATATCAGATTTGTGTTTCAGGAGCAGCAACAGGTGATAGTGTTTTGGCTTCACGAGATTTAGCTTTTAGGCTTGGGCAAGAAATTGTTCGGCAGGGAAAAATTCTAACAACAGGCGCAACGGTTGGTTTGCCACATCATGCGGCTTTGGGTGCAGTTAGCGTACCGAATCGAACTGGTTTGAGTATTGGGTTTTCGCCGGCATCAAGTTTTCGGCAACATGTAAATACTTATAAATTACCGTTTAAGCCTTTTGATTATATTAATTTTACGGG
>CAURQO010000052.1:0-3639 GCA_963527165.1 uncultured bacterium
CACGGTGCCGAATTATAAAAAACTCCTCCTAACCGGTGGAGTTTTTTCGTAGTTTGGGAATCTTGAAAATAAAAGGTTAGCTATGATATAATATAATATATGGAACAGGAGGAAAAAATAAAAACAACCAAAAAATTCGAAGAGCTTTTGCCGAGTGATTTTGTTCATCTTCATACGCACACATATCATTCATTATTAGATGGATTAACAAAGATTGATGCGCTGGTTAATAATGTTAAAGCTAGTGGTATGGAAGCAGTTGCAATAACTGATCATGGGACGATGTCTGGCGCGATTGAATTTTTTAAAGAGGCAACTTCAAAAGGAGTTAAGCCTATTTTAGGGATTGAAGCTTATGTTGCAGCACGAACCCGATTCGATAGAGATCCGGCACATGATAAGCCTCGTTATCACTTAATTTTACTAGCTAAGAATCAGATCGGTTGGCAGAATTTATGCTCACTCACAACTAAGGCTTGGGTTGAGGGGCAATATTATAAGCCACGAATAGATCATGATATTATGGCGGAACATTCAGGGGGAGTTGTTTGTTTGAGTGGTTGTGCTGGTTCGGAGATTTCGGAAGCAATTCGTGCGGGTGATTTCGAAAAGGCAAAAGAGCTTGCAGGCTGGTATAAGTCGGTTTATGGCGAAGATTTTTATTTGGAGCTTCAAGACCATGGTCATCCAGATTGTCCAAATCATTGGGAAGTTCAAAAAGAAATTAACGATGGTTTATTTAAGCTTCATGAAGAACTGAATATACCGATGGTTGTTACTTGCGATTCACATTATTTGACACATGAAAATCAAGATGCTCACGAGATTTTACTTTGTGTCGGCACGGGTTCGTATTTAAATGACGAAAAACGAATGAGCTTAAAAGAGTTTGATCTTTTTGTGACTGATCCTAAAGATATTATTGAGCGTTGGGGAAAAATTGACCCAGAAATTATTTTAAATACAAAACGTGTCGCTGAAAAAGTTAATTTTGAGTTTGAATTTGGTAAGATTCTGATTCCAAAATTTCCGCTTCCAGATGGTGAAGATAGTGAAAAAGGTTTTTTGGATAAGCTGGTTTTTCGAGGTTTGGGCGAGCGATATGCTGAAATTCCCGTTGATGAAGTTAAGAATATGACAATTACTGAGATTCGTGAAAAGCTTTCGAAAGAAGTTTTGGATCGAGTTGATATGGAGCTTGGTGTTCTTGACGGGATGGGTTATAATGGTTATTTTTTGATCGTTCAAGATTTCATTAACTGGGGTAAGTCTCAGGGGATTGTTTTTGGTCCTGGGCGAGGTTCTGCGGCAGGCTCAATTATTGCTTATGCTTTACATATCACAGATCTTGATCCGCTTGAATATGATCTGCTTTTCGAAAGGTTTTTGAATCCTGATCGTATCTCGATGCCAGATATTGATGTTGATATTCAAGATACTCGTCGAAATGAGGTGATTCAATATTGTACTGATAAATATGGAATGGATCGTGTTGCTAATATTGCAACTTTTGGTAAAATGATGGCGAAAAACGCCGTGCGTGACGTGGCGCGAGTTTTGGAGGTTCCATATTCTGAGGCGGATCGTTTAGCGAAATTAGTACCAGATCCAAACCAAGGACGCCACACGCCACTTCGAATTTCATTAGAAAACGATCAGGATTTGAAGCGTGAATATGAAACTAATCCAACTGCTAAAACGGTTTATGATTTTGCTATGCAGCTTGAAGGTACCATTCGAAATCATGGTGTTCATGCTTGCGGGGTTGTAATTGCACCAGATGATTTGGTAAAATACCTCCCACTTGAAATGGCGCAAAAAGGTGTTGTTGCGACACAAGTTCCAATGGGGCAGGTTGAAGATCTTGGCCTTCTGAAAATGGACTTTTTAGGTCTAAAAAACCTTTCGATTATTTCTACTGCACAAAAAATCATTAAACGAACTTATGGTGTTGATGTTGATCTCTCAAAGCTTGGCTTGGATGATAAAAAGGCTTATGAATTATTAGCACGTGGTGATTCGACTGGTGTTTTTCAGCTTGAATCTGCCGGTATGAAGCGGTATTTGCGAGAGCTTAAACCTTCAAAATTTGAGGATATTATTGCTATGGTGGCGCTTTATCGACCGGGACCGATGAGCGAAATTCCAAAATTTATCGCTCGAAAACACGGCGAAGAGCCTGTGACTTATTATGAAGACCATATGGAGAATGCACTTAAAAATACATATGGAATTTTGGTTTATCAGGAGCAATTCATGCAGATTTCGAAAGAAGTTTGCGGATTTACCGGAGGTCAGGCGGACACGCTTCGAAAGGCTGTAGGTAAGAAAAAAATCGACTTGATGAAGAAAATGAAGGGTGAATTTATTGAGGGGGCTGTTAAACATTCGAATGCAGACCGTGGAAAAGTTGAAGCTTTCTGGGATCATTTGGAAGAATTCGCTAACTATTGTTTTAATAAGTCGCACGCTGCGTGTTATGCTTTGATTGCTTATTGGACAGCGTATATTAAGGCGCATTATCCAGATGCTTTTATGGCTGCTTTGATGACCGCGGACTCTGACGATACTGACCGTTTAGCGATTGAGATTGCGGAATGTCGTTCAATGGGGATTCAGGTTCTTGGGCCAGATGTAAATGAATCATTTAAAGATTTTGCTATCGTTCCACACGAGAAGAAAATTCGCTTTGGCCTTTTGGCAGTTAAGGCGGTTGGCTCTGGTGCTGTTGATGCAGTCTTAAATGCGCGAAAATCTGGTGGAAAATTTACTACAATTTTAGACTTTGCGAAACGCGTTAATGCTCGGCAATTTAATAAAAAAGCTTGGGATTCACTAATTATGACAGGGGCTTTTGATCAGTTTGGTACTCGTTCCGACTTACTATTTAATCTTGAACGTATTCAGGAGCATGGTTCGAAATCTCAAAAAGAGGCACTTTCTGGTCAAACTGATCTTTTTGGTTTTGCCGGTGCTGATGATATGCGGGTTGAATCGACGATTGAGCTCATGAATGCGCCGAAACAACACACAGATAAAGAGCGGCTGACTTGGGAGCGTGAGCTTTTAGGGCTTTATGTTTCTGCACACCCGCTGGATAAATATGTTAAATATTTCGAAGAGCAAACTCAGCCGCTTTCACAAGTTCAGCCAAATACCGATGGGCAAAAAGTTACGATTGGTGGAATCGTGATAGATGTACGAACGATTCTTACAAAATCTGGCACAAAAATGGCATTTGTAAAAATGGAAGACAAAACTTCCGAAGGTGAAGTGATTATTTTCCCAAATCTTTTTTCGGAAATTAATGAAATGTTGAAAATTGATACTGTTTTGAAGATTGAGGGAAAAATTTCTGCACGAGATCGGGAAGGAAATTTGAAGTCTGATGCACAAGTTATTGCAGAGACGGTCTCGATTATTACAGATGAAGAGCTTGAAAGTTACGAATCTACTGGAAGGAGGGCTGAAGGGTTAAAGGCGAGAAAAGTTCCGCAAACGAAAACTGTTTCACAAAAAGTTTCGAACAGTCAAAAGCGTGCGTTTTTGCAAAAAAATAATAGTTCTATAGTTCCGAATGTGTCCGAAAAGACTGTCTTAAAACCAACGATATCTGTTAAAAATTATCAAGCAGAGAAG
>CAURQO010000053.1:0-3490 GCA_963527165.1 uncultured bacterium
AAAACTACAATGGCGAATGTTATTGCGCGTGAAATGGGTGCAGATATTCGAATTACATCTGGCCCAGCAATTGAGAAAGCTGGGGATCTAGCATCTATTGTCACGAATTTGCAGGACGGCGATATTCTCTTTATTGATGAAATTCATCGTATGCCGCGTGCTGTTGAAGAGATTCTTTATTCTGCAATGGAAGATTTTAAACTTGATATTGTGATTGGTAAAGGGCCGGCTGCACGCTCGGTTAGATTAGATTTGCCGCATTTTACAGTTATTGGCGCAACAACTCGAACGGGAAGTTTAGCGGCACCACTTCGAGATCGGTTTGGACATATCTATAGGTTGGAATTTTATAAACCTAAGGAAATTTCGAAAATTATCTTACGTTCGAGCAATTTATTGGGCAGCAATATTGAAAAAGAAGCTTCAGATATTCTCTCAACTCGAGCAAGACTAACGCCGCGAATTGCAAACCGTATCTTGAAACGCGTTCGAGATTATGCCGATGTAAAAGGTGATGGAGTTATAGATTCGAAAACGGTTAAAGAGGCTTTAAAAATGCTTGAAATTGATGAGTTGGGTTTAGATACGGCAGATAGAAATCTACTAAGATCAGTTATTGAAAATTACGGTACGCGGCCAGTTGGCTTAAATACAATGGCAGCATTAACGGGTGATGAGACTGCAACAATTGAAGATTTTTATGAACCGTATTTAATGCAGATTGGTTTTTTGCAAAGAACACCACGAGGAAGAATAATTACGAAAAAAGCGTTTGAGCATTTAGGAAAGGAATTTAAAGATGAATGATAAGCAAAGCTTAGCCCAGAAATTTGAGGAAAAAATTGCCCAGAATCAAAATGAGAATTTAAGTTTCGAAAATAATTTGGGCGCACCAATTCAAGTTCAACCTGTTATGCAGGTTGAAGTTCCTGCTGGTGATCCACAAACTATTAAAGCACGACATGATCGTTCTATTAAAAAATACCCAGAGATTACGGTTGATGACGATGAATATGTGGTGCTTTCGATGCGACGACATTCGCTTGGATATATTTTGAATATTATTTTTAGTTCAATGGTGGCGGTTTTCTTGATTAGTGCTTGGATTATTGTATGTTTTATGCCGAATCCGCTCCCAATCCCCGCAAATTTTAAACCGCAACTTTCGGTAATTTTTGGTTCAATTACGTTACTTTTAATTCTTCTGACTTACGCAAATTATGTTGTTTATCGAGCGAATAGGATCGTTATTACTAATGAGCGCGCAATTCAGTGGATTTCAACGACAATTATGAGTCAGAAAAAGCAGGTGATTAATCTTGAATCGATCGAGGATATTTCGTATTCGCGCGATGGAATTTTGCAACATCTATTTAATTATGGCACAGTCAAATTAAGTACGGTTGGTGATGAATCAACCTATACATTTGCTTTCTCGCCAAATCCGGATAAAAAAGCAGAATTTTTAAGTGATGTTGTTGAAGCAGCACGAGAAAATCAAATGCTTTCGGATAAACTTTTTGAAGATGGTGAAAAAATGAGCGTAAAATAATATAAAAAAACGGCTTTCGAAAATTCGTCGGCCGTTTTATTTTAACTGTTTCGAGATTTTTTAATAAAATCACCTTCTTTTTCTAGTTTTGTGCGAATTGTAAATTTTTTACATTTACCGTTTTCGCATTCAGTTGGTTCGTATCGATATTCAGAATGCTCTTCGTTGATTAAAATTCCAGAAGGGTCGGTGAGAAGATTTGGTTCAATTCCTTTGATTGCATTCTCATCGATTTTTTCAGGGAAATAGCCGTTCTTTTTGTAATAAACTTCTTCAAGATTGTAATAAATTTCGTTGATTGAAAGTTTTCGAATTTGATCACGCTGAATCGAAAGCAGTTCGAAACGTTGCATTGTAAAAATTATACCAACTAAAATCAAAAAAGCAATTACAACACAGATTTCAATAACTGTAAAACCGGATTTTTTCTTCATACATTCTTATTATATCATAATTTATTTTTTTGGTCTAATATGTTTGAACTTGTTATAAATTTATGATAAAATCTGTTTATTACTATTTTGAAAAATAGTAAAGTAAAATTAAGGGGTGAATAAAATGATTGAATTTCCTATCGGTATAGATGCTAATGGTAATACGGCTTGCGTTAATATTATAGAATTAGACCAAAGATTTGGTACTATGACTAATAAAAAATTAGCTGCAATCCAAACTGAAATTATAAAAGAAGCTCGTATAAAATTAGCAAAACAGAAGGGTGCGATAGTTTTTTAATTTTTTTAAGGTTCATTTTGGGCCTTTTTATTTTTTAAAAATAACCTTGAACATTTTACTGAAAAGTGTTAAAATATAAATACTATTTAAAGGGAGAATTATTTTATGGCTAAGGCAAAAAAAGATATTGAAATGGCAGAAAATGGTAAAAAACAAGCATTAGATTTGGCGATTGCGCAAATTTCGAAACAGTTCGGTGATGGTTCAATTATGAAGCTTGGTGAAAATCATAAGGTTGATGTTGAACTTCTTCCTTCAGGGTGTTTGAGTTTAGATATTGCACTTGGTGGCGGTTATCCAAAAGGACGAATTATTGAAATTTACGGACCAGAAAGTTCAGGAAAAACCACTTTAACACTTCATGCGATTGCTGAAATTCAAAAGCAAGGTGGAACTGCGGCCTTTATTGATGCAGAACATGCACTTGATCCAGCTTACGCGAAGAAACTCGGTGTTGATACTGAGAATCTGCTTGTTGCGCAGCCGGATAATGGTGAACAGGCACTTGAAATTACTGAAACTTTAGTACGTTCAAATGCAGTTGATTTGATTGTTGTTGACTCTGTTGCCGCGCTTGTTCCACAAGCTGAAATTGATGGTGATATGGGCGATGCACATATGGGGCTTCAAGCTCGATTAATGTCACAAGCGCTTCGAAAACTTACTGGAATTATTAACAAATCAAAAGCAACTGTGATTTTTATTAACCAAATTCGAATGAAAATTGGTGTGATGTTTGGCAATCCTGAGACTACAACTGGTGGTAATGCGCTTAAATTTTATGCGTCGGTGCGTGCCGATATCCGGCGAACTGCGCAAATTAAGAATGGTGATGATGTGATCGGAAACCGTACAAAAGTAAAGATTGTTAAAAATAAGATTGCTGCACCATTTCGAGTTGCTGAATTTGACATTATGTATAACGAGGGGATTTCGAAAACTGGTGATATTCTGGATCTAGCGGTTGAGCATGAAATTTTAGGCAAGTCTGGTGCGTTTTATAAATATAATGATCAAAATATTGGTCAAGGTCGCGAAAATGCAAAGAGATATTTGCTTGAAAATCCAGATATAATGGCTGAAATTGACGCAAAAGTTCGAGCGAAAATTCGTGGTGAAGAATTTATCGAAGAAACTCCAAGCGAAGAAAAAACTGAAGAATAAAATAATTAGCCCGATAAATTTGGGCTAATTTGATTTTAA
>CAURQO010000054.1:0-3381 GCA_963527165.1 uncultured bacterium
AAGACTAATCGCTACATTTTTTGTTTTAATATCGCTCTGCCCGATCATCGTTGAGATAATTTCCCCCAAACGATGACGACTTTCATCGGAATTACTCAAAACTAATTGAGGGTCAACCTGTGTATAACCAAGGCCAACTAAATTCCAAGAATTCTCCCCAGCTTTCGAAAGCTGGACAGCACGAATCGCATTCGTTCCAATGTCTAACGAGAAGAAATCGCCCACACCTTTAATATTAATCATGCATATATTTTAACATAAACGCGATATAAAAATCAAGCTTTTTATGCTTTATTTTGAAGTTTTTAGTTTTCAATTTAGGTTAATTTGTGATAAAATATATAAAGATTTTAAAAGGAGATTTTATGAGTTTATCAATTGGAATTGTTGGACTACCAAATGTTGGTAAGTCAACATTATTTAACGCTTTAACAAATAATGATATTTTAGTAGCAAATTACCCTTTCGCCACAATTGAGCCAAATACTGGAATTGTTCCAGTTCCTGACGCTCGTCTAAATAAATTGGCCGAGATTTATGGTTCACAAAAAATTATTCCAGCCACTGTAACTTTTGTTGATATTGCCGGGCTTGTTGCTGGCGCTTCGAAAGGCGAAGGTTTAGGAAATAAATTCCTAGCCAACATCCGCCAGTGCGACGCAATCATTCATATCGTAAGAGCTTTCGTAAACAATGATATTGTACATGTATCGAACGAGGTTAATCCAAAAAATGATATCGAAGTTATTAATACTGAACTAATTTTAGCCGATATTCAAACTATCGAAAACCGCTTACCTAAACTTCAAAAAGAAGCAAAATCTAAACCAGCTCTTAAAAAACAGGTTGAATACTTGAACAAATTAATTGAACAACTTCAATCTGGCATTGTTCTTTCAAATATTGAAGATTTGGACTACGAAGCAATAAAAGATTTACATTTACTAACCGCAAAGCCTGTCATCTATGCTTTCAATGTTGATGAAGAAACCCTCATAGATAAGAGTAAAAAAGAAGAACTTTCGAAAATAGCTGCTCCAGCAAAATCGATCTTCGTTTGCGCAAAGCTTGAAGAAGAGCTAAAAGGATTGAGCGAGGAAGATGCAAAAGATTTACTCGAGAGCTACGGCGTTCAAGAAACTGGGTTAAATCAAATGATTCACGCAGCCTATGATACACTAGGATTACAAAGCTATATGACTGCTGGGCCAAAAGAAGTTCATGCATGGACTATTAAGAAAGGGTGGACTGCCCCGCAGGCCGCTGGCGTAATTCATACAGATTTCGAAAAAGGTTTTATTGCTGCACAAATTGTTAATTTCAATGATTTAGTGGAAGCTGGTAGCGAACTTGCCGCAAAAAATAACGGAAAAGTTCGAACCGAGGGTAAGACTTATATAATGTCGCCCGATGATGTTGTTGAGTTCAGATTCAATGTTTAATCAAAAAATACCGCCTTTATATTGTGCGGTATTTTTAATGTTTCATTTATTAGTATATTTTCTTCAAAATATAGAATCGCTCCTGATTGCCTTTTGAACCTTTAACTTCACTATCTCGCTTATTCTCTATGAACAAATTATTTATACGACACCATTTTTCAAAATCTTGAAGTATTTTTCGTCTATATGAATTATTTTTTACAACACCATTAACTGTTCCATTTTTCCCAGCTTCAAATTGCGGTTTAACCATTGCAACGATTTTTGTATTAATATTAGAAAGTCTGCAAACGCTCGGAAGTATTTCCTTTATTGATATAAAGCTCACATCAATAACAACAATATCAATTTTTTGGTCAGTTTTAAAATTTCTAATATCTGTTTTTTCATGTAGTTCAATTTTTTTATTCAACCTTAGAAATGGGTCCATTTGATCTGTGCCAACATCAACAGCAATAACTTTATCTGCTCCATTTCGAAGAGCATAATCAGTAAAACCGCCAGTGCTTGATCCTACATCTAAAACAATCTTTTCTTTAAAATTAAGCTTTATTAGCTTCGCTACACTTTCAAGCTTCATTCCAGCACGAGAAACATATTGGATATCTTGAAGGATTTTAATATCAGAATCAGCACCCGCAAAGAAACCTGGTTTTTTTTGAACAATCCCATCAACCAAAACCTTACCGAGCTTAATATAGCTCTCCGCCTGAGAGCGGCTATTCACCATTTTCTTTTGCGCCAATAGATGATCAAGTCTTATTTTCATAACGCTATTATACCACAAAACACCTTTAAAATCTACTTTTTCAATATTGTGCAACTTTTTTATACAATAAAAATAGGTCGAATCTTTTAAAAATTCAACCTATTTTGCGAGCAATTACTTATTTTTGTCGCTCTCTATATTCTCCTGTTGAAGTATCGACCGAGATAACATCATTTTCCTTAATAAATGCTGGGACTTTAACGACGATTCCGGTTTCAAGTTCTGCATCTTTCAAAACGCTTGAAGTTGTGTCACCTTTTACAACATTTTCAGTATAAACAACTTTTAGCCAAACATTTTTTGGAAGCTCAACATTAATAACTTTACCATCGAAAAATTGAAGGTTTAGCTCATCAGCCTCTTTTAGATATCCAGCAGCATCATCGATAATATCTTTTGAAAGCTGAAATTGCTCAAAAGTTTCTGGATCCATGAAATGAAAATCTTCACCATCATTATAAAGATACTGAACTTTTTTATTCGAAACTTCGGCTGGTTCAACTTTATCTTGACCTTTAAAAGTCTTTGGTAGAAGCGCGCCAGTGATAAGATTTTTAATTTTCAAACTCACGATACTTCCGCCTCGACCGACAACTTTTTGGTTATATTCAACCACGCGGTATGGCTGACCATCAAGCTGAAAAACTACACCTTTTTTTAAATCTGTTGGTTGGTACATTTTCCTCCTTTAAATTAAAAAATAAATCTTCCCCACCATTTGAGCAAGGAAGATTCGAAAATCAATTACGCATTCGTTACGAATGCCAACAAAGCCAAGTGACGTGCGCGCTTGATAGCTACCGTCAATTGTCGTTGTTGCTTAGCGCTCAACCCAGTTTTTGTAGCTGGCTCAATTTGACCATAAATGTTGACAAATTTTTGCAAAGTTTTAACATCTCGATAATCAAAATACGCTGGTATTTCTCGTTTAAATCGTTTAGCCATTTTTTACTCCTTAAAATTAGAATGGGATATCCGATAGATCAATTGGTTCATCTGAAAAATCTTCACTAACTGTTGGCTCTTGTGTTTTAGAGGCTGAAGCAGCAGAGCTTCCTCCACGATTTCCGTCACTAATAAAACTAAATTCTTCAACTACAACATCGATTGCACTACGATTTTTGCCAGTATCTTTATCTTGCCAAGTTCGTTGCTGCAAACGACCGCTTA
>CAURQO010000055.1:0-3240 GCA_963527165.1 uncultured bacterium
AAAAAAATAAAAGGAAAAATATGCGAGATATAGATTTTGAAGAATTAGATAAAGCGGTTGGAAGTTATCTTGAGAATGGTGTTGTGCCAAGCTCTCAGGAGAAAAATAACGAGGTTTTTTCGAAGATCGAAAACCAAATTGAACATTCTCGAGAGCAACAGCGGATAGTTTTTGCACGAAAAGCTCCACAGTCGGCAAGTCAGCTTCATCAAAATAATGAAAAAAAACAAATTCGAAATATTAAAAAAGTTAGTGAAAAACAAAAAAATGAGAAGAAAGTCATTTCTGGAAAGCCTAAAGTTCGAATTTTGGATGATTTTAGTACATTAGTTCCGCCAGAACATCATCGAGATAATTTTGGTGCCCCTTTTTTGGTGAAAGAAGATAAAATTGCTTTCGAAAGTCCAATTTTGGAAACTTATGGTGGAGAGAAGTTGGTCAGAAGTGCGAAAAAACTTGAAAATTCACCAATTCGAAAAAAGATTTCACCAAAAAATGAGAAAAAATTGGTTGGGGTTGCGGAAGTTAAAAAAGAAATTCCTGAGATTAAATCAGATTTGAAGGTTGAAGAAAAACCAGTAGTTTCGAGCCGTGCTGATTTTTATGCAGGAGTTTATCGAATCGGTGAAGATGAAAATAAATTGCGAGTTTTTCATGGAGAACGTGCGGTTGAAGTTCCTGAGCGCCAATCAATGATTTCGAATTTTGCGGATTTGCCAGTAGAAGAGCCGGAGAAAGTTATGCCTGAAATTTCAAGTTCGAAAAGTATTGGTTCGAAGGTGATTGAGCCAATTCATGGCATTGAGGAAATTCAAAAAGAAGAACCAAAAAAACCTGAAATTGAGCAAGAAGATTCAAAAATTGAAGTTAAAATGAGGTCTAAAACTCAGTCGGCAGAAGTTGAAGAACTTAAAACTGAGAAAAAAATAAATATCGTTGAAGTTGAGGAAGAAAAATCTGTTAAAGAAGAGAAGTTAGAAGAATCTACTGAAAAGGTAATAATTCAATCAATTGATGAGGCTGAAAAACCGAAAACGCCGTTTGTGCAAAATCCACAGATTGAAAAAAGACCACTTGGAATTAATCAGAGCCAAGATCAGTCAAAAAGTTTCGAATTTCGTTCGCTAAATGCTTCGAATGTTCAAAAAGTAGTGCAAAAACCTGCAATAACAAAAGAGCTTCGTCGGGCAAAAATGTCAGCACCAATTCTTTCAAGTGATGAATATTCTGCGCCAGTTAAACATAGGAAAAAATCTGGTTGGGGTGTTGTTTGGGCAATAATTGCAATTTTACTCCTTGGTGCAGGAGCTGGATATATCGCATATTTATTAGCATTTCAATAAAATTAAGCGGGTTGGTTTAGTGCTGGCCTGTTTATTTTTTTGCGAAAATATGATAAGATGGTGTGTATGAATGCACAAGAAATCCGAAAAGCTTATTTAGAATTTTGTAAAAAAAATGGTCACGAAATTATTGACAGGGCTTCTTTAATCTTGAAAGACGACCCAACAACACTTTTTACTGGTAGTGGAATGCAACCACTTTTGCCGTATCTTTTGGGTAAAAATCATCCAAAAGGCGTACGTTTAACGGATAGTCAGACTTGTCTGCGCGCGCAAGATATTGACGATGTTGGCGATAATCGTCACACAACTTTTTTCGAAATGCTTGGAAATTGGTCTTTGGGTGATTATTTTAAAGAGCAACAAATTAGGCAGTTTTTTAATTTTCTAACAGATGTAGTTGGTCTTGATGCTTCAAAAATTTATGTTTCGTGCTTTATTGGTAGTGAAAAATATGGAATTCCTCGTGATGACGAATCGGCTGGAATTTGGCGAAAGGTTTTTGCTGAAAAGGGAATTGATGCGAAAATTATTGAGCTTGATACTGCGGAAAATGGTGATAAGCTTGGGCTTCAAGGTGGTCGAATTTTCTTCTATAATGATAAAGAAAACTGGTGGAGTCGTGGTGGCGGTTTGGATTCTACGCCGATTGGTGATCCGTGTGGTCCAGATTCAGAAGTATTTTACGATTTTGGTGAAGAAAATCATGACTCAAGTTTTGGTGAAGCGCATCCTGCAAGTGATAGCGGTCGTTTTATGGAGATCGGAAATCAAGTTTTTATGCAATATCGACGACTTGAAGATGGATCTTTCGAGCCACTTGAAAATAAAAATGTTGACTTTGGTGGTGGTTTAGAGCGGATTGCTGCGGCAAAAATTGACAACCCAGACGTTTTTCAGATTAGCTTAATGAAGCCAATTATTGAAAAGCTTGAAGAAATTAGCGGTAAAAATTACAACAAAAATACCGCTTCGATGCGCGTGATTGCGGATCATCTTCGAAGTGCAACATTTTTGGCAGTCGATGGTTGTGTGCCTTCGAATAAGGAACAGGGTTATGTAATGCGCAAGTTTATTCGTCGCGCAATGGCAAAAGCTTTTGATTTAGGTGTTGAAGATAATTTTGTTGAGCAAATTATTCCAGTTATTGTTGATATCTACGCCCCAGATTATGCTGAAGTTGCTTCGAAATCCGATGAGATTATTGCTGTTATGGTTAAAGAGGAAAAAGCTTTCCGTCGAACGCTTCGAAAAGGTTTGCACGAGCTTGAAAAGTTTGCAAAAGATGGATTAACTGGTGTTGAGCTATTCCAACTTTATGATACTTTTGGTTTTCCGCTTGAACTTTCAACTGAGGAGGCAATTCGTCGTGAAATTCCGCTTTCGAAAAATTGGCAGGAAGAATTTAATACTAAAATGAAAGAGCAACGCGAACGCTCGCAGACGGCTTCGAAAGGCAAGTTTAAGGGTGGTCTTGAAGGTCAAACTCTTGAACACCGAAAACTTCACACTGCAACTCACTTGATGAATGCTGAACTTCACAATATGTTTGAAGGACAAATTTCACAAAAAGGTTCGAATATTAATGCTGAGCGATTGCGTTTCGACTTTACTTTTGATAGGAAACTAACCGAAGAAGAGAAAAAGCATATTGAAGATGTAGTTAATGAGCAAATTTCGAAAGGTTTAGAGGTTTCTTGGGCGGAATGTCCAACCGATTATGCGCTAAATGAGTTGAAAGCGATTGGTGTTTTTGGCGATAAGTATGGCGAAACGGTAAAAGTTTATACGATGAAAGCTGAAAATGAGGCGCCGTTTAGCGTTGAAATTTGCGGCGGACCACATGTTGATAATACGCGAGAGCTTGCTGAAGGCGGTAAAAAGTTTAAGATTGTGA
>CAURQO010000056.1:0-3074 GCA_963527165.1 uncultured bacterium
TTATATTTTATCATATTTATGCTTAATTTTAAAGTTTTTAAAATTAAAAACCGCCTAATACTAGACGGTTCCTAGGAGGAAGTTTCCCCAAATAAAAGAAAAAATACTGACTCTAATTTTAAAAAATAATTATATTGGGTAGTTAACCCGCGAGTCACAACCTTCTAGAATAAGGCGAAACGGATCAACGTTTATAATAATATCACATTAATCATATTCTGTCAACAATAAAATTACTTTCGTCCGACTTTAACCATTGCGGCCCGCAAAATCTCACCCTTTAAAGTATAGCCAGCTCGAAGCTCTTCAACAATAACTTCTTCTTCTCCTTCCGATTCTTCATCAAACTGAATCGCTTCATGAAGTTCAGGATTAAAAGTAACACCTTTCGAAGAATCAATTTTAACAACTCCCATTTTCGAAAGATTTTTTTCCAAATTTTTGCTCATTTTTACAACATTTTGCGCCCAAGCATTTTTTACTAAATCTTCTGGCAAATGCGAAATCGCTCTTTCAATATCATCAACCATCGGAATCAACGCCAAGACTGCTTTTTTCTCACCCAATTTTTGTGCACCAGAAACTCGACTTTCAACATTTTTGCGATAATTCTCGAAATCAGCACGCGTGCGTTGTAGATCGTTTTTTAGCTCTAAATTTTCTGCGTGCAGTTTTTCCATCTTAGAATCTTTTTTAAAAAATCCGTCTTTTTTCTCGCCTTTTAAAATTTCTTGCTTTTTTTTCAAATTATTCTCTTCCATTTTTCCTCCTTAAATATTACTTGCATAGTTTGCAATTTTCTTTAGAAACTTTTTTCTAATATTCAACGTATTTGAATCACGATTCATATTTCCCAAATTAATAACTTTTTTGGTTTTTATACCACAATGATTTAATACTGCACTTTTTAGAACAGCAATTCCATAACTGTCCGGTACGCTAATACTTCCACTAAAAATTTTATACCACCAACCTGGACCTTGAGATGTCGTAATTATATCAGCAGTTTTATTTTTGAGAAGCTTTTTAAATTGTCTACCCGTTATAAAATTAAGAATAAAGATTCCTTTTCGATTCGAAGAATAGGCAACTCCTGGGGTAAAAACTCGATCAATCCAACCTTTCATTAGGCTTGGCATCGAGCTCCACCAGATTGGATAAATGAAAATTAAATGATCCGCCCACCGTATCAATTCTTGCGAACGTATAATTTCAGCATCTTCTTCCATTCGCTCCCGATAGCCAAAACGTAAAACTGGATCGAATTTCATTTCCGCAAGATTTAGAGTTTCAATTTTATGCTTTTCTTTATTAAGGTTTTCTATAATTTCATTAAAAATAGATGCGCTAAAACTCTTTTTATCCGGATGGCCATTTATCACTAAAATATTCATTATCTCTCCTTAAACTATAATATCTCTTCTAAAAATTCACCAGTTTTTTGAACTAATCGCACTACTTTTCCGTAATTTTGGCGAGTTGGCCCAAGAACTCCAATGTAAGAATTTTCTGAAAATGGACTTTCAAATTTCGAAATAATCAAACTTGCGCCCGAACTTTTACCAATTGGATTTTCGCTACCAATATAAACATTTAACGGTTCATTTGGTGCGACTTCACGTAGCCAAGGATCAAGATTGTCAAGAAGTTGCGCAACAGATTGAACCGCCTCACCACTTTCAAACTCCGGCTGAGAAAAAAGATTATAAATTCCGTTTATGTAAAGCTGATCACCGATTGTTGCTAACCCAAGATTCCCGGTCAGTTCAACCAAAGAATCCACCGCCGAGCGAATCGCTTGATCAGCGCGATTATTCTGTGCAGAAACGCGCGAAGAAATTGCCCGAAAACCGCGCGAAAAATTATCTTTAGAATTATTCGAATTCAACAATAATTGTTCATTTTCATTTTGCTCAGTTAAACGATTAACATAAAAACGATAGCCTTTATCAGTTGGAATTCGCCCCGCTGAAGTGTGTGGTTGTGTAATTAACCCCAAATCTTCAAGTTTAGACATTTCTAAACGAATTGTCGCACTCGAAACGCCAAAAAGTTTTGCCAAAGTCACGCTACCAACCGGGCTGGCAACTTCGGCATACTGTTCAATAATTGCAACCAAAATCTGCGTTTGTCGCGGTGTAATATTCATACTTTTAGTTTATCATAAATTAGCACTTAGGTCAATAGAGTGCTAATTTTGTATTTTTTACGTTTTAAAACGGCTTTTACAAAACGCTTGACTTTTTATTGTATTTATGCTATAATTACAAAGTCTTAGTGATTACTAAGAAGTAAATTTTAAAGAAGAGTTGTCTGGAATATTATCTATTCATTTTTCTAGATTTTCATTTCCGCAGATGGGTTTTCAATGCCTGAAAGCTTGCCCGCGGGAATGAAAACCGCCAAAATAAATTTGAAAGGCTTTCGCTAATAAGAGCGGAAGAGAAGTGAGAAAAATGGCTAACCTCAAGAGAAAAGAAATGATGCAATTAAACCCTAAAATAAAAATGGTTTTCGGGATAAGTGCTAAACATGAAGGTTATTTAGTATTATTCAGTGCTTTAGATTTTCGTAATTTAATACTACCAAAAGGGTGGGAGATTGATGCCGAGAATGGTTTAACAGATAAATATTTTACTAGTGGTCCATACGGTTCATATTCAGTATTTATAAAAAATGTATTGGTCGCAGGACCAAAGATAAATATTGATGAAAAAACGGACAAGGCTGTTATATACAGACCATAACTCTTCTAGACCCGCAAAAAATGCGGGTTTTTCTTTTGGGTTATTTTTGCAGTTCTAAAAACTTACTCTTGATATCTTCCAAAAGTTTTCTTGCTCGTACACGAACTTCGATATCTTTATAATTAAACTCAACATCTTGGTGTATAATTTGATCAATAATTCGCGCCGTGTTTCGAAAATCATCATTCAAAATAAAGTGAAAATATGGCACTTCGAGCGCTTGTTCTAGCGAAGAAATTGCTTCCGGTAAACGCTTTGCGAAATCCTTTTCGAATTCTTCTGCACTTGAATATCGGTTCGCAAAACGTGCTCGCCAAGTTTCGAAAT
>CAURQO010000057.1:0-2852 GCA_963527165.1 uncultured bacterium
CAAAAGTAAATCTCAAAAGTATTTTTTCGAAAAAGAAAATTGCTTAAATTAGCTTAAAAAATTAACAAGAGCTGTTCGAAAAAGAATAGCTCTTGACTTTTATTTTAAAAAGTGGTATAATCTAAAAGATTTTCAAAATCAAAATTTTTTTGGAGGTAGAACATTATGAGATTTAGCGAGGATGTTTTAATAAAGATATTTGAAAAGTCTTTCGATGATGAAGTTGAAAATATTTATAGCAGAGGAACCTTGATATCCTTTGACGGTGAAGAATATTCAATGGAATATAATTTTCTATATGGATATATAGCTTTTTTTAGTAGATTGGACGATGATAGAATCGGAACTATTTTTTTACATAGTGGATCTGACATATTTTTCGAAATTAGTCCATCAACCCCTTTTGGATATTATGTTGGATTTTTCAAACATGAACTCAAAAAGTTTATAAATTCGAACCAGAAAAGATCTCGTCGCAAATTTCTTATGAGATAGTTTGCTATCTTACTTAGCCTCATTTTGGGGCTTTTCTTTTTTAAATAAATTTTCAGGATTTTTTAAGTAAAGCGTGATAAAATAATTATATATGAGAATTTTGATTGTTGAAGATGAACGAAAGATTGCGCGTGCGCTTGGTCGAGCTTTGAAAAACGAAAAATATGCAGTGGATATTTCACACGATGGGACGGATGCTTATGCGATGACCGGAATGATTGATTATGATTTATTGATTTTGGATAGAATGATTCCGGGGGATTATGACGGTTTGGGTTTAACTAAAAAGCTCCGTGAAGAAGGGAAAACTGTACCAATTTTGCTTTTGACTGCATTGGGCGAAATTCGTGATAAAACTGAAGGATTAGATAGTGGTGCGGATGATTATTTAACGAAACCTTTTGCTTTAGATGAACTCCTAGCACGCGTTCGAGCTTTACTTCGAAGGCCACAAACCCAAGCTGAAACTATTCTAAAAATTGCAGACTTATCGTTAGATTTAAACACGCACGAAGTTCTTCGAAATAATCAAAAAATTGAACTTACAAATAAAGAATTTTCACTTTTGGAATATTTGGCGAGAAATGCTGGGCGACCAGTTTCGAAAGAGCAAATTATTGCGCATGTTTGGGATTATGATGCAGACATTTTACCGAATAACATTGAAGTTTATATTAGTTATTTGCGTGAAAAAGTCGATAAACCTTTCGAAAATAAACTAATTAAAACTGTTCGTGGCTTGGGGTATAAAATTGATGAAGAATAAAAAACATTTGAAATTTGGTGGCGATATTTTTCGAAGCGCGCATTTTAGCCTTTCGATGCTATATTTTTTGATTTTATTGGTTATTGTGGGTATTTTTAATATTGTAATTTTTTATTCGATAAATACAAATAATATGGAAATTTCAACCTCAAATGAAATGATATTTTCGAAAGATAAAAGTATTTACGGAACAGATGAAATTCGCGAAAAAATCATCACCGCAAGAAATCGGCGGGCTGGCGAACAAATTACTGAGGCAATTTTAATTTTAGACTTTTCGATTCTTTTGGCTGGCGGAATCGGCAGTTTTTGGTTGGCAAGACGAGCTTTGGAGCCGCTTGAAAAAGCTCACAGATTGCAGTCGGAGTTTGTTTCGAATGCGAGCCACGAAATTCGAACACCTTTAGCTGCAATTCAGCTTGAAACTGAGATGATTTTGAAAGATAAAAATGCTTCGAAAGATGATTTTCGTGAGATTCTTGAAAGTAATTTAGAAGAGGCGAGAAGCTTAACTGCAATGGTGAAAATGCTTTTAAATCTTTCGACAATCGATAATGGAATTCCACTTTCGGCAGTTAATTTGAATGAAATTGTTAAGGCACGAATTTCGAAATTTCCAGATGCGGAAAAACGAATTATTTTTGAAGGTGGAAAAGATTTTATCGTCCATAATAACGAAACGGCAATCGATGAAATGGCGATGATTTTGATTGATAATGCACTAAAATACAATACTTCAAAAGAGCCTATTGAGGTGAAGATTTTTCGGCAAAATCGACAGGCAGTTTTGGAAGTTTTGAATTTTTCGAATGAAATTCCACAAGAGGACCTGAATAGATTTTTTGATCGATTTTATCGTTGCGATAAGGTTCGAAGTTGTAATAATCGCACAGAAGGTTATGGTTTGGGTTTGGCAATTGCGAAAAAACTTGCGGAAGAAACATGTAGTACAATTTCAGCTAAAAATGAGCGAATAGTAAAAACTAAAAAGTTCAAAACAAGCTTTTCGGTTGTGATGAGATTTTCGAAATAATTTTGAGTTTAAAACTCTTGATTTTTAGAGATATTTGTGATAGAATGATTAGTGAACTTTATTTACGTAAATATAAAACTTGGCTATACGAGGGTCGTAACAGGGAAAACCCGATTTCGAAACCGCGTGAATGCCAAGCTTTAATCGTGGAAAGTTTACTAATATTAAAATAATTGGGAGCATAAGTGAAATGAAAACACTTCTCGGTACCAAAATTGGTATGACCCAAATCATCGGTGAAGACGGCGTTGTTACACCAATTACGCTCGTTCAAGCTGGCCCTGTAACTGTGACTCAGGTTAAAACTATTGAAACAGATGGTTACAATGCAGTTCAAGTGGCATTTGGTGAGGGTAAGAACCTGAGCAAGGCCGTGGCTGGACATACAAAACCAGCAGAGGTAACTCCGAAGCATATTCGTGAGTTCCGCGTTGACGAAATCCCTGCGGATGTAAAAGTTGGCGCAAAAATCAATGTTGAAGCTTTTGAGCTTGGAGACATTGTTGATGTAACTGGAACAAGCAAAGGTAAAGGTTTTGCTGGAACAGTTAAGCGACA
>CAURQO010000058.1:0-2713 GCA_963527165.1 uncultured bacterium
AATCCCAAGTTCCGCGCATTCCACCATAAACTTCACTACCCTGCCAAATAAAACCGCGGCGTTTTGCAAGGCTAACAATTCTGTCCATTAAGTCTTCGTTCTTCATTTTTCCTCCGTATACTCTTTTAACCATTATATCAAAAAAGCTCCCTTTTTTCGAGAGCTTTTCCTTAAAATTGTTATAAAATTATAACTTTAATTTTGATTTTTTTCGAAAAAACAATACGGTGACCACGCCCAAAATAGAAAAAGCTGGAATAATTAAATTTTGAGATTTTTCGAAACCAGTATTTGGAGCTTTAACTTTCGCTTCCGAAGCTTCATCCTTTGATAATTCAGTAGCCGGTTGCTGATGAGCTGGAGTTGATGCAGGATTTCGTGGCTTTACTTCAGGTTTGAGAATTTTAGCATAGGTTTCTACTTTACTACCAAGAATCGGTATAGCCACATTAAAGTCTTTCTTGTCTATAGTATTTCCATCTGGAGAGACAAGCTCAACAGTATGTTTAATATTAGTAACTTTATTATTCTTTACATGCGAACCATCTACGATTTTTACAGAAGTAACACCAGATCTATAGATTCCATCAGTAGCGGGCATATCTTTAGATACTTTAAGTACTAACTCAGTTTCAGAGCGAGAAACAACTTTTAATTCTATACCTGGCCCACCAGTAAAATATACACCGTATTTATTTACTGGAGTCGAGGTAAAGATACTTTCGCCTAGCTTTGACAACCGCACAGTTGACCCGATAGGGTAAGTTTTATCATCGAAACGGATCGAAGAATCTTTACTCATACTGATTTTAACTATAGTACCAGATTTAATAGGATTATTCTTAGAATTAATTACAGTCGGACCAAAAGAAGAGCTACCGTTATTAGAAATAAATTGTCCAGCACTAGAGATAGCACTAGTTTTATTTATATTTATCAAAGGTTGTTTTGCTAATTTAACATCTTCACCTTTTAGAGTAGTACTACCAATAATCTTAGTTTCTACAGTAGTTTCACGATTTACATATGAGAAATAATTAACACTATTATTCAGGATAGAGGTATTAAAATTAGCATATTTTTCAATATTCTTATTGAAAACAATTTTACCCTGCCAAATAATAGCCCCAGGCCTTGCATTTTCATCATCTCTAACAATGCTAGAACTATTTAAATCACCTCCATTGCTATAAATTTTATTAACTAAAGCTTCACCGATCTTTTCATTATTATATTTAATATCTACTCTTCCCCCCTGGTATTATAGATACATTTTCAGCGCGAAAAGTTACCCAATCCCCTTCTTTAGCATTCTGGCCAGAAATATCAATAGACCACTCGCGTCCGTTATTTTTAATACTTTTAGGCTCAATCTTTAAACGGCTTGTAATATCCTCAGCAGCAAAAGTCGAAGAACTAAAGCTCACCACCGAGAACAATACTGCAAGAATAAAAATTAATATTTTATTTTTAAATTTCATTTTATTTCTCCCTTTTTAATAATATAAAACACTTATGTTTAAATCAATTGTATCATTTTTTTTTTGAGTCAACTATAAACTTTTACAAACTAAAAAATCTTTTCCCATATACAAAAAACAACACCATCGTGCAATTTTATCAATATTTTTATTGCAATGATCGAATAATATCTGTAACTTTATTCAAAAAAATATCACAACCTTTGATTTTCGAAATAATTTTTGGTTCACTCGAAACCATTAGTCGCAAAAATTTAATATCATTCGCACCAAACTCACCATTAGTGTCTTCCAAAAAAACCTTGTCATAAAAATCAAAACTATAATTCAAGTCTGCTTGTAGGGGTTTGCCATTTTTATCACTTTCAAGATTAATTTCATCACCATAAAATTCAGCCACCTTAAAATTAAACCATTTTTTTATTAGGTTTAAGTCAATATCAGAATTATTTAAACTTCGAAAAATTATTAATAAAATTTCAAAAAAATCACCGCTCTCAATCTGTTCGCAAAGCCCCGAAATCTTTTTAATTGCATAATAAGCAAATTCGGTTCTTTCGAAATCCTTCAAAATTTCGCCAAAAAATTCACACATTCGTGCTGAAGAAAGCGTTTTCATCTCACTCTTCCCCTCAATCAAAACTACCTCATTTAACGAAAAAAACTCAATTCCGCCAGCTAATTTAGATTTCGGCCTTCGAACACCTCGCGCAATTGCGGTTTTTTTACCTTTGGGTGTTAAAAGTGTTAAAATCCGATCCGCCTCACTAAAATCGGTTCTGCGCAAAACGATTGCAAGCGTTTTTTTGCGTAAATCATTCATTTAAAATTCCCTTGATTTTTTTGCGTAATTCTTGTGGGTGAACTTGCGATTTATCAAAAATATGCCGAATATTGAAAGGTTTAAGACTTTCAAAATCAAGCTCACTCGCTAAATCAGAACAAATTACAATAGGAATTTTAGAAGTATCAGCATAACTTTGAAGCTCGTTCAAAAGCGCGAATGCCGAATGCCCTTCAAGCAAAATATCAAGCAAAATTAAATCAGGCAGATTTTTATCAATCTGTAAAATTGCTTTTTGCGCAGAATTCGCTTTCAAAATACTGAAATTTGAGCGCAAGATTCGTTCAAAATTTTCCGCCAAAATCCGGTTATCTTCAATAATTAAAATTTTTTTCACAACAAACTCAACTGTCCTGAACGATTTAAATCAATATAAAATGTACTACCG
>CAURQO010000059.1:0-2673 GCA_963527165.1 uncultured bacterium
TTATTGAATGGTTTTTAATAAAATTAATGAGTTTTTTCATTTGGTCCCTCATTTTTCTCCCTTCTAATCTCCACTTATTAGAATTTATTATTAATTCAATATCATAATTCTGTTTGTCAATATTTTATTTTTCTTCGCATGCCGAATTGTTAAAACTTAAAATCGGGTTATTATGAGATATTAATGTAAAGCCGGGCGGCTGAAACCGCCCAGCGTAAAATTTGAAAGTTTTAACTTTCGAAAAGTGCTAATCGTCAATCGCAGGCTCAGACATTGAGCTATTTGCAAAGTTAGCAGAACTTGAAGCTTCGGTCTCCCGATAACTACTTCCATTTGCTCCAGATTCTACTGGTGGAACTGAGCTTGGATTTGTTAATCCGCTATAATTCCGACCATCTGGGGTGGTCACAGACCCATTATCGGTTACTGTTGTAGTGCCGTTGGAATCTGTTATCTTTCCAGCTCCACTCCATTGAGATGGCTCGCTAACACGAGCATCTTGTGATGGAGCGGTTGATCTTGAAGAAGAGTTTTGCGAAGATGGCGCTACATATTTTTCAGGAAGACTCGCTTTTGGAGTTTCTGAACCGTTTGATGAACCATCGTTTTTACCTCCGCCAATTGGAGCTTTTCCTTGGTTTGCAGGATCTAACTCGGGTTTTTTAGGCTCCGATTTGTCCTCACTCGGTTTACTTGGTTCGCTTGGTTTGTTCGGCTCAGAAGGTTTCGAAGGTTCGCTTGGTTTACTCGGTTTACTTGGTTCGCTTGGTCTTTCTGGATCTTTTGGCTTTTGCGGTTTAGGAATTTCGATTTTTTCTTTCGATACACCTGGGATATTGTTATTTTTCATAACAGTATTTCCACAATAAACCAAAACGTTGTAGTGATATTTTTCAGTTGAACCTTCAGGATTCTTAACTTCCAAATATCTTTGTCCAGAAAGATCTTGAGAACTTTGACTAACAACAACTTTATTGTCTTTGTTTAGCCCGGTAGTATAATAGTTACTACCTTCTTCCATGACTTTTGAAGTTATTTTACTTCTATTTAGAAATGCCTTCACTTGATAAAAAACATCTTGGCCTTCTTTATTGTAATAAAGCTGACCCTTGCGGTTTTCGAGCCATTTCTTTTCGTCAGTATTTTGACTGACGATTCCAAAAGCCATTGCCTTCTCTTTTAATGCCGACACATTGTGTGCCATGTAATCGGTCATTTCTTTTATCGCGACGTCTTTCTCATCTGAAAGAGAATTGTTTGATGAGCCGTTAGCGAATACTTTATATTCTTGGTTCTTCATTTCAGGATTTGGTTTGATTTCATTTGCTGAAACAATGTAATCCATAATTTTAAACTCTTCTTTCGGAAGAGAGATTGTTTGTGAAATTGTTGTTGAGTTTGGGTTTGGACTCAAACCTTCCTTTTTTGAAGATAAGAAATTCAAAAGTGTAACAGCAATTGCGATAACTACAATAGCTGAGGCGAAAAGTAGCGAGATTATTGGCCAAGGGTTTGGTCGAACCCTTTTTAGTTCTTGAGCCTCATCTGCGTCTTCTATTTTTTTATCGTCACTATTTTGAAGTTTTATTAAAATGTCTTCAAGATATGCAATTTCTTCTTCGTCAGTTTCGAAAGTTGAGGCGTTAAACCGAACTTTATTAAACCAATCTATAGATTCTTTATCGTCGCCGATAAGACTTTTAATTTCCTCTAGTAGTTTTTCAATTTTTCTGCTTGTTGTGTTCATTATTATTCACCTTCCTTCCTTTAGATTTTTATTATTTTGGCCAAAATAATAAGAACACTGAGGCACGATTAATACCTCATAACAACCCGATTTTTAAGCTTCATTGACAGATCCGCTGATTATGATATGTCAACTACTGAAATTATAGCACAAAATTATAAAAAAGTCAATAAGTATGTAATATATATTAAATAAACGCAAGCGCTTTAATTTTTTTGAAAAATAAAGAATAATCGCCTTGAATCAAGGCGATTGTAGGGTTATACTGGAGGCAAATTTTTTGCATGTTTTTTGCCTAATCCATTTTCTGAAACATTTTGCGCTGTATTTTTCGTTTTTTGGATTGCACTTGAAGTTTTCGCTTTGAAATCACTTTCTTGATATTCTTCAACCACAACAGCTTTAAGCTTCGAAAATAGGGAAGGTTTTCCAGATTTTTTGGTTTTTAGAGGTTTTAGGAAATAAGCCAAAACGACTAAAATTGAACCAATAATCCAAAGATACCATTGGGGCAGTGCGTTGAATAGAACTCCAGTGAATACGAGAGTTTTAATGAAAAATCCAGAACTTCGCCAAAAATCGCAGATTTGAATTTTTGAGTCAAGCTTGACAAAAACAATTAGTGTTGCGAAAATCAGAATTGAATAAACAACTCCAAGATTGTCAAGGACGCCAAAAGTAACAGCGTTAAGCGTGCGTAAAACGAATAAAATTAGGTTTGCAATAAGGTTGATCATTTTATTTCAACCCTCTCTTTCATGAAAATTTTCCAGTATGGAAAGGTACTAGAATATTTATATGATAGCACAAAATTATAAAAAAGTCAATATGTAGAGATATAAAAATAAAAAGTCCCGAATTAGGACTTTAAATATAATTTCAATTGGTGGGTGATTAGGGACTCGAACCCCAGACCCTCTCGGTGT